>NZ_CP146101.1:3301818-3602272 GCF_037023745.1 Streptomyces sp. SCSIO 30461
GGCAGGGTGCTGCGCTCCAGCACTCCCGGCACCTTCACGGCGGAGATCCTGCGCCAGCAGATCCGGTTGATGCGCAACAACTTCCCCCGCGCCCGGATCTGGGTGAAGCTGCACCCCGGCCGGGACGTCGCCGATGCCGCTCGGGTGGCCACCGAGGCCGGAGCGGACGCAGTGACGGTGGACGGCGCCGAAGGGGGCACCGGCTGGGCGCCGGGGATCTTCCCCGACCAGGTCGGGCTGCCGGTGGCAGAGTGCCTGCGTCGGCTGGCGGCGGCGGGGTCGCTGCCCTGCCTGTTGGTCTCCGGACGGATCTGGGAGGGCGGCCGTGCGGTGAAGAGCCTGGCGCTCGGCGCCCGCGCCGTGGGGCTGGGCAGAGCTGCACTGCTCGCCGCGGCCGAGGACCCGCAGGCCGGGCTGATCCGCTTCGCGGAGTGCCTCGCGCTCGAACTCCGCTTGCTGATCAGTGCGCTCGGGAAATACGCACCGACCGCATTGGACCGGGACGACATATGGTCCCCTGACTTTCCCGGAATAACCGTGACCGGCTGACAAGGCACTACCGGCCCAGGGCGTGTTGCGAAAGTCCCTCCTGACCCGCGACGCCTGGCACGCACGCTCGCTGCGTTGTCGGAGTCATCCAAGTACGTCCAGTACGAGGATGATCCTCCGCCTTGCGATCGCACGCACCAGACGCCGCAGGCCCCGCCCTGCGGGGCGGACGGAGCTACTTTCGCAACACGTCCTAAGCCGGTTCCCTAAGGGCTGTCCGCAATCCCGGTGGATCGGCGTGCGGCGTCAGATGGATGGGGTCTCCCTTGGCCCTTGGCCCTTGAGCCCGCCGGGGCGTTCGAGCACATCCCGGCGGGCTGTACCGCTTTCCGTGACTTGCGCCGTTGGACCGGCAGTTGAAACTGCCGACGGTCTTCCGGGCTTTCTGCCGATCGGCGCCGATACACCGCCATATTTTCGAGACGACCACCCGCAGCGTCGTCAATTCATCGGGGTTGGATGATGGAATCTCGCGATCTCCCTTTCATATCCGTCGCACACCGGTTCCCGGACCGCCCAGCCCTACGGCTCGGTTCCCGGACCGTCGCCTACCGGGAGCTGGACGAGCTGAGCGGAGCCCTCGCCGCCCGGATCGCCCCCGGACGGACGGTGGCCGTCACCGGCCGGGACCGGCTCGACCACGTGGTCGGTCTGCTCGCCGCCCTGCGCGCCGGTGCCACCTACCTGCCACTTGAGCGGGAGGCACCCGAGGAGCGCAACCGCTGGATCCGCGAGAACGCCGGAGCGACCCTCTCCTACACCGACGGCGAACTGCTCGCGTCAGATGAGCCGACGGCCGTCCGGGACCCCGCCGGACCCGTGAACGGACCGGACCCGGGCAGCTGTGCCCGTGACTCCGCTGCGGGCTACCTGATCTACACCTCCGGCACCACCGGTCGCCCCAAGGGCGTCCATGTGCCGCTCGCCGTGCTGGCCGGCCATCTGGCCGCCGCCGTCGAGCGTTTCGGCCTCACCGAGGACGACGTGGTGCTCCACTTCGCTCGCCCGACCGTGGACGTGGCTCTCGAACAGGTGCTCACCGCACTCTCGGTCGGCGCCTGCGTCCTCGTCCCCGAGCAGCAACTGCTCGCCCCCGCCGCCCTGCTGGAGCTGCTGGACGTCGAGGGTGTCACCGTGGCGAACCTCGCCGCCGGCTACTTCCAGGAGGTGGTGGCCGCGCTGCGCCAGAACAGCCGTCCGCCGGGTGCCCTCCGCCTGATGATCTCCGGCAGCGACCGGCTCCACCCCGACGCCGCCTCCGGCTGGTGGGCCGCCACCGGTGTGCCGCTGCTCAACGCCTACGGGCCCACCGAGACCGTCGTCACCGCCACCGTCCACGAACTGGCGCAGCCGACCGCGGGGGAGTACGACTCCGTCCCTATCGGCCGCCCGCTCGGCGACCGCCGGGCCTATGTGCTGGACGACCGGCTGCGGCCGGTGGCGCCCGGTACGTCCGGCGAGCTGTACATCGGCGGGCCGCTGCTGGCCTCCGGCTACCAGGGCAGTCCGGGATCGACAGCCGCCCGGTTCGTCGCGGACCCGTTCGTGGCGGAGCCGGGCGCCCGGATGTACCGCACCGGTGACATGGTCCGGCGGTCCGGTATCCGGTCCGATGCGCATACGGGTAGCGATGCGCACACCGGTACCGATGCGGGAACCGATGCCGGTGATGAACGCGCGCTGGAGTTCATCGGCCGCGTGGACCACCAGGTGAAGGTCCGAGGATTCCGCGTCGAGCCCGGCGAGATCGAGCAGGTGCTCGCCGCGCACCCGGACATCGCCGCAGCGGTCGTCGTGGCGCACGAGGGCCGACTCGCCGCGTACACGACCGGCAGCGCATCCGATCCCGCCGCGCTGCGCGCCTACCTGTCCGAGCGGCTGCCCGAGCACATGGTCCCGGCGACCGTGACCCCGCTGGACGCCTTCCCGCTGACTGCCGGGGGCAAGGTGGACCGCGCGGCGCTTCCCGAGCCCCAGGCCCCGCCTGCCGCCCCGGTCGTGGGCCGGCGCCCGCCGCGCACCCCCGCCGAGCAGTTGATCGCCGCCGTCTGGGCCGACGTGCTCGGAGTGACCGAAGTCAGCGCCGATGACAACTTCTTCCATCTGGGCGGGGATTCGCTCACCGCAGTGCGTGTCGTCGGGCGGGTCTTCGACGCCTTCGGCATGATCTCGCCGTACACCATCTTCGACGCCCCGACCCTCGCCGAGTTCGCCGCCGCGGTGACCGCGGCATCGGACGGCGGCGAACGCCAGGAGCTGACCCGGACGGGCGCCACCGAGGCGCCGCTCGCGCACTTCCAGCGCGGTCTCTGGTTCCTCGACCAGTGGAATCCGGGCGCGCCGACCTACAACGTGCCCTGGGTGTTCCGCTTCGCCGGACCGGTCGACCCGGAGCTGCTCCGCCGGTCCCTGGCGGGCGTGATCGACCGCCACGAAGCACTGCGCACGACCTTCGAACTGGGCGAAGACGGCCCCCGGCAGGTGGTCCACGCTTCGGTGGAACTGCCGTTCACCGTCGTGGAGACCGATGCCGACGCCGTGGACGGCCTGCTCTCCGAGGCCGCGCTGGTGCCGTTCGACCTGGAGACCGGCCCGCTGGTCCGCGCCTGTCTCTATCGCACCGGCGACACATCCACCCTGCTGCTGCTCTGCCACCACATCGTCTGGGACGAGGGTTCGCTACCGGTCCTGGAAGCCGAAGTGGCCGCCCTGTACGAGTCCCTGTCCACCGGCTGTCCCGCCGGATTGCCCGAACTCCCTGTACAGTACGCCGACTACAGCAGCTGGCAGCAGCACGACGGAACCGCCGAACGGCAGCTTGACTACTGGCGCGAGCAGTTGTGCGAGGCGCCGACGGAGCCCGTGCTCCCCGCCGACCGGCCCCGTCCCGAAGCGCAGGCCTTCCGAGGCGCCTTCCACCGCTTCGCGATGCCGCGCGCGGTCGCCGAAGCCGTCCGGGCACTAGCCCGCAGCGAGGACGCGACACCGTACATGGTGCTGCTCGCCGGACTCGCGCTCACCCTGCACCGCCGCACCGGTCGGCGCGACATGGTGCTCGGTTCCCCGGTGAGCGTCCGCGGAAGAGCCGAACTCGACGCACTGATCGGCTACTTCGTCAACCTGCTGCCCCTGCGGGTACGACTGGACGAGGGCATGGACTTCCGTGAGCTGGTCCGGCACGTCCGCGAGGTGGCGATCGGCGGGTACCGCCACCAGGAGGCGCCGTTCGACGCCATCGCGGGCGCCGTGATGGAGCAGCGTCCCGACGACCGCACCGATGACCGCAACCCGCTCTGCCAGGTGCTGCTGGAGCTGCACCCCTTGGACACCCGCCCGCTGGCCATCGGCGGCACCGAGGTCACCCGCGAGCTGCACTCCAACCCGGTCTCCCGCTTCGACTTGTCGATCTCCGTCGACGACCGGGGCACCGACTTCACCGGCCGCTTCGAATACGACTCCGACCTGTTCGACCCCGCCACCATGGCCGCGCTGTGCGAAGCCTGGCTCGGCACCCTTGCCGCCGCTGTCGAAACGCCCGTGCACACGCTGTTCGAGGACCGGGCGGCCCGGCAGCCGCACGCAGTCGCCCTGGTCTCCGGTGCGGAGAGCCTCGACTACGGCACGCTGAACGAGCGCGCCAACCGTCTCGCCCACCACCTCGGTGGCGGCCTGGGCATCGGTCGCGGCGACACCGTCGCCATCCTGGTCGAGCGCGGACCCGACCTGGTCGTCGCCCTGCTCGCGGCGCTGAAGACCGGCGCCGGCTACACCCTGCTCGACCCGGACTTCCCGGCCGAACGCCTGGCCGGTGCCTGTGCGGACAGCGGCGCCGCCCTGCTGGTCACCCACCGGGACGCGAGCCCGCCGTTCCCGGTCGCCCACCACCTCGACCTGGACGCCGAAGCCGCAGCCGTCGAAGCCTGCCCCGGCCATGACCCCGGTCTGACGGTCACCGGTGCCGACCTCGCCTGCGTGATGTTCACCTCCGGCTCCACCGGCCGCCCCAAGGGCGTGGCCGTCCCGCACCGCGCCCTCACCACCACGTACCTGGGCCAGGACTACGCCCGCTTCGGCCCCGACGAGGTGTGGCTCCAGTGCTCCCCGGTCTCCTGGGACGCCTTCGCCCTGGAGCTGTACGGGGCACTCGCCTTTGGCGGGATGTGCGTGCTCCAGCCCGGCCAGCGGCCCGAACCGCAGGCGGTCAGCGAACTCACCCGTCGGCACGGCGTCACCCAACTCCAGCTCTCCGCGAGCCTGTTCAACTTCCTTCTGGAAGAGTTCCCGGAGACCTACGACGACCTCAGGGTGGCGTTCACCGCTGGTGAGCGAGCCTCCGTCACCCATGTCGGCAAGGCACTCGAACAGTGGCCCGACCTGGCCGTCGCCAACGGCTACGGCCCGGTCGAAAGCCTCGGCTTCACCACCTGCCACCGTGCCACCGGGGAGGACGCTTCCGGTGCCGCCATCCCGATCGGGCACCCGCTGCACGGCAAGGCGATCCACGTACTCGACGAGCGGCTGCGCCCCGTCCCTGACGGCACCACCGGTGAGCTGTACGCGTCCGGTGGCGGTCTCGCCCTCGGGTACGTCGGCCGACCCGGGCTGACCGCGGAGCGGTTCGTCGCCTCCCCGTTCGGTGCGCCGGGCGAGCGGCTCTACCGCACCGGCGACCTCGGCCACCGCACTGCGGACGGGGTGCTGGACATCACCGGCCGGATCGACGACCAGATGAAGATCCGCGGTTTCCGGGTCGAGCCCGGGGAGATCGAGGACGCGCTCACCCGCCACCCGTCCGTACGGGAGGCCGTCGTCACCATCCACGAGCCCACCCCGGGAGACCGCAGGCTCGCCGCATACGTGACCGCGACCGCCGGAGCGCCGGTGCCGGTCCAGGACGCGCTGCTCGACCATCTGGCGCGGCTCCTGCCCGAGCACATGGTGCCCGCCACCTGTGACGTACTGGACGCGCTGCCGCTCAACTCCAACGGCAAGGCCGACCGCAGGGCCCTGCCCGCCCCCGCCGAGCGCCCGGAGGCGGCCCCGGCCGACGTCCTGACCCCGGAGCAGCGACTGGTGGCCGAAGCCGTCCGGGCTGTGCTGAAACTGACCGACGCGCTCGGTCCCGACGCCGACTTCTTCCGGGTCGGCGGCGACTCGCTGGCCGCCGTGCGGGTCGCCATGCGGCTCTCCCGGGAGACCGGCACCCGGGTCCCACCGCAGGCGGTGTTCCGCGGCCGGACGATCGGCGCCATCGCCGAACGTCTGGCCGCGCGATGAAGCCGCCTCCGGTGCAGCCGCAAGCCCGTCCGACCGTCAGCCGACCCACCCGACCGAAGGGAACAAGGCCGTGAGCCCATCCGCCGACCTGCCTGCCGCGCCGCCGACCACCACCCAGGCCTCCCCTTCGGGCGAACTGCCCGACGGGCCGTCGGCCGGCATGCCGACAGCGCCTGCGGCCGCTCCCCCCGTCGCCCTGTCGGCCGCCCCGGTCGCTGCCGCCGCCCGGTCCGTCGACCCGGAGACCTCGGCGTCCGACGAACCGGGCACGGCCCGCACCGCGCCGGTCTCAGGCCTCCAGCGCGGCCTGTGGTTCCTCGACCGCTGGAATCCGCAGACCGCCACCTACACCACCCCCTGGACGTACGACATCACCGGCCCGCTCGATCTCACGCTGCTCCGGCGGGCACTGGACGGCGTGGCCGCGCGGCACGAGACGCTGCGCACCACCTTCGCCCTGTACCCCGACGGCCCCCGCCAGCGTGTCCACGCCGGACTCACCGTGCCACTCGCCGTCACCGACCTCCGCGGGCTGCCCGAGACCCGACGGGACGACCGCCTGGAGCAGTTGATCGCCGAACGGTCCGCTGAACCGTTCGACCTCGGTACGGGACCGCTGCTGCGCGCCGAGGCGTTCCGGCTCGCGGACGAGCGCACCACGTTGCTGTTCGTGGTCCACCACATCATCTGGGACGGCTGGTCGGCCGAGCTCTTCGACACCGAACTCGGCGAGATGTACGCCGCGTTGAGTGAGCAGCGCGCACCCGTCCTGGAACCGTTGCGGACCCAGTACGCCGACTGGGCGCAGGAGGAGCAGCACACCTCCTACGAGGAGCACCTGGCCCACTGGAAGCAGAGCCTCGACGGAGCCCCGACCCTGCTGGAACTGCCCGGCGACCGGCCGCGGCCCGCCGAGCGCAGCCAGGCCGGCGCCACGGAGCCGTTCGACCTCGCCCCTGGCGCGGCGGCCCGGGTCAGGGTGCTCGCCGAGGCGGAGGGTGTCACGCCCTTCACCGTTCAACTCGGCGCCTTCGCGCTGCTGATGGGCCGCTGGACCGGAGCCGACGATCTGCTCGTCGGTGCCCCGGTCACCACTCGCGGCCGCCCGGAACTCGCCGATCTGCTCGGCTACTT
Source organism: Streptomyces sp. SCSIO 30461 (assembly GCF_037023745.1). Lineage (NCBI taxonomy): Bacteria > Bacillati > Actinomycetota > Actinomycetes > Kitasatosporales > Streptomycetaceae > Streptomyces > Streptomyces sp. SCSIO 30461. The sequence goes on from NZ_CP146101.1 coordinate 3,308,779, forward strand.
CGTCAATCTGCTGCCGATACGCGTACGGCTCGCCCCGGGCGCCACCTTCCGCGCGTTGCTCGCCGACATCCAGGACAGCGCCTTCGACGCATTCGGCTATCTGGACGTCCCCTTCGACCAGTTGGTCGACATGCTCGGCACCACCCGTACCCCGCAGCACCCGCCCCTGGTCCAGGTCGTGTTCGGTGCCCACACCGAGGACCGGGCGCCGCTCGCGCTCGGCGACGCCACCGCCGTGCGCACCGTCCGCTCCAACGGCACCAGCAAGTTCGATCTCACCTGGTCCGTCTTCGAAGGCAGCGGCGGCGGTGAGCTGCGCGGCGAGGCCGAATACAGCAGCGATCTGTTCGACCCCGGCACCGTGCGCCGGCTCGCCGCCGAATACGCCGCCCTGCTGGACGCCGCCCTCGCCGACCCGGACGCCACGGTGCTCCGACTCACCTCCGCCGGACCGCCGCACCGCCCTGCCCGGCTCGCTCCGGGCGACTGCCTGCACCACCTCTTCGAACGTGCCGCCGACGTGTACCCCGAGCGGCCCGCCGTGAGCGACCACGACGGCACCCTCGACTATGCCGAACTCGACAGCCGTGCGAACCGGTTGGCACACACCCTGCTCGCCTGCGGGGTGCGCCCCGGAGACCGGGTCGGCCTGCTGCTCGAGCGCACCGCCGCCGTGCCGGTCGCCATCCTGGCCGTGCTCAAGACCGGCGCCGCCTATGTGCCGGTCGACCTCGCCGCACCGGCCGACCGGGCCGCCCTGGTCTTCGGCGACACCGCCGTCAGCCTGGTCATCACCGACCGGCCCGAGCGCGCCCCGGACGGGCCCTGGGGAACCCTCGACCTCACTGCCCGGGCAGGGGAGATCGCCGCCCAGTCGCCCAACCGGCCCTCCCGCACCGGGCGCCCCGGTGATATCGCCTACCTCATCTTCACCTCAGGCTCCACCGGCCGCCCCAAGGGCGTCGCCGTCGCCCACGAACACGTCAGCCGTCTGCTCGACTCGGGCCGGGACCACTTCGGCTTCGGCCCGGACACGGTCTGGACCCTGTTCCACAGCTACGCCTTCGACTGGACGGTGTGGGAGCTCTGGGGCGCCCTGCTGCACGGGTCCCGCCTGGTCGTCGTGCCCCACCTCACAAGCCGCTCGCCCGACGAGTTCGCCGGTCTGCTCGAAGCGGAGCGGGTCACCCACCTCTGCCTCACCCCATCCGCGCTACGGCAGCTCGAACCCGCGCTGCGCCGTCATCCGCGTGCCCTGCCCGAGCTTCGGTGGATCATGCTCGGCGGCGAGGCGCTCGACCCGGGTGTGGTGCAGCGCTGGCATGAACTCGCCCCGCTGCCGCCGGCGCGGCTCTGCAACCTCTACGGCATCACCGAGACCACTGTCCACGTCACCGTCCACGATGTCGCCGCGGGCGGGGCGGGCTTCGAACGCAGCCTGGTCGGCGGACCCATGCCGCACCTCACCGCGCTCGTCCTTGACGACTGGCTGCGCCCCTGCCCGCCCGGTGTCCCCGGCGAGTTGTACATCGGCGGCGGCAGCCTCGCACACGGCTACTGGGACCGCCCCGGTCTCACGGCGGGCCGGTTCGTCGCCGACCCGTACGGCCCGCCCGGCGCTCGGCTCTACCGGACCGGTGACGTGGCCAGACGGCTGCCGGACGGCGGTCTCGAGTACGTCGGCCGGGCGGACTTCCAGGTGAAGCTGCGCGGATTCCGGATCGAGCTCGGCGAGATCGAGAACGCCGTCGCCGCCCACCCGGAGGTGGACGCATGCGTGGTCACCGTGCACGAGGACCGGCTGGCCGCGTACATCACCGGACGCTCGGCCGCCGGGCCGGAGAACCTGCGGGACTTCCTCGGGCGCTCACTGCCCGACTACATGATCCCGGCGAGCTTCACCCCGCTCGACGCGTTGCCGCTCACCGTCAACGGCAAGGTGGATCGGTCCGCGCTGCCCGACCCCGACCGAGCCGTACCCACTTCCGGCGGCGGTCATGTCGAGCCGCGCACACCGGAGGAGGAACTGTTCACCGCGGTCTGGACCGAGGTGCTCGGCGTCGCCGGGATCGGTGTCCATGACGACTTCTTCCAACTCGGCGGGGACTCCATCCGAGCCGTCCAGCTGGCCGGGGCACTGCACGACCGCGGCTGGCAGGTCACACTGCGGGATGTCTTCAACGCGCCGACCGTCGCCGAACTGCTGCCGCTGTCCCGTCCGGTGGATGTCCACCCCGGTGCGGACCGGCCGTTCGCGCTGATCGCCGACGAGGACCGGGATGAGCTGCCGCCCGGGATCAGCGACGCCTACCCGATGGTCTCGATGCAGCTCTCGATGGTCTTCCACATGGAGGTCGCCGGGGGCACCGACAGCTACCACAACGTCAACTCGTATCGGATCACCGGCACTCTCGACACCACCGCGTTCCGCCGTTCGGTCGGCGACGCAATGGCCCGGCACGCAGTCCTGCGCACCGGCCTCGACCTCTCCGGATACGGCGAACCGCTCCAGCTGGTGCACGGCACACTGCCCGCCCCGGTCGAGTTCGCGGACCTGCGTACGCTGCCGGTGGATGCGCAGGACGAGCGGATACGCGATGTCTTCGAGAGCCACCGCGACCGGCCCTTCGACCTCGCCGAACCGCCGTTGTTCCGGATCACCGTGCAGCGGCTGGCCGACGACGCCTTCCAGCTGACCATCTCCGAGCACCACGCCATCCTCGACGGCTGGAGCTTCACCTCCCTGCTCACCGAGATCCTCGAACGCCACACCGCCATCGCCGCCGATCCGGTCTCCGCCCCCAACCCGCCACTGCGCACCGCCTTCCGGGACTTCGTCGCCGTGGAGCGAGCCGCCGCCGCCGACCAGGAGTCACTGGCGTACTGGCAACGGCGGCTCGACGGAGCCACCGGGCAGCTCTGGCCCGGCAGCGAGCACGTCCACGAACTGCCGCGCACGGTCGAACGGGTGCTGCCCGAGGCCCCGGGTCGGCTGCGCGCGGTCGCCGACGCACTCGCCGTCCCGGTCAAGTCGGTCGCGCTCGCCGCCCATCTGCACGCCCTCGCCCGGATCACCGGGCGCCGCCAGGTCACCACGGGGCTGGCGATGAACGGCCGACTGGAGCGGTTCGGCGGTACCGAGGTGTACGGCCTGTTCCTGAACACGGTCCCGCTGGTCGCCGAGCCCGACGAGGACCTGATCACCCTGGTACGGCACGTGCACCGGGAGGAGCTGGACATGATGCCGCACCGCCGGGTGCCCTTCGCCCGGCTGGCCAGGATGATGGCCGACACCGCGCTCGACAGCCAGTTCGGCTATCTGCGGTTCCACGCGCTGGGCCGACTCAGCGCGGCCCGGATCGAGGACAGCAGGATCGGCTGTGAGCCCACCCTGCGGCACGAGCCCAACAGCTTCGCCTTCGGCGCCTCGCTGATCCAGGACCCGGTCTCGCAGCGCGTGCTGCTCGCCGTGGACCACCAGCGCGCGCTGGTGGACGACACCACGGCTGAGGAGTTCATCGACGCCTACGAGGACGCGCTGGCGCGACTGGCCGCCGAGGTCTGACGTGCCATCGGGCACGTGGCATCGGGCACGTGGCACGTGGCACCGGCGCATTTCGTCGGTGCCCGACGGACAGGCAGCGCGCCGGAGGGCCGGTTCCTCGACAGCCAGGCACCGGCGGTCCCATACGCCGGCCACGCGCCGGAGGCCCGGTTCCGGCCGATCCCTCCGACGCGCGCCGAGCCCGGCAGCCCGATCGGGTCCGGGGGACAACAGCCGTCGCCCCGGCACGGCCGGACGCCCACCGCTCGCCCTGGCTGCTCGTGCTTCCGGCCGAGGCGGGGCCGTTCGGGACCGTACGCCGCTCCCGTCCGATCCACCGTCCGTTTCGCCTCGTGGGCGGTGCCGGAGGGGTGGGTCTGCCCGTCGCGCCGGCCCTGACGCCTCTGTGCCGCCTGCTCGTTCCACCCGATGCCCCGCCCGCCCGGCGCAGCCACTCGACGCGGGCCACGCGGTGGGCCCGCTGGTCGAGGCGCTGCCTGCCGGATACCACCGGTCACCCCGGTCGGGCCCCGTAGTCCCCGCCATGTGTTCCCCGCCACGCGGCGCCGCCGGTTCCACTCGCCCGACCCGATCACCGAAATCCGCTCACCGGAACCCGCCCATCCAGCACCCCCGCCCATCCGACAGGCCGGTGCAGCCGGCACCGCGGCCGAGGCTGAGACACGTGTCCGGACCACCGCCCTGGACGGTACAGCCGCAGACACCGGTCACCGTCCCCCTCCGATGCCACAGCCACCCACAGCGAACCGACCATCCAGACCGCCAAGCACCGAGGAGTGTCCTCGCATGACCACCTTCGCCGAACCGTACGCCACCATCTCCACCCCCGCACCCGCCCCGGCCCCCGCCGCCGACCTGCTGACCCGCCTCCGCGCCGTCTGCGCCGCCCACCCCGGGCGGGCCGCCGTGCACGCCGTCGACGGCAGCCTCGACTTCGCGGCCCTGGACCGCCGCACCGCCACCCTGGCCGCCGCCTTGCGGGCGTCCGGCGTCCGGCGCGGCGACCGGGTCGGCATCCACCTGGCACGAACCGCCGACCTGCCGGTCGCGCTGCTCGCCACCTGGCGTGCCGGAGCCGCGTACGTCCCGCTCGACCCGGCGTACCCGGCCGAGCGGATCGCCTTCATGGCAGCCGACGCCCGCCTCACCGCCGTGGTCAGCGCCGAAACCGCACCGCCCGTCCCGGACGGCGTCGCGGTGCTGCGCCCGGACGCCGACGACCCGGCAGGTCCCGGCACCGACGTTCACGCGGCCGAGTCCACCCCGCACCCGCTCGACTCCGCCTATGTCATCTACACCTCCGGTTCGACCGGCCGCCCCAAAGGCGTGGAAGTCCCGCACGGAGCCGTCGCCGACCTCGCCGCAGCCCTGGAACTCAGCGGCGCCTACCGGCCGGAGCCGGGCGTCGTCGCCTGGAACGCCAGTGTCTCCTTCGACGCCTCCGTGCAGCAGTGGATCCGGATCTGCCGGGGCGACACGCTGGTGGTGATCGATGACGCCCGGAGAGCCGAACCGGTGGGCCTCGCGCGGTTGCTCGCCGAACACGGCGTCACCGACCTGGACCTGACACCCTCGCACTGGCAGTTGCTCCGCGAGCCGCTGACCGGTACCCGAGTCCCGCGGCTGTTCATGGGCGGCGAGCCGGTACCCGAGCGGACCTGGCGCGAACTGGCCGACGGCGGCTTCGACGCGCTCAACCTGTACGGGCCCACCGAATGCACCGTCGACGCGATCACCACCCCGATCGCCGGTTCCGGCCCGCACCTCGGCGAGCCGCTGCCCGGCGTCCGCGCCCACCTGCTGGACGACCGGCTCGCTCCCGTGACAGCCACCGGGGCGGTCGGCGAGCTGTATCTGGCCGGGCCCGGCCTGGCACACGGCTACCAGGGCCGCCCGGAGCTGACCGCGGGCCGTTTCGTGGCGGACCCGTTCGCGTCGGAGCCCGGCGCCCGCATGTACCGCACAGGTGACCAGGCCCGCCGCTCCGCCGACGGCCTCCTGGAGTACGTCGGCAGGGTGGACCGCCAGATCAAGCTGCGCGGCTTCCGTATCGAACTGGGCGAGGTCGAGCACGCGCTGAGCGCCGCGGCCGGGGTGACCGCCGCCGCGGTCACCGTGCACGAGGCCGCGCCGGGGGATCAGCGACTGGCCGGCTATGTGACGGGTGCGGCGGTCCGTCCCGCCGAACTGCTCGCCGAGCTGCGCCGCACGCTGCCCGGGCACCTTGTGCCGTCCACCGTGACCGTGCTGGACGCCCTTCCGCTCACCCCGAACGGCAAGGTCGACCACCGCGCACTGCCCGCCATGGTGACGGGCGTCGCCGCCGACGTCGAGTCGCCCGGCGCTTCGCAAGCGGCAGCGGAAGCGACGGAACCGGGCCTGGACGAGCAGATCACCGAGGTCTGGCGCACCGTACTCGGCGTCTCCCGCGTCGAGCCGACCGACGACTTCTTCTCCCTCGGGGGTCACTCGCTCGCCGCCCTGCGCATCGTCCACCTGCTGCGCCGCAAGCTCGACGTCGAACTCCAGCTCCGCCACCTGCTGGATGCCGCCGACCTGGCCGAGTTCACCGCCGCCGTCCGCCGGGCCGCCGCGGCTGGTCCAGCGGCCGCCCGCCCGAGCCTCACCGCCCGCCGTGAGGCCGTCCGATGACCGGATCGACCGCCCCCCTCAACAGCCCCGCCGCACGCAGTGTCCGCCCCCGGGCCGAAGGCGACTGGCTCCTCGTCCCGGCTCCCCAACCCCACCGCCCCTTCCGGCTGTTCTGCTTCCCGCACGCCGGCGGGGATGCCACTGCCTACACCCCGCTCGCCCGGGCCATCGCCCCCGTCGCCGAGGTCTGGGCGCTGCGCCCGCCGGCCCGGGGCGGTCGCAGCCGGCACCCGATGCCGCCGGACTTCGACGCTCTGGTGGCCGCCGTCGCTGAGGCTCTGTCCCCGCACCTGACCGGCGGCGACGGCGGCAGGTTCGGGTTCTACGGACAGAGTCTGGGCGCCCTGCTCGCCTATGAGGTCGCCCGCGCACTGCCCGCCGACCGCCGACCCGAACTGGTGGTCGCGGTCGGCGCGCCATCCCCAGCCGAGTGGACCCAGCGCGAGTCCAGGGATTTGGACGCGGCCGAACTCCTCAGACTCACCGGCTTGGAGGAGCTGGTGCGAGCCGATCCCCACCTGGTCGAACTCGCGCTCGGCACCATCCGAGCCGACCTCGCCGTCTGTGCCACCTACCGCCATCGGCCGCACGCGCCGATCGGCTCCGCCCTCCATGCGCTCGCCGGAGCCGACGACCCGATGCTTGCCACCACCGGCCTCACCGGATGGGCCGCTCACACCCGCGGTGCCTTCACCCACCGCGTCGTCCCCGGTGGGCACCTGCTCGCCACCGTCGGCCAGGCCGGGCCGGTCGACCTCCTGACCAATCTTCTGGCGGGCCGTCAGGCATCCGCCTCCTCCGCCACCGCCCGCAGGGAGCCGTCATGCTGACCACCACCATCGACCTCACCGACCCGGACCTGTGGGCCAGGCCCGACACCCCGGAGCTGGTCGCCGAGCTGCGCCGCGAGGCCTCCGTCCATCTCACCGACACCGTTGACGACGGCCCTGTCTGGTCCGTACTCACCTACCGGGAGTCGGCGGACGTCCTGCGTAACGCGGCCGTGTTCAGCTCGGAGTCCGGCTCGCTGCTCGGCGCGGGGGAGGGCAAGGTGCCGGTCGGATCGGGCCGGATGATGGCCCTCACCGATCCGCCCCGCCACCGCGAACTGCGCGCCCCCGCCAACCCGTTCTTCTCCAAAAGCGGTGTGTGCGGCGCCGCGCGCTCGATCACGGAACGGGCCGGTGAGCTCTTCGACCGGGCCGTCGAGCAGGGCGAGGTGGACCTGGTCGACGTGGTCTCCGCGCTTCCGCTCGCTGTCATGTGCGATCTGCTGGACGTCCCCGAGAAGGACCGCGACATGGTGGTCAGGGTCTGCGATGTGGCCTTCCTCGGCCGCACCCCGGAGGAGCGCCGCGCCGGGCACCAGCAATTGATTCCCTACCTGCTGCACCAGGTGATGCTGCGCCGCTCGGACCCGCGCGACGACCTGATCTCCATGATGGCCACGTACAAGGTCGGCGGGCGGCTGCTGCCGGTCGAGGACGTGGTGCTCAACCTGGACAACATCGTGGTGGGCGGGGTCCAGACGGTGCGGCACACGGCCGCGATGGGACTGCAGACGCTGATCCAGCGCCCCGACCTCTGGCAGAGGTTGCAGCGGGGAGAGGTGTCCATGGACTCGGCCGTCGACGAACTTCTGCGCTGGACCTCGGTGGGTCTGCACACGCTGCGCACCGCCACCCGGGACATCGAACTGGGCGGACGGCAGATCCGCCGCGGCGACCGGGTCGCGGTGTGGGTGTGGTCCGCCAACCGCGACCCGGAAGCCTTCGAGCAACCCGAGGAGATCCGGCTGGACCGCTCGCCCAACAAGCACCTCGCACTGGGCCTGGGCGCGCACTACTGCATCGGTGCGCCACTCGCCAAGGCGGAGTTGAGCGCGCTGTACTCGGCCGCACTGGCGAGGGCGGCCCGAATCGAGCCGACCGGGTCGGTCCAGTACAACCGTTCCATCATCAACTTCGGCCTCGACCACTTCCCGGTCCGCCTCACCCCTCGTTGATCGTCCGCCCGGTCCGTCTGATCCTCCCGGTGCGGGCCGACGGACCGTCACGCGAAGGCACCACGACGCGGACCGGTGCTGCCGAGGCTCTCGGCGCGGGGCCGTGGGGTAGTGCGGCACCACGGTAACTGCCGCTCTCCTGCCGGAGCTTGTGCCGCTCACAGCCGTACGGCGCCCCTACCTTCGAATCGCACCCCGGAGCACCACCCACCTACGGAGGCCATCATGAGCAACCCGTTCGAGGACGACAACGCCACCTACCTGGTCCTGGCCAACGACGAGAACCAGCACTCGCTCTGGCCGGTCTGGATCGACGTGCCGGCCGGTTGGACCACCGTCCACGGCGAGGCCACCCGCCAGGAGTGCCTCGACTGGATCGAGGCCAACTGGACCGACATCCGCCCCGCGAGCCTGCTCGCCGCCCTCGACCAGCGGTGAGCGTCGACATGCCGACCTGGGAGCTGAACCCCGGCCGTCCCGCCCTCACCCATGTCCCGGCTGCCGCCGGCATCGCCGAGGCCTGCGAGTGGCTGCGTGAGAACGAGACGGCACTGACCGCCGCCCTGCACGAGCACGGCACGATCTTCCTGCGCGGGCTGCCGGTGGCGCAGGCCGCGGATGTCGCCGCTGTCCGCGATGTGCTGATCCCCGAGCCCACCCCGTACCGGGAGAAGGCCACCCCGCGCAGCGACTTCGGCGACGGCGTCTTCTCGTCCACCGACCTGCCGCCGGCTCAGTCGATCCGGATGCACAACGAGAACAGCTACACCCTGACCTTCCCCGGGCGGCTGCTCTTCGCCTGCCTGACCGCCCCCGAAACGGGCGGCGCCACCCCGACCGCCGACGTCCGCAAGGTCCTCGCCGGGCTTCCCGAGCACCTCGCCGAGCGGGGCCGGGCCTCCGGCTGGACCCTCACCCGCAACTACTCGGACTATGTCTCGCTCGGCTGGCGTACCACCTTCGGCACCGAGGAGCGGGCAGACGTCGAGGGGTACTGCAGGGAGAACGGAATCACCTGGGAGTGGCAGCCGGACGGAAACCTGCGCACCGGCCAGCTGCGTTCGGCCACCATCCACCACCCGCAGACGGGCGAGGAGGTCTGGTTCAACCATCTGGCCTTCTGGAACGAATGGTCGCTCCACCCGGACATCCGGGAGGCCATGGTCGACGAGTTCGGCCCGGACGGCCTGCCGTTCAACACCGGTTTCGGCGACGGTGAGCCGCTCTCCCGGGAGGAAGTGGACGCCCTCAACGCGGCCTACGAAGCCGCCACCGTTCGCGAGACCTGGCAGGTCGGCGACGTGATGCTGGTCGACAACGTGCTCTGCGCGCACGGCCGTGACCCGTTCCGAGGCGACCGGAAGATCGCCGTCGCGATGGGCCACCCCGTGGAACTCCTGGACTGTCGGCCCACGGTGCGCCCCACCACCGCGGTCCTCGCCTGAGGCAACCAGGCAACCCGAACACCAACCATGCCGTGACGTGAGCAGAGGAAGCACCGTGATCCCGGTTTCGTACGCACAACAGCGTCTCTGGCTTGTCGACCAGATCGAAGGGCCGACCGCGCTCTACAACCTGCCGTTCGCGGTCCGCCTGCGCGGCACGCTCGACGTCGTCGCGCTGCGCGCGGCGACGGAGGACGTGGTCGCAAGGCACGAGGCCCTGCGCACGGTGTTCCCGGTGGTCGGGGGAGTGCCGGTGCAGCGGATCCTGCCGTCGTCGGAGGCGGAGATCGCCTTCGAGACGGTGGACTGCGCACCGGGCGACTATCCCGGCCTCCGGGACCGGGCCGCGGCCCGCACCTTCGACCTGAGCGCCGAACTGCCCATCCGGGTCACGGTCTTCTCACTCACCGCCACCCCGCCAACCCCAGCTGCCCTGACCACCTCGGCCACCTCGGCCACCCCGCACTCCGTCACCCCTTCCACCGAGCACGTGCTGCTCGTGGTGCTCCACCACATCGCCGGCGACGGCTGGTCGCTCGGCCCGCTGCTGCGCGACCTCGCCACCGCCTATGCCGCCCGCCTGGACGGAGCCGCCCCCGACTGGGAGCCGCTGCCGGTGCAGTACGCCGACTACACGCTCTGGCAGCGCGAGCTGCTCGGTGACGAGGTCGACCCGGGCAGTCTGATGAGCCGTCAACTCGACTACTGGAGGGGAGCACTTTCCGGACTGCCGGAGGAGCTGGAGCTGCCGGTCGACCGCCCCCGCCCGCCCGCCCCGACCGGGGCAGCCGACGCCGTTCCGTTCGGCTACGGACCCGAACTGCACACCGCGCTCGCCGACCTGGCGCGCCACCACCGCTCCACCCTGTTCTCCGTCCTCCAGGCCGGACTCGCCGCGCTGTTCACCCGGCTCGGCGCCGGTACCGACATCCCCCTGGGCACCGGAGTGGCCGGCCGCTCCGACGAGGCGCTGAACGACCTGGTCGGCTTCTTCGTCAACACCCTGGTGCTGCGCACCGACACCTCGGGAGACCCCTCCTTCGCCGAACTCCTGAGCCGGGTGAGGGAGTCCCAGCTCGACGCCTTCGCCCACCAGGACGTCCCGTTCGAGCGGCTGGTCGAGGAGGTCAACCCGGTACGCGCCCTCGGCCGCCACCCGCTGTTCCAGACCCTGCTCGTCCTGCAGAACCACGAGGAGGGCGAGCTCGGACTCCAGGGACTGGATGCGGAGCCCGAACCGCTCGGCCTCAGGGTCGCCAAGTTCGATCTCAACATCGGCATCACCGAGCGCCGAACCCCCGACGGCGCCCCCGCCGGCCTAGCCGGGTCGGTCGAATACGCGGCCGACCTCTACGACCGCGGCACCGTCACCACCTTGTTCGAGCGTCTGGGCCGCCTGCTCACCGCCGCGGCCGCCGCCCCTGACGCGCCGATCGGCGCCCTCGACATCCTTGCCCCTGATGAGCACCGCCTCCTGTCCGACGAGTGGAACGCCACCGCCGCGCCCGTTCCGCGCGGCTCACTGCCCGAGCTGTTCGAAGCCCAGGCCGCCCGTACCCCGGACGCGGTCGCGCTCGTCCACGACGGGGGCAGCCTCGGCTACGCCGAACTCGACACCCGCGCCAACCGGATGGCGCACCATCTGATCGCCTCCGGCGTCGGCCCGGAGTCCCCGGTCGTCCTGCAGATGGAGCGCTCGGTCGATCTGGTCGTCGCCACCCTGGCTGTGCTGAAGGCCGGCGGCTGCTACGTCCCGATACACGCCAGTCTGCCGCCGGAGCGGATGGCCGCGCTGCTCGCCGACACCGAAGCCCCCGTTCTGCTCACCGACCGCGCCGACCCGGGATTCGCGCACACCGCCGTCGTCGTCCGGCCCGGCGACGAGGCGGGAGCCCCGGCGCATGACCCCGGTATCCCGGTGCACCCCGACCGGCTGGCCTACGTGATGTTCACCTCCGGCTCCACCGGCATCCCCAAGGGCGTCGCGGTCCGCCACCGCGACGTGGTCGACCTCGCCGCCGACCGCCGCTGGCAGGACGGCCGCCACCGGCGGATCCTGTTCCACTCCCCGCACGCCTTCGACGCCGCCACCTACGAACTGTGGACACCCCTGCTGTCCGGTGGCACGGTGGTCGTCGCACCGCCGGGCAACATGGACGCCGAGGCCCTGCACACCGCCGCCATCCGGCATGAAGTCACCGCCGTCTTCCTCACCAAGGCGCTGTTCGACCTGGTCGCCGAGCAGTCCCCGGAGACATTCCGTGCCCTGCGGACCGTCTGCACCGGCGGCGAGGCCGCCTCCGGCACCCTGATGCGGCGTGTCCTCGACCACTGTCCCGAACTGCTGCTGGCACATGTCTACGGGCCCACCGAAGCCACCACCTTCGCCACCCACCACCACCTCGCCCCCGCCGACCTGGCCGGCCCCCGGCCGCCGATCGGCGCCCCGCTGGACAACATGCGCGCGTACGTACTCGACGCCATGCTGCGGCCCGTCCCACCCGGGGTGCCGGGTGAGCTGTACGTGGCCGGCGCCGGCCTGGCGCGCGGCTACTGGCGTCGTCCGGCGCTGACGGCCGAGCGGTTCGTCGCCGACCCGTTCGCGCCGGCCGGGCTCCCGCTGCCCGATGGCGGGCAAGGAGGGCGAATGTACCGGACCGGCGACCTGGTCCGGCGCAGAGCCGACGGCGCGATCGAGTTCCTCGGCAGGGTCGACGGCCAGGTCAAGGTGCGTGGGTTCCGGATCGAGCCGGGCGAGATCGAGGCGGTGCTGTCCCGACACCCCGCCGTCCGCCAGGTCATCGTGATCCCCCGCGAGGACCGCCCCGGGGACACCCGGCTGGTCGGCTACTGCTCGGTGACCGGCCCCACCCTCGGTGAGAATCACGGACTGGACGCCGAGCTCAAGCAGTTCGCCGCCGAGACCCTCCCCGGCTACATGGTCCCCTCGGCCGTCGTCGTGCTCCCGGCCCTGCCGCTCAACGCCAACGGCAAGGTCGACCGGCGGGCGCTCCCCGCCCCCGAGCTGGGCGCATCCGACACCGGCCGCGCCCCGCGCGACGAGCGCGAGCGCACCCTGTGCACGCTCTTCGGCGAGATCCTGGGCATCGACGACATCACCATCGACGACGACTTCTTCGAACTCGGCGGACACTCCCTGCTGGCCACCCGCCTGATCGGCCGGGCGCGTACCGAACTCGGCGCCGAGCTGGCCATCGGCGATCTCTTCCAGTCCCCGACCGTCGCCGCCCTGGCAGCCCGGCTCGCCACGGACCCGTCCCGGCCCGCGCTGCGCCCCGAAACCAGGCCCGAGCGCCTGCCGGTCTCCTTCGCCCAGCGCCGCCTGTGGTTCCTCGGCCAGGCCGAGGGCCCCACCGCCACCTACAACGTCACGCTCGCCCTCCGGCTCACCGGCCCCCTTGACGCGGACGCCCTGGAACGCGCACTCGGCGATGTCGCCGCCCGCCACGAGACGCTGCGTACGGTGTTCGGCGAGTACGACGGCGTCCCGTACCAGCAGGTGCTGCCCGCGCCCCCGGCTCCGCTGCTGACCGTCACCGACCGCCCGGTGCAGGAGCTGGTCGGCCACACCTTCGACCTGGCCGTCGACATACCACTGCACGCCTATCTGCGCCGCGAGTCGGCCGATGAGCATGTGCTGCTGCTGGTGATGCACCACATCGCCAGCGACGGTTGGTCGCTGCGCCCGCTCTTCCGGGACCTCGCCGAGGCCTACACCGCCCGCCGCGACCGCTCGGTGCCCGACTGGGAGCCGCTGCCGGTGCAGTACGCCGACTACACCCTCTGGCAGCAACGGCTGCTCGGCGCGGACACCGACCCGCGGTCCCAGCTGTCCCGCCAACTCGACCACTGGCGGGAGGCACTGGCAGGACTTCCGGACGAACTGCCGCTCCCGCTCGACCGTCCGCGCCCTGCCGTCGCCGGCCATCGCGGCGATGTCGTCCCGCTGGCGCTGGACGCGGACCTGCACAGACGGCTCGCGGGCCTGGCCGCCGAGCACGGCGCCACGCTCTTCATGGTGCTCCAGGCCGCCTACGCCACCCTGCTGCACCGTTTCGGCGCCGGTGACGACCTGCCGATGGGCACCCCGATGGCAGGCCGCCTCGACCCGGCCCTCGACGAGCTGGTCGGCTTCTTCGCCAACACCCTGGTGCTGCGTACCGACCTCGGCGGCAGGCCCACCTTCGCCGAGCTGCTGGACCGGGTCCGCAAGGCCGACCTGGCCGCCTACGCGCATCAGGACGTTCCGTTCGAGCGGCTGGTCGAGGAGCTCAACCCGCTCCGCACGCTGGCCCGGCACCCGCTCTTCCAGGTGATGATCGCCTTCGACAACACGGCGGGCGGCGGTCCCGAGTTCCCCGGCACCCGCGCCGCGTACGAGCCGCTCGGCCTGCCCAGCACCGCATTCGACCTCACGCTCAACCTCTCCGAGCGCCACCACCGGGACGGCAGCCCGGCCGGTCTCGAAGGCGGTCTGGAGTACGCCACCGAGCTGTTCGACCGGGCCACCGCCGAACGGCTCGCAGACGCCCTGCTGCGCCTGCTCGCCCAGGCCGCCGACGACCCCCATCTGCCGGTCGCCGAGCTGGACGTACTGGGCGAGTCCGGCAGGGCCGCGCTGGCCGAATGGCACGACACGGCCAGGACCACCGAACTGCCGCTCCTCCCGGTGGCCTTCGCGGCCCAGGCGGCGGCGACCCCTGATCTCACGGCCCTGGTACTCGGCGAAGCCCGGCTGAGCTACGCCGAGCTGGAAGCGCGCGCCAACCGCCTCGCGCATGGCCTGATCGCCTCCGGTGTGGGTCCTGAGGACGTGGTCGCCCTCGCGCTGCCCCGCTCGGTGCAGACGGTGATCGCCGAACTCGCCGTGCTCAAGTCCGGTGCGGCGTTCCTGCCGCTGGACGCCGAGTACCCCCGCGACCGTATCGCCCATATGCTGGCCGACGCCCGCTCGGCGGCTGTGCTCACCTACGAGGGCTGGCCGCTGCCCGAGGTGCTCGACGACCTTTCCGTCCCCGTCCTGGACGCCGGCGAGCGGACCTGGGCCGAGCGGCCCGCGGACCCGCCGCCCGTCCGCGTCCACCCGGCCAACGCCGCGTACCTCATCTACACATCCGGCTCCACCGGCCGTCCCAAAGGTGTCGTGGTCCGCCACGACGGCCTCGCCAACCTGTACGCCTTCCATCGCGACGAGACCATCGCCACCACCCGGCGGGCCCACCCGGGGAGGAGGTTCAGATTCGCCCAGACCGCCTCGTTCTCCTTCGACACAGCCCTTGAAGCGCTGCTCTGGATGGTCGCCGGTCACGAAGTGCATGTACTCGACGACGACCTGCGCCGCGACGCCGCCGCGATCGTCCGCTACGCCGAGGACACCGGGATCGACGTCTACGACGTCACCCCCGGGCTCACCGAGCGCCTGGTCGACGAAGGTCTGCTCGACCGCTGCCCACCGGCCCTCCTGATGGTCGGCGGCGAGGCCTTCGGCCAGAGCCTCTGGACCACGCTCTCCGCCGCACCCGACACCATCGTGCTCAATGTGTACGGCCCCACCGAGTGCACCGTGGACGCGCTGCACCAGCGGCTCTCCGGTGACCCGCGCCCGCTCATCGGCCGACCGCTGTCGAACCTCCGGGCACACGTCCTGGACGCCGGTCTGCGGCCTGTCCCGCCCGGTGTCCCCGGTGAGCTGTACCTGAGCGGAGCCGGACTGGCCCGCGGCTATCTCGGCCGCCCCGCACTGACCGCCGAGCGGTTCGTCGCGGATCCGTTCGCATCGGCCGGGCCTTCCCCGGCCGATGGCGGGCGGATGTACCGCACAGGCGACCTCGCAAGGCGCCGGGCGGACGGCCGGATCGAGTACCTGGGCCGCACCGACCACCAGGTCAAGGTGCGCGGCTTCCGCATCGAACTCGGCGAGATCGAAACCGTCCTGGCCGCCCACCCCGACGTCCTCCAGGCCGTGGTGCTGCCGTACGAGTACGGTTCAGCCGGCACCCGGCTGGCGGCCTACGTCGTGGCCGACAGCCCGCTCGACCCTGCGTCGCTGCGCACCCATGCGTCCGCCACCCTGCCGGACTACATGGTCCCGGCGGCCTTCACCACGCTCCAGGCGCTGCCGCTCAACGTCAACGGCAAGCTCGACCGGTCCGCGCTGCCCGAACCCGACTTCACGTCGTCCACCGGAGGCAGGGCGGCCAGATCGGCCCGAGAGGAGATCCTCTGCGGCCTGTTCGGCGAGGTGCTGGACGTGGCCGGACCGGTCTCGGCCGACGACGACTTCTTCGCGCTGGGCGGGCACTCGCTCCTGGCCACCAGGCTGCTCAGCCGGATCCGCTCGGTGCTCGGCGCCGAGATCGGCATCCGGGACGTCTTCGAGGCGCCGACGGTGGCTGCTCTGGCCCAGCGGCTGGACGGCACCGGAACCCGGCTCACGCTGACGGCCGGTGAACGCCCCGAGCGCCTGCCGCTTTCCTTCGCCCAGCGGCGGCTGTGGCTGATCGACCGGATGGAGGGCCCCAGCGCGCTTTACAACATGCCACTCGCGCTGCGCCTCACCGGTCCGCTCGATCCGGCCGCCCTCGAACTGGCCCTCGGTGACCTGGTCGTCCGGCACGAGGTCCTGCGCACCGTGATCGCGGAGCACGACGGAGAGCCCTACCAGTCGGTCCTCGCTCCGGGCGAGACTGCGCTCACGATCGAACAGCGCGACTGCGCACCCGACGCGGTGGACGCCGAGGTCGACCTGGCCGCCCGCCGCCCCTTCGACCTGGCCGCCGAACCGCCGATCAGGCTCAGCCTGCTCCGGATCGCGCCCGAAGAGCATGTGCTGGTCGTCGCCCTGCACCATATCGTCGGCGACGGCTGGTCCATGGGCCCGCTGCTGCGGGATCTGGCCGCTGCCTATGCCGCCCGGTGCGGGGGCTCGGTGCCGGGGTGGGAGCCGTTGCCGGTGCAGTACGCGGACTACGCGCTGTGGCAGCGGGAGCTGCTCGGTGCCGAGGACGACCCGGACAGCCTGGTCTCGCACCAGCTGGCGTACTGGCGGGACACCCTGGCCGACCTCCCGGAGGAGCTCGCGCTCCCCACCGACCGGCCGCGCGGAGCCCGTGCCGACCATCAAGGCGAGCGGGTCGCTCTACCGATCGATGCCGAACTGCATCGTTCGCTGGTCGAGTTGAGCCGTGAGCATCGGGTCACGATGTTCATGACGCTGCAGGCGGGGCTGGCCGCGCTGCTCACCAGGCTCGGCGCCGGTACCGATGTGCCGATCGGCTCGGTGGTCGCGGGCCGTTCGGACGAGGCGCTGGACGACCTGGTCGGCTTCTTCGTCAACACCGTGGTGCTGCGCACCGACACCTCGGGAGATCCGACCTTCACGGAACTCCTGGGCCGGGTCCGGGAGACCGGCCTCGGTGCCTACGCGCATCAGGACGTTCCGTTCGAGCGGCTGGTCGAAGAACTCAACCCGGCACGCTCACTGGCCCGCCACCCGCTCTTCCAGGTGGCGATGGTCCTGCAGTCCAATGCCGGGGGCGAGCTTGAGCTGGCCGGTCTGCGTGCCGATGCCCTGCCTGCTGACACGGGGGTCGCCAAGTTCGACCTCAATTTCACGCTGGAGGAGTTCTTCGGACCGGACGGTGCGCCGGCCGGTCTTGACTGCGCGATCGACTTCGCCACCGACCTGTTCGATCGGGAGACCGCCGCGTCCATCACCGCCCGCTTCGGGCGGCTGCTCAAGGAGATGACGGCATGCCCCGGCCGGCGGATCAGCGGCGCCGACCTGCTGGGGGTTGCCGAGCGTGCCGCGCTCATCGGCGACCAGCGTCCCCTGCCCACCGAAGTCCCCCTCATCCCGAGGTCCTTCGCGGCCCAGGTGGCGGCGACGCCGGACGATATCGCCCTGGTCTGCGGGGCGACCCGGCTGAGCTATGCCGGGTTGGATGCCCGTGCCAACCGTCTTGCGCACGGTCTGGTGGCCGCAGGCGTGGGTCCCGATGACGTGGTCGCCCTGGCCCTGCCGCGTTCCGCGGAGACCGTGATCGCCCTGCTCGCCGTGCTGAAGGCCGGCGCCGCCTTCCTCCCGCTGGATGGGGAGTACCCGGCGGACCGGACCGCCGCCATGCTGGCCGACGCCCGCCCTGCGGCCGTGCTCACCGACGAGGGCTGGCCGCTGCCCGAGGTGCTGGACGACCTTTCCGTCCCCGTTCTGGACGCCGGCGAGCGGACCTGGGCCGGGTTGCCCGCCGATGCCCCACCCGTCCGCATCACCCCGGACGCGGCTGCCTATGTGGTCTATACGTCGGGTTCGACGGGGCGTCCCAAGGGTGTGGTGGTGAGTCACGGTTCGATTGCCGCGTTGCTTGCGTCGCATCGCAGTGGGGCGGGTCCGATCGGTGCGGTCGAGGGTCGTTTCGGTCGTCGGCGGGTGGCGTTGACCGCGTCGTTGTGTTTTGACGCTTCGTGGGACGGTCTGTTGTGGCTGATCGCGGGTCATGAGTTGCATCTGGTGGGTGATGAGGTGCGTCGTGATGCCGCTGCGCTGGTCCGGCATGTGCGGGCGGAGTCGATCGATGTGGTGGAGGTGACTCCGTCGTACGCCGAGCAGTTGTGTGATGAGGGGTTGCTGGATGCCCTGGGCTCGCCGGGTTCACCGGGTGTGGTGCTGTTGGGTGGTGAGGCGGTCGGGCAGTCGTTGTGGACGCGGTTGTGTGCGGCGCCCGCGACGGTGGCCTACAACCTGTACGGTCCGACCGAGTCGACGGTGGACGCGCTGGTGCGGTCGTTGGGTGCCGGTGAGCGGCCGGGTCTGGGGCGTGCGGTCCTCGGTACGCGTGCCTATGTGCTCGATGAGCATCTGAACCCGGTCCCGTCGGGTGTCGCCGGTGAGTTGTATCTCGCGGGTGCGGGTCTGGCGCGCGGTTACCTGGGCCGTCCGGGGTTGACGGCGGAGCGTTTCGTCGCCGATCCGTTCACACTGTCGGCATCCCTGTCGGCCGATGGCGGGACTGGCGGGCCTGGCGGGCCTGGCGGGCCTGGCGGGCCTGGCGGGAGGATGTACCGCACCGGTGACCTGGTGCGTCGAACCCGTGACGGGGACATCGAGTACCTGGGCCGTACCGACCACCAGGTCAAGATCCGCGGCTTCCGCATCGAACCCGGCGAGATCGAACACGCACTCACCCGGCATCCGGCCGTACGCCAGGCCGTGGTCACCCCGCACGAGCTTCCGGACGGCGATCGCCGCCTCGTGGCCCACTGCGCGGTCACCGCCCCCACCACGGAACTGTCCATCGAACTCCGTAGTTTCGCAGCTCAGGCGCTGCCCGCCCATATGGTCCCGGCGGCGGTCGTCACCCTCGAAGCACTGCCGCTCACCGGCAGCGGCAAGGTCGACCGGCGTGCCCTCCCCGCCCCGGACTTCCGGCTCTTCGCCGGTGGCCGATCCGCCCGTTCGGCGAGCGAGCTACTGCTCTGCGGCCTTTTCGGCGAGATCCTCGCAACTCCAGGGCCGGTCTCGGCAGACGACGACTTCTTCGCGCTCGGCGGGCACTCGCTGCTCGCCATGAAACTGGTCAGCCGGGTCCGTACGGTGTTCGCGGCCGAGATCGGCGTCCGGGACGTCTTCGAGGCGCCGACGGTGGCCGGTCTGGCCCAGCGGCTGGACGGCACCGGGGCGCGGCTTGCGCTGACGGCAGGCCGTCGCCCGGACCGGCTACCGCTTTCCTTCGCCCAGCGGCGGCTGTGGCTGATCGACCGGATGGAGGGCCCCAGCGACCTCTACAACCTCCCGCTCGCACTGCGCCTCACCGGTCCGCTCGATCCGGCCGCACTCGAACTCGCCCTCGGTGACGTGGTCGATCGGCACGAGGTCCTGCGCACGCTGATCACCGAGCGGGACGGCGAACCCCGGCAGCGGATCGTCCCGCCCGCCGATGCCAGGGTCCGCTTCGACCGGCACACCGCGCGGCCCACGGACCCCGCCGCCGCCCTGGCCGGGTGCGCCGCGATTCCTTTCGACCTCGCGGCCGAACTCCCCATCCGTGCACACCTCTTCCCGGACACGGCCGACGAGCACCTGTTCGTGCTCGTTCTGCACCACATCGCCGGCGACGGCTGGTCCATGGATCCGCTGCTGCGGGATCTGGCCGCTGCCTATGCCGCCCGGTGCGGGGGCTCGGTGCCGGGGTGGGAGCCGTTGCCGGTGCAGTACGCGGACTACGCGCTGTGGCAGCGGGAGCTGCTCGGTGCCGAGGACGACCCGGACAGCCTGGTCTCGCACCAGCTGGCGTACTGGCGGGACACCCTGGCCGACCTCCCGGAGGAACTGTCGCTCCCCGTGGACCGCCCCCGCCGGATGGGCAGCGGTCACGGCGGCGACCGCGTCGTCCTCCCTCTGGGTTCCGAACTGCATCGTTCGCTGGTCGAGTTGAGCCGTGAGCATCGGGTCACGATGTTCATGACGCTGCAGGCGGGGCTGGCCGCGCTGCTCACCAGGCTCGGCGCCGGTACCGATGTGCCGATCGGCTCGGTGGTCGCGGGCCGTTCGGACGAGGCGCTGGACGACCTGGTCGGCTTCTTCGTCAACACCGTGGTGCTGCGCACCGACACCTCGGGAGATCCGACCTTCACGGAACTCCTGGGCCGGGTCCGGGAGACCGGCCTCGGTGCCTACGCGCATCAGGACGTTCCGTTCGAGCGGCTGGTCGAAGAACTCAACCCGGCACGCTCACTGGCCCGCCACCCGCTCTTCCAGGTGATGCTGCTGCTCCAGGGCGCCGACCGCACCGGCAGCGCGGGCGGTCCGGCTGCACCGCTCGACATCGCCGGCCTGTCGGCCATCGTCGAACCGGTCGGCGGATACGCGGCGAAGTTCGACCTCTCCATCGCCATGGGCGAATCCTTCGACGCCGACGGTGCGCCGGCCGGTCTTGAGTGCGCGATCGACTTCGCAACCGACCTGTTCGACCGGGAGACCGTCGAGTCGATGGCGGTCCGACTCGGCCGTCTGCTGACGGCGGTCGCCGCCCGTCCCGACCGTCCGATCGGCCGGGTGGACCTGCTTTCCACCGAGGACAGGGCGGAACTGCTGACCGCCGGAGCCCACCTGCCTGACGACGTGCCGCTGCTATCCGAGGCCTTCGAGGCTCAGGTCGTCCGCACCCCGGACGCGACCGCCCTGGTCGCTGGGAACACCCGACTCAGCTGGGCCGGGTTGGATGCCGGCGTCGACCGTCTTGCGCACCGTCTGGTGGCCGCAGGCGTGGGTCCCGGTGACGTGGTCGCCCTCGCCCTGCCGCGTTCCGCGGAGACCGTGATCGCCCTGCTCGCCGTGCTGAAGGCCGGCGCCGCCTCGCTCCCGCTGGATGGGGAGTACCCGGCGGACCGGACCGCCGCCATGCTGGCCGACGCCGCGCCTGTGCTCGCGGTCATTGGCGAAGGATGGCCGCTGCCCGAACTCCTCACCGGTCTGCCCGTCCTGCCGGTGGACGCGGCGGACGATCCGCACTGCCCGGACGACTCGCACCGCCCGGACGAGGCGGGCCCGGCCCTCCGTGCCGTCTCCGCCTCCGACGCTGCCTATGTGGTCTATACGTCGGGTTCGACGGGGCGTCCCAAGGGTGTGGTGGTGAGTCACGGTTCGATTGCCGCGTTGCTTGCGTCGCATCGCAGTGGGGCGGGTCCGATCGGTGCGGTCGAGGGTCGTTTGGGTCGTCGGCGGGTGGCGTTGACCGCGTCGTTGTGTTTTGACGCTTCGTGGGACGGTCTGTTGTGGCTGATCGCGGGTCATGAGTTGCATCTGGTGGGTGATGAGGTGCGTCGTGATGCCGCTGCGCTGGTCCGGCATGTGCGGGCGGAGTCGATCGATGTGGTGGAGGTGACTCCGTCGTACGCCGAGCAGTTGTGTGATGAGGGGTTGCTGGATGCCCTGGGCTCGCCGGGTTCACCGGGTGTGGTGCTGTTGGGTGGTGAGGCGGTCGGGCAGTCGTTGTGGACGCGGTTGTGTGCGGCGCCCGCGACGGTGGCCTACAACCTGTACGGTCCGACCGAGTCGACGGTGGACGCGCTGGTGCGGTCGTTGGGTGCCGGTGAGCGGCCGGGTCTGGGGCGTGCGGTCCTCGGTACGCGTGCCTATGTGCTCGATGAGCATCTGAACCCGGTCCCGTCGGGTGTCGCCGGTGAGTTGTATCTCGCGGGTGCGGGTCTGGCGCGCGGTTACCTGGGCCGTCCGGGGTTGACGGCGGAGCGTTTCGTCGCCGATCCGTTCACACTGTCGGCATCCCTGTCGGCATCGCTGTCGGCCGATGGCGGGCCTGGCGGGCCTGGCGGGAGGATGTACCGCACCGGTGACCTGGTGCGTCGAACCCGTGACGGGGACATCGAGTACCTGGGCCGTACCGACCACCAGGTCAAGATCCGCGGCTTCCGCATCGAACCCGGCGAGGTCGAACACGCACTCACCCGGCATCCCCGGGTCCACGCGGCCACCGTGACCGTCCGGGATGCCGGGAACGCAGGTCCCCGGCTGGTCGCCTACGTGGTGGCGGAAGGCCCACTGGACAGTGCCGAACTGCGTGCCTTCGCCGGCGAGTCGCTGCCCGGCTATATGCTCCCGTCCGCCGTCGTAACGCTCGACGCGCTTCCCCTGACCGCGAGCGGCAAGGTCGACCGGTGCGCCCTCCCCGCCCCGGACCTCCCCGCCTCACCCGCCGGTCGCACGCCGCGAACACCGCACGAGGAACTGCTCTGTGACCTCTTCGCCGAGGTCCTCGGCATCGAGGTCCCGGTATCCGTGGACGATGGCTTCTTCGACCTCGGCGGCCACTCGCTGCTCGCCATGAAGCTGCTCGGCAGGATCCGCACCGCACTGGGCGCCGACCTCGGCATGCGAGCCCTGTTCGAAGCCCCGACCGCGGCCGCCCTGGCGCGGCGCCTCGACCGGCAGCCGGATCGCGCCGGTGCGGCAGCTGCCGACTCCCTCGACTCCGCCGACTCCCTCGACTCCACCGATGCGCTCGACGTCCTCCTGCCACTGCGGGCCGGCGGCACCAAGCCACCGCTGTTCTGCGTGCATCCGGCCGCGGGCATCAGCTGGGTCTACTCGGGGCTGCTGCGCCACCTCGACCCGGACCGCGCGGTGCACGGACTGCAGGCGCGCGGTCTGCACGGAGGCTCGGCGTCTTGCGTGGCCGAGATCGCCGAGGACTATGTGCGGCAGATCCGCGCCGTACAGCCGCAGGGGCCCTACCACCTGCTCGGCTGGTCCTTCGGCGGAGTGGTGGCCCAGGCCATGGCGGTCGCCCTTCAGCAGGAGGGCCAGGAGGTCGCCCTGCTCGCCCTTCTCGACGGCATCCCCGCCGATCCCGGCGGGGATGCCGCAGACGGCCCGCCGCCCTCTGACGACCCGGTCGACACCCTCGCCGAACTGCTTGCCTCGCTCGGCTATGACCCGGCCGACGGACGGGGGCAAGCCGAACTGGCCGCTCTCCTGGGCGAAGCCGCAGGTGTGCTGCCTGATGTCTTCGAGCAGCACCGCAAGCTGATGGACGAGCACGTTCCCGCCCGCTACGAGGGCGACGCCCTCTTCTTCGGCGCCACGCTCGACAAGCCTGCCGACTGGCCCTACGGGGCGGCCTGGCGACCGTACATCGACGGCCGCATCGAGGAGCACCGCATCACCTGCACGCACGGCGCCATGACGCAGCCGGAGCCCGTGGCACGGATCGCCGCCGTGCTCGCCGAGAAGCTTGGAGACTGAACCGCCATGACCACAGCCTCTGTCAGACCGCCGTCCCCGCCCTCGCCCCCCGAGGCCGAAGCACCGCGGGCGAGCCGCTGGGGCCTCTGGGCACAGGACAACTTCCGCAAGCTCTGGATCGGTGAGACGACCAGCGGCCTCGGCACTGCCGTCGGCAGTGTCGCGCTCGCCCTGGTGGCCGTCGTCACCCTGGAGGCATCGCCGTTCATGGTCGGCGTGCTGACCGCGTCCGCCTGGGTGCCCTGGCTCTTCCTCGGCCTGGTGGCCGGAGCCTGGGTGGACCGCTGGCCCCGGCTGAAGGTGATGCTGGTCTGCGACCTCCTTCTGCTGGTGCTGTTCGGCAGTGTGCCGGTGGCCGGCTGGCTGGGCGTGTTGACCATGGCCCAGTTGGTGGTGGTCGCGCTGCTGGCCGGTGCCGTCAAGGTGTTCCTGTCCACCGCGAACAGCGCCGTACTGCCCGCGCTGGTCGCCAAGCGAGATCTGCTGGAGGCCAACGTCAAGTTGCGCTCCGGGGACGCGGCGGCGGAGATCGCGGGGCCCGGCCTGGCCGGGCTGCTCGCCCAGGCGTTCGGCGCGGTCAGCGGACTTCTCGCCGACGCGGTCACCTACCTTGTGGCGGCGATCTGCGTGGGCACGATCAAGGTGGAGGAGAAGCCGCCCGCGGTCTCGGAACGGCGGGGGATCCTGCGCGAGATCGGCGAGGGGGTCCGGTTCCTGGTGCACGACCCGTACCTGCGCTCCCTGGCGGGCTTCGCGGCAGTCGGCAATCTCGGCCTCAATGGCATCCAGGCGGTGCAGACCATCTTCCTGGTACGCAGCGTGGGTGTGACACCTGCCGGCATCGGGGCGGTGTTCGCGGTGGTATCGGTCGGCGGGCTCGCCGGGGCGGCGCTCGCCGGGCGGATCGCCCGCCGGTTCGGTACGGCGCGCGGGCTGCTCCTCTGCCAGTTGGTGGGGGCACCGTTCATCCTCCTGCTCCCGATGACGGGGGAGCGGGTGCCGCTGGCGGTGAGCGCGGTGGCCTGGTCGGTCTCGGTCTGCGGTGTGATCGCGGGAAACGTCATCGCCGCCAGCTTCTACCAGGCGTACTGCCCGCCCGCCATGATCGGCCGGATCCGCGCCAGCGCCTCGACGGTCAACTTCAGCGCGATCCCGGTCGGTGCCCTGCTCGGTGGCTGGCTCGGCGAGATCCTCGGCGCCCGCACCACTCTCTGGATCATGGCGAGCGTGCTGCTGTCGGCCGGTGCGGTCCTGGTGGCAGGCCCGCTCCGCGGCCTGCGCAGTTTCCCGGAGCGCCCCGCGGACTCCTGAGCGCCGCTCCTCGCTCTCCCGCTACCCGTTCCGCACTGCGCTTCGTCTCACCTCACCCCTCACCCCCTCACCCCCTCATGCCTCGGAGCCTCCTGTGACCCGTCTCGCCCGCCCGCGCCGCTTCCTGATGTGCCGTCCGACCCACTTCGAGGTCAGTTACGCGATCAACCCCTGGATGGACCCGGCCAAGCCGGTCGATACGGACCTCGCGGTGGCCCAGTGGGAGCGGCTCCACGACCGGTACGTCGCGCTCGGCCACCGCGTCGACCTGATCGATCCGCTGCCCGGACTGCCCGACATGGTCTATGCGGCGAATGGCGCCACCGTCATCGACGGCAAGGTGCTCGGCGCCCGGTTCCGCAACGCCGAGCGCGCTGCCGAGGGCCCGGCCTACCTGGAGTGGTTCCGTGCCAACGGCTTCACCACCCACGATCCGGTCCACCTCAACGAGGGAGAGGGCGACCTGCTGCTGACGGGCAGCCACCTGCTGGCCGGGCGCGGTTTCCGCAGTGTGTCAGCCGGACACGCGGAGGCACAGGAGTTCCTCGGCCGCCCGGTGATCGGCCTGGACCTCGTGGACCCGCGCTTCTACCACCTCGACACCGCGCTCAGCGTTCTCGACACCGACGAGGTCATGTACTACCCCGGAGCGTTCTCGGCGGGCAGCAGGGCGGTGCTGCGGAGGCTCTTCCCGGACGCGGTGCTGGTGCAGGAGGCGGACGCCGAGGTGTTCGGGCTCAATCTGATGAGCGACGGTCTGAACGTGGTGCTGCCGGAAGCGGCGACAGGAGTGGCGGCGAGGTTGCGCGAGCGCGGCTTCCGGCCGATCGGCATGGACCTCTCCGAGCTGTTCAAGGGAGGCGGCAGTGTGAAGTGCTGCACCCTGGAGATCCGCGAGGCCGTCGCCTGAGCCGTACCGGATGACTGGTTCCAGGGCCTTCTCCACACACCGGATGCCCCGCTCAACGCCGATCAATGAAGCCGATCGACGCACGGTGCTCGTGCGTCGATCGGCTGTTGAACGTGCCCTGCCAAGCTGATCCCATCAGCCCGGAGCAGTCCGGGAAGCCCGGCAAAACCCCTTCCCACCAGGGAAGGAGACCAAGGGAGCAGTCATGGCGAAGCGCGCGAACACTCTCGATGCCACCCGGTTCCGGCTGGTCGTCGCGGGCCTCGGTCTCAGCGCGGTGATCGCGGTCGGCGCCGCCGGCACGGCGATGGCCGACGGTACCAGCGGCACCGGGCAGGGCGGGGACGTCAGCACCAGCCAGAACGCCGTGCCGGTACCGTCCCCCACCTCGACCGACGACAAGGACTGGAACAGCAGCGGTTCCTGAACCGCACCGGTGCGCGGCGCGGTTCAGGAGAACCGTTTCCCTGTCGGATGCTGCTTCAAGGCTCCGGCACCCGGGTCAGGGATCGACCAGCGCCGGTGTCGGCTCCTCCAGCAGACCGGCCACCTCGGTGGCTTCCGGAAGCCCCAGTCGCCGGAAGATCTCGTACGCCTGCCGCAACCGCGCCACCGACTCGGCCCCGCGCCCGAGATCGGCCAGCGACCGGCCCAGCACCACCAGCGCCTGCGCCTGGTCCCGTTCCGCCCCCAGCTCCTCGCAGAGCGCCAGCGCCTGCCCGGCGTGGTCGAGCGCCTCGTCGGCCCGGCCCAGCGACCGCAGACTGTCCGCCAATCGGTAGCGCGCGTGCGCCGCCCGGTCCCGCAGAGCAGCCCCCGTCGCCACAGCAAGACACTCCCGGAACCAGGTCACGGCTTCCTCATGCCTCCCGAGCCCGTGCAGCGCAAGGCCGAGTACGTACAGGGTGTACGCCCGGCCCGGGTCGTCCTGACGGGTCCGCAGTTCGGCGAGCACCTCGTGGCAGATCTCCACCGCCTCGACCGCCCGTCCACTGCGTACTCGTGCCAGTGCCGCGTTCACGGTCGTCACCAAGGCGCCGGAGCGGTGCCCCAGTTCGTTCGCCAGCAGCAGCGCCTCGTCGTAGTGGTCCACCGCCTCGTCGAAGCGGCTGAGGAATTGGCAGATCAGCCCGAGGTCGTTGAGTGCCTGACGGAGTATCACGGTGTCACCGGCACGCCGCGCCGCGTCCACCGCCTGGCGCGCCGCCGCCTCGGCCGCGTCCAGCCGGGTCGCCGCCAAGGCGACGTTCCCGCGCAGGAAGTGCGCACGTCCGGCGGCACGGACATCGCCGTGCCGCACAGCCGCCTCGGCCAGCGCATCAGCGGTGGAGGCGAGTTGACGGCTCGGCGGGGTCAGCACGAACGGAGTGAGTGCGATCAGCAGGTCGATCGCGGCTCGCAGCGCCATGCCATGGGCGGCGTCGGGCAACGCCGCGCCGGGTGCGCTTTCGGGCGCCGCCGTGCTCCGCACGCCGTCCGGCGGCACCATGCGGCCTGCCCCGGCTCCCGCGTCAGCGGCGACTTGGGCGGCCAGCGCCACCGCGCCCGCACGCTCCGCCGCCGTCCAGTCCCGGGCCGCATCCCACCCCGCCAGCTCCACCCCCGGAGAGCGGGCCGGCCCCAGCGCGCCAGCCGCAGGATCGCCCGGCACCGCGTGCTGGAAGGCGGTGCAGGCCGTGGCCAGCAGATGGTCCAGCAACCTGTCCCGAGCCGCCACGACCTCAGCGGTCTCCGAGGCGACGCCTCCCGTGCCAGGGGAGCCCCCGGTCATCGCCGGACGCCGCCGAGCGAACGCCCGCAGCAGGTCGTGGTAGCGGTACCGTCCCGGGAACGGCGACTCCAGCATCGCCACATCCACCAGAGCCTCCAACTGGTCCTCGGCCTCGTACTCGTCGAGGTCGAGCAGCGCCGCGGCGGCCGGAAGCCCGATGTCCGGACCGTCAACCGATGCGACCAGCCGGAACGCGCGAGCCTGGTCGGAGGTCAGCTGGCGATAGCTCAGTTCGAAAGCCGCCGCCACCGCGAGATCGCCGATCCGCAGCTCGTCGATCCGCCGCCGCTCCACCTGGAGTCGCCGGCTCAGCGTCTCCACGGTCCAGGTCGGCCGGGCCGCGAGCCGGGCGGCCACGATGCGGACCGCCAACGGCAGATAGCCGCAGGCCACCACCAACTCCAGCGCCGCCTTCCGTTCGCACTCCAGCCGTTGCGCGCCGATGGTGCGGCCCAGCAGGTCCAGTGCCTCGGACGGCTGGAACACGTCCAGGTCGACCTGCACGCCGGCCGGCAGCCCCGCCGGCCGCGTACGCCCGGTGGTGAGGACCGCGCAGCCGACCGCCCCCGGGAGCAGTGGTCGGATCTGCGCCGCGTCCTTGGCGTTGTCGAGGACCAGCAGCAGCCGCCGCCCGTCCACCACGGAGCGGAACAGCGCCGAGCGTGCGTCCAGTCCGTCCGGCACGGCGTCGTCCGGCACCCCGAGTGCCACCAGGAAGCCGCTCAGCACCGCCTCGGGATCGGCCGGTACCGGGTCGGAACCGCGCAGGTCCACGTAGAGCTGCCCGTCCGGGTAGGTCTCGCGTACCCGGTGAGCCACATGGAGCGCCAGTGCCGTCTTGCCGACTCCGCCCATACCGACCACGGTGGCGATCACCAGCGCCTGCGCCGATGGTGTGCCGAGTGCCTCGTCCAGTACGCGGACCGGCGCCGTCCGTCCGGTGAAGTCGGCCGCGTCCGGCGGAAGCTGGGCGGGCCGCGGTGGACCGGCCGCCGGCCGGACGGCTGTCTCCGCCCGGCCCTTCTCCGGCGGCCGGCTCACCGGCTCGGCCGCCGAGGGACCGGCCCCGCTCCCGGAGTTGTCGGCCTCGGCGGCGCCACCGCTCGGATCCAAGGAGTTCTCGGGCTCCTCCGAAGCCCTCGGCCCCCGAACAGTGGCGCTCCCAGCCGTCGTTGCCGTTGTCGTCGGACCCTGCTCCGGAGCGGCCAGCGAGGGGTCCCCCTCCAGGATCCTCCGGTGCAGCTGCTCAAGCTCCGACCCGGGTGCGACCCCTAGCTCCGCGAGGAACAGCTGCCGTACCCCGCGGTACACAGCCAGCGCGTCCGCCTGCCGCCCGGCCTGGTACAGCGCCCGCATCAGCAGTCCGTACGCCTGTTCATGCAGCGGGTGCTCGGTGGTGAGCGCGGTCAGTTCGGGGATGCAACGCGAGTGGCGGCCGAGCGTCAGATCCAGCCCTATCCGCTCCTCCAGCAAGGTGAGCCGCAGTTCCTCGAGACGTTGCCGGTGCCGCTCGGCGAACGGGCCGGGTATTCCCGCCAGCGGTTCGCCCTGCCACAGCTCCAGCGCCTGGTTGAGGAGGTCGCGGGCGCGCAGCGGTTCGGTCCGCCCGATGCGCTCCGCCTCTGCGCCAAGAGCCTCCGCCTCCGCGGAGTCCACGGCGAGCTTCGGCAGCACCAACCGGTAGCCGTCGCCCATCGACACCAGCACACTCGGCGCGGGCCGTTCGGCCCCGTCCCCATCGGCCCCCTCTTCGCTCTTCCCTCCCGCGTCCAGCACCTTGCGCCATCGCCATGCGTAGGTACGCACCGTGGTCATCGCCGCATTCGGCGGCTCTTCGCCCCACAGCGCGGCGATGAGGTCGGTGGCGCTCGCCGAGTACCCCGGCCGCAGCAGGAGGACCGCCAGCATCGCCTGCTGCTGCGGGCTTCCGATCTTGAGCGCGGTCGCGCCCCGGTGAGCCCGCATCAGACCGAGTAACGAGAAACGGAGATCGCCCAATTCCAGCCCCCCAGCCAGAACACAGTGGCCGCCCCGCTCGGCACACATGTCTAATTTTGTGTCACCTTTTAACCACAGCATCGCACTCGATGTCGAGAGCTTGTTGAGCCTGTGGTGATCGGAGGTTGAACCTCGACGTGGAGGATCGTCGTGCCGCGGGCACCCGGAGACGGTCCGGCACCGCCCGCCCGCCCCCTCGGCCGCCGGTGGCGCCGGGCCTGACCCCATGTTCGGAGGCGGACGTCCGTGAACACCGCACTGCTGTACCGGCTGCTCGACGTCGACCCGGCCGCCGGGCCGGCCGAACTCCTCCACCGCGCCCGGGCCGGCCGCCATCTGCCCCACCTGGTGCTGTCCGCCCTGGTTGGCGACGGCGTCCGGATGGGTGAGCCCGCCCGTGCCGAACTCCGCCGTGCCCGCGACCGGGCCGACCACTACGCCCGTCTCTCCGCCGGCCTGGCCCGTTCCACCGGCGTTCGTGCCATCCGCGGGCTTCCCCTCGCCGGTTACTACCCGGGCGGCCTTCTCCGGCCGCTGGACACCCTGGACCTCGTCGCCCCCGACGAGGCCGCCCTGTGGCAAGCGGTCATCCGTCTGGTGACCGACCACCCGGTGGAGCACATCGACGTCTCACTGCTCGGCGAACGACCGCACCACACGGCCGTCACGGTGCACTGGCCCGCCGAAGATCCGCTGGTCGACCCCTGGTACCGCGTCCACCTCAGCACCGCCGCCCTGCCCGGTGACGGCTCGGCCGTGCCTGTCCGGCCCTACCTCGTCGCCGACCAGCATGTCGAGTGCCTCATCGCGCTGGCGGAGTCGCGTATCGACCGGTCCGCACAGCCTCCCGGCCCCGTCACACTCCTCGACATGGCCGCCCTCGCCCGCCGGCCTTTCGAACCCGCGGAGACCGCGGCGGTACTCGCCGCCTACCGCCTTGCCCCCGAGGCCGCGGGCCTCCTCGACCACGCCGCCGGGCAGGTCCAGCTCGGCTCACTCGCCGCGGTCCGCGCCGAACTCGCCCTCGAACTCGCGCCCGAACTCCGCCGCCGAGCCGAGACAGCCACCACGGCCGCACCCCTCCCCGACCGACACGGTACCCTCCTCCGCCGCACCGTCATCCGCCACGACTGGGACGAGGCTCGCCTCCTCACTCCCACCCCGGAGACCCTGCTCCTCCTCACTCCAGTCGCCGACTACCTCCTCACCCCGGCCCGGACCCCGGCCGCCCCCACCACCCGCATGGCCGCCCTGCAGGCCCTCCACCGCTGGGACACCGTCTGTTGAGCTCAGAACGCGTCGCCGCCTGCGGGCATCCCGGCTGAGAGAGTCGCGCGAGCACTGCGGGAGCACTGGTGGACAACGAGCTCAGCCCCCGGCGGGGATTTTCACCGGCCGGGGGCTTCGTCGTCGGCACGTCTGGAGCACAAGGGTGTCGCCCCGGGAGGTGCACACGTGTGCGATATGTGGCCATTTGAGAAAAATCTTTGGACGCCGTGCGAGGTGTCGCGGGACACTGCGATGCCCGGCCCTCCCGTATCCGCACGCGGCGATCGAGGCGATCGCCACCGGGGCGAGTGAGGGCCCGATTCGAATTCCACGGTTCCGCGGTGCCGCGTCGGCATGCGAACCGCTGCACGAAAAAACGAGGTTGGGATGGTGATGGCTGAATCACGTCGCGTTCCACCGCGCAGGGGCTCGGTGCTCCTCGCGCTTCGCTACTACGGGCGGGAGCTGGTCCGGCTCCGGCCGCTCACGGTGCCCGCGATGCTGCTTCCGGCAGTGGGCAACATCGGAATCAACTACATCGCGCCGCTGGTCGTCGCGAAGCTCGTCGGGCGGGTGTCCGGTGGCGACGGGGTCGCCGTCGGCGCGGCGATGCCCTATGTCATCGGTTTCGCCGGTGTGCTGCTCCTCTCGGAGGTGCTGTGGCGCATCGGGCTGCACTGCCTCAACCGGCTTGACGCGCGTGGGATCGAGCACCTGTACGTGATCGGGATGGACGAACTGTTCGCCAAGGATGCCGCGTTCTTCCATGACAACTTCGCCGGGTCGCTGACCAAGCGGGTACTCAGTTTCGCCTCCCGGTTCGAGCAGTTCGTGGACACGCTGACCTTCTCGGTCGTGGCAAGCCTGGTGCCGCTGGTGTTCGGGTCAGTGGTGTTGTGGCAGTACGATCCGCTTTTCGTCGTCGGGCTGTTGGCGATGATCGCCTTCACGGCGTTGTGCGTGCGGCCGCTCATCCGCCGCCGTCAGACGCTGGTGAGAGAGCGGGAGGAGGCGATCGCCCGGGTGTCGGGACATGTCGCCGACAGTCTGGCGAACATGGAGACGGTCCGGGCGTTCGCCGCCGAGGAGCGCGAGGCGGCGGAGCACCGGTCCCGCGTAGCGGAGTCTCGGCGGCTCTCGCTCGCCTCCTGGGACTACGGGAACCTGCGTATCGATACGCTGGTCGCGCCCATGTCCGTGGCGACCAATGTCATAGGACTGCTGCTCGCGGTCACCCTCGGCGGGGGCGGGCACGGGGTGGAGGCGATCGTGGTCGCCTTCACCTACTACACCAACGCGACGCGGATCATGTTCGACTTCAACCAGATCTACCGGCGGTTGGAAGGAGCGATGACGGAGGCTGCGCAGTTCACCGAACTGCTGCTGACGCCTTCCACCGTGCACGACCCGAAGTCGCCCGAACCACTGGAACCCGCGAGCGCCGAGGTCCGCTTCGAGCGGGTCGACTACACGCACCAGGGCGCGGAGCCGCTCTTCCATGGGCTCGATCTGACCGTGCCCAGTGGTACGAAGATCGGTCTCGTGGGGCGGTCCGGCGGCGGCAAGACCACACTCACCCGATTGCTGCTGAGGATGACGGATGTCGACGGCGGCCGGATCCTGATCGGCGGGCAGGACATCAGTCGCCTGCGCCAGACCGATCTGCGCGGTCTGATCTCCTACGTGCCCCAGGAGCCGGCGATGTTCCACCGCACGCTGCGGGACAACATCGCGTTCGCCCGGCCGGGCGCCGGCGAAGCCGAGATCCGCAGCGCGGCTGAGGCGGCGCATGTCACGGAATTCGCCGACGCAATGCCGGACGGCTTCGACACACTGGTGGGGGAGCGGGGTGTGAAGCTGTCCGGCGGGCAGCGTCAGCGGGTCGCTCTCGCCCGGGCGATACTCCGTGATGCGCCGATCCTGCTGCTCGACGAGGCGACCAGCGCGTTGGATTCGGAGAGCGAGATCCTCGTCCAGGAGGCGCTGTGGCGCCTCATGGAGGGGCGTACGGCAATCGTGGTGGCGCACAGGTTGAGCACGGTCGCGACCATGGACAGGCTCGTGGTCCTCGATCACGGGCGCATCGTGGAACAGGGCACGCACGAGGAGTTGCTCACCGCCGACGGCGCGTACGCGAAGCTCTGGCGGCATCAGTCGGGAGGCTTCATCGATGACAGCCCGGCTCCTGCCGGGGTGCCCGTCTGAGTTTCCAGGCCCCGGGGCCGGGTGTCGCCCGCCCCGGGAACCTCGCCCGTTTGACATCACCACCGAGGGGGAGGAGCGTGGAAATTGTCGGAAATGTTCCTGTTTCAATGAGTGCACGGAGGTGTCGAGAATGCGCCGACGGATAGTTGCCGCAGCCTCTGCGGCGGTTGCGGGTCTCGCACTCGCGGTAGTGCCTGCCAGTGGGGCGTTTGCCAGTGACGCCGGGAACGACTACGGCTGTTCGTCCTGGGGTTGGAACGGCTACGGCTACTGCGATGACGGCTACAACGGCTACGGCTATGACGGCGACTACGGTAACTACGGTTATGGCAACGGTGGTTACGGCAACGGTGGCTATGGCAACGGTGGCTACGGCAACGGTGGCTACGGCAACGGTGGCTACGGCAACGGTGGCTACGGCAATGGTGGCTACGGCGGCAACGGCGGCGGCCGGTGAGAACGCTGCCGTCGAACTGCCTTAACGGCGACGGTTGAAGTTCCAGAACTGGTCAGGCCCGTGAGTGGCCGACCGCGGGCCCGGTTGGCGACCGGGCCCGCACGCATTTCCGGATCCCCGCAAATGAGCCTTGCGGTGTTGCCGGGGTCCGCACCTTGCGTGCGCTCTGGCATGAAGAGCTGAACGGTGGTTCACTCCTTCCATGGCCTACCGAAAGACCCCCGCTGTCGAGGACCGGCTGACCGCCGCCCGCGAGCGGCTCGTGGACGAGGCGATCGCCGTCGTCGCGGATGTCGGCTGGTCGCAGGCGTCCGTCACCGCGGTCGCTGCGGCGGCCGGTATGTCGGTGGGCTCGGTGTACCAGCACTTCCCCTCGAAGGCAGCACTCGCCGTCGAGGTGTTCCGCCGCGCCGCCGGACGCGAGGCCGATGTGCTCGGCGCCGTACTGCGGGACGGCAGCGGGGACCCCGTCGAACGCCTCACGCGCGCCGTGACCGTCTTCGCGCGACGGGCCATGGAAAGCCGGGGCGTGGCCTACGCCTTGCTGGCCGCCCCGTCCGAACCCGCTGTGGAGTCGGCGCGGTTGGAGTTCCGCAGGCGCTACCGCGGCATGTTCGCCGAGGTGATCCGCGAGGGTGTGTCCGGCGGTCTGCTGCCCGAACAGGACCCGGAGGTCACCGCGGCCGCTCTCACCGGCGCGATCGGCGAGGTGCTGGTCGACCCGCTCTCCGGACCCGCGGATGGGGCCGACGCCGACCGTCTCGTGGCCGAGTTGGCCGCCATGTCCCTGCGCTGCGCGGGCGCCGTGCCCGCGCAGCAGCCGCAGTAGCCACCCACGCGTTGCCCCGAGTCCCGGAGGATCCCGATGCGCAGTAACCCCGTACGCACCCACGAGGTGACCAACCAGGCGCCGCCGCTCACGGACCACGACGTGGCCGACGACCCCGTGCTGCTGGAAGGCATCCGGAACGAAGGCGCGGAATGGTATGGGGAGGACCTGCACCGCATCGGGCGGCTCGCCGGCTCGGAGGAGGCGAGGCACTGGGGGTACGAGGCCAACCGCTACGAGCCGGTGCTGCGCACCCACGACCGCTATGGCAACCGTGTCGACGAGGTCGACTTCCACCCCTCCTACCACGCCCTCATGGACGTCGCGATCCGCGAGGGCCTGGGCGGCACCCCCTGGGCGGAGGGCAAGCCCGGATCCCATGTCGCCCGTGCGGCCGGACTGATGGTGTGGGGCTTCGCCGACCAGAGCCATCTGTGCCCGGTGTCCATGACGTACGCCGTCGTCCCCGCCCTGCGGCACGCGCCCGAGCAGGCCGCGCTGTACGAGCC
The DNA here is from genome assembly GCF_037023745.1 of Streptomyces sp. SCSIO 30461. Lineage (NCBI taxonomy): Bacteria > Bacillati > Actinomycetota > Actinomycetes > Kitasatosporales > Streptomycetaceae > Streptomyces > Streptomyces sp. SCSIO 30461. The sequence goes on from NZ_CP146101.1 coordinate 3,343,485, forward strand.
GTTGCTCACCGGCAGGGTGTACGACCCGGGGCTGCGCTCACCCGCGGGCAAGCGCGGGCTGCTCGCCGGAATGGGGATGACCGAGAAGCAGGGCGGCTCGGACGTACGCGCCAATACCACCAACGCCACACCCCAGACGGACGGGACCTGGCGGCTGCGCGGCCACAAGTGGTTCACCAGCGCGCCCATGAACGACCTGTTCCTCGTGCTCGCGCAGGCCGAGCCCGGCGCGGCCGGTGCCGGGAACGGGGGGTTGTCCTGCTTCCTCGTGCCGCGCGTGCTGCCCGACGGGAGCCGCAACACCTTCCGCATCCAGCGCCTCAAGGACAAGCTCGGCAACCGCGGGAACGCCAGCAGTGAGCCCGAGTTCGACGACACCGTGTCCTGGCTCGTCGGCCCGGTGGGGCGCGGCGTGCGCACCATCATCGAGATGGTCACCATGACCCGGCTCGACTGCATCCTCAGCTCCGCCTCCGGGATGCGCACCGCGCTCACCCTCGCGGGACACCATGTGCGCCACCGCTCGGCCTTCGGAGCCACGCTCATCGACCAGCCGCTGATGCGCAATGTCATCGCGGACCTCGCCATCGAGTCCGAGGCCGCGACCACACTCGCCCTGCGTGTGGCGGGTGCGGTCGACCGGGCGCAGCGGGGCGACGGCCAGGAACAGCGCTTCCTCCGGCTGGCCACGGCCGTCGCCAAGTACTGGGTGTGCAAACGCCAGCCCGCCATGGTGGCGGAGGCGCTGGAGTGCCTCGGCGGCAACGGCTTCGTGGAGGACTCCGACCTGCCGCGTCTCTATCGGGACGCCCCTCTCAACGGCATCTGGGAGGGCTCCGGCAATGTCAGCGCCCTCGATGTGCTGCGCGCCCTGACTCGCGAACCGGACTCGCTCCAGGCCTACGCGGACGAGATCGCGCTCGCGGCCGGTGCGGACGCCCGGCTCGACACCGCATGGCGCGAGTTGCGCGCCGAACTCACGCGGTCCGATGACGCGGAGCTCCGGGCCCGATGGCTCGTCGAGCGGATGGCCCTGGTCCTCCAGGGTTCGCTGCTCGTACGCTACGCGCCGCCGGCCGTCGCCGACGCGTTTTGCGTCTCGCGGCTGGCCGGGGGGCACGGACTCGCCTTCGGGACGCTGCCGACCGGGGTGGACCGCGCGAGGATCATCGCCCGGGTCCCGGGCGCGCGGGCCTGAGCCGACTGAGGCCAGGGGGCGTCTGCCCGATCCGATTCGCTTGATTGTTCGAGTTCGGGGCGCGGAGTGTGCCGCGCCGAGGGATCCTGGGGACAGGGAGCCCACGGCGCGGCGCATCGCCGTGCGTGGCCCGGGTGAGGAGGTGGACGCCACCATGACGCGGACAGCGGAGTGGCGGATGGGGCTGGTCCTGGTCGAGGAGGACGGTACGACGAAGGCCCGGGTCGTACTCGACACCGGTACCACGACCTACACCGGGCACGGGGTCGCCCGGTGCAACCCCCAGGATCTGGACATCCCGGAGATCGGAGATGAACTGGCCGCGAGCCGGGCGATGAAGGACCTCGCGAGCAAGCTGATGCGCGAGGCCAACCGCGACCTCGAAAGTGTCGGCGCAGGCCCCGACACGGTGACGGCGCCGCCCTACGGCTGGCCCGGGGCCGCCACGTAGCACCACCGACCCGACCAGGCGCACCAGTGCCCGAACCGGGCCATGGCCGGGTCCGCTGCCGGGTGTCAGGCGTCGATGCCAGGTGCGTAGGGATCAGGGTCGAGGTCGGCAGCGCCGAGGCCAGGTGCGTCGGGATCAGGATCGGAGACCGGCGCGCCGCACCAGGCCGTGCTAGTCGGTGATACCGCTGCCGTAGGGCGCGTAGAGGTCGAGCAGCCGCACCCGTGCCGCGTGGAGCCGGTGGGCGAGCACCCTCCCCACCCACTGGCCCACCGCCGAGCCGAGTGCCGGATCGGCGTCCATCAGCATGCGAACGGTCCGTGCGTCGAACTGCTGCGCGCGAACCGGAGTCATCGTCTCGGCGCCGAGCTGCCATACGAACGGGGGGAACAGCCAGGACCAGCCCACGAGTTCACCGAAGCCCAGGTTCTCGATCACCGCCGGGCGCCGCCCCGGGACGGCCATGTGCAGGCTGATCGTGCCGGACTTGATGATCCAGAACCGGTCGGCGAGCCGTCCCTCCTCGAAGACGTGGTAACCCTCGGGGAACTTGACGTCCTCGGCGATCTCCAGCAACCGGGCGCGGTGCTCGGCCGCCAAGGCGGCTGTCATGCGAAGGGAAGACGTGGTCATCGCGGGACCTCCGTTCCGGGCGCCGACTCATCTCAAGCGTCGCACGGCCCGGCGCCTCCCGCGCCGCTGAATTCGCCCTGTTGTCGATTGCCGGGTCCGCCCGCGGGGGACTCGGCAACGGCCGGCCAAGAGGCGGCGCGGCACTCCGGCGCCCATGGGCGGTGCCATCAAGGCGGCGGCCACTCCTTCGTGATCTCCAGGTCGTATGTCTCCCGCCCGAGCTCCCTGCCGCCCGCGTCCACGAAGGTCCCGGCGCATGCGTAGTGGTCACGGGCCAGATGCCCGGTCGGCAGATGCACCGGCGGCAGCACGACTTCGTACGGCCCGCCCTGCCGGAAGTCGCCCAGATGCGTCTCCGTGTGCACCACGACCACGCCCTGGCGGGTCCGCTCGTCGATGAACTTGAGGCCTTCGAGGTCATCCCTCGTCGACACGCGGAACTTGAGGCGGAGCCGGAACTCGGCGCCTTCCTTGAGGCTGATCTGCACCGGCTCCGGCGCGCGGCCGGGTGCGTCGTCCCGGTCACGCGCGTTCAGGGGGACGGGAACGTCGGGGCGCCCGTCCACCCGGACGGTCACGGCCAGCAGCTCGAAGTCACGGTGTGCATTCATCTGATATGCCCGCTTTCGCCGCTCAAGAGATAGAAGCCCGAAAATGCCGACAATTCAGCGTAGCCATCCAGCCGTGCCGGAAGCGGTGAGTCGGTGGCGGTGTCATAGTCGGGGGTGTCACCGCAAGCCGAGGAGACGACGGAGAGCCGGACATGGTCTCAGCACGGGACGGCATGCCGGGCAGCACCGGCGACGGCGACCGTTTCAGCGTGACGGTGCGCCCGTGGCCCGAGCCCGGGATCGTCGTGGTCGCGGTCGCGGGCGAGCTCGACCACGACACCGCGGAGCCACTGCACGTGGCCCTGGAGGAAGCCATCGCGGCCGGTGCACAGCGCATCCTGGTGGACTGCTCGGTGCTGCTCTTCTGCGACTCCACCGGGCTGAACGTGCTGCTGCGGGCGCGTCTCGCGGCCAAGGAGACCGGAGCCAGGGTCGAGCTGGCGGCGCTGCGCCCGCAGGTCGCGAGAATGCTCGCGATCACCGGTGCCGGTGCCGTCTTCCCGCGCTACGCAAGCATCGGCGAAGCGCTCGCGGAGCCTGCGCCGGACCCGGATTCCGGGCCGCCGCAGGCACCAGAGCCGGGACGGGAGTAGGCGGGAGCAACCGTGAGCGCGGCCCTTCCGGCACAAGGACAGACCCGCAGACTCGTACTTTCCGGGACGCGGGGCGTGGTCGGGCGCTGCCGTGACTTCAGTCGCACGGCGCTCGTCGACTGGGGGTGGCTGCCGGAACGGGGCCCGGCGGCGCCGCATCCGAGCCATCCGGGCGGCGATCCGTCCGGGAACGGCGAGCCGGGCGCCTGGGACACCTTCGCTTTCGACCTCGACCTCGACCTCGACACCGACCTCGACCTCGACACCGAGGGTGATCATGACGGCTACGACGAGGACGAGGAACGCCTCGCGGTGGCCGAGGACGTCCTGATGGTGGTCTCCGAGCTCGTCACCAACGCCTGTCTGCACGCCGACGGGCCCGAGGAACTGGTGCTGCACTGCACGGCCGACCGGTTGCGTATCGAGGTGAGCGACGCCAATCCGATCGCGCCCCGCCCCCGCCCCCATGCCGATCCGGCGAAGCCCGGCGGTCACGGACTGGTCGTACTCGGCAGGCTCGCGCGCGCCTGGGGTTCCGTGTCGCGCGGCGACTCGGGCAAGACGGTATGGGCGGAGATCACGCCGCCCCGCGGCACCGCGCCGGGGACCTGCTGAACGCACCCGGGGTGTCGGGCGGGGGAGTGCGTGCGAAAGTCGAGAGTGGACAGATGACGCCGAACGAGCGACACGAGGTCGGCGATGAACGCATCCGGCAACGCCCGGGGCCACCCCGGTGATCACCCCGCGGATCCGCCGCAGGGCCTGCGGGACCATTCGGCGGTGGGCCCATCGCCGGAGACACGGCCGCCCGCCGAGCTGAGCGAGGAGGGTCTGCGCAAGCTGCTGGCGGGCCTCACCGCTGTGCGCGACGGCGATTTCTCGGCCCGTCTGCCGGACGACGCCGGGGGCATCATGGGGGAGATCGCCGGTGTCTACAACGGCATGGCCGACCAGCTCTCCCTGGTCACCGCCGAGGTCACCCGGGTCGCCCGTGAGGTCGGTGGCGAGGGTCGGCTCGGCGGCCACGCCCGGGTGCGGGACGTCGGCGGAGTCTGGCAGGAGCTCACCACCGGCGTGAACACCATGGCCGACAACCTCACGTCCCAGGTGCGCTCGATCGCCCAGGTGGCCACAGCCGTGGCCCGCGGTGACCTCACCCAGAAGATTCGCGTCGATGCCCGTGGCGAGATCCTGGAGCTCAAGACCACCATCAACACCATGGTCGAGCGCCTCTCCTCGTTCGCCGAGGAGGTCACTCGGGTCGCCCGTGAGGTCGGTACCGAGGGCAATCTCGGTGGCCAGGCGACCGTGCGGGGGGTGTCGGGCACCTGGAAGGACCTGACGGACAACGTCAACTCCATGGCGACCAACCTGACCAACCAGGTCCGCAATATCGCCCAGGTCACCACAGCCGTCGCCCGAGGGGACCTGACCCGGAAGATCGATGTGGACGCGCGGGGCGAGATCCTGGAGCTCAAGACCACCATCAACACCATGGTCGACCAGCTGTCGTCGTTCGCAGCCGAGGTCACCCGGGTCGCCCGAGAGGTCGGTAGCGAGGGCAGACTCGGCGGCCAGGCAGAAGTCGAAGGCGTCTCCGGGACCTGGAAGCGGCTCACCGAGAACGTCAATGAACTGGCCGGGAACCTCACCCGGCAGGTCCGTGCCATCGCCGAGGTGACCAGCGCGGTCGCCGAGGGGGATCTGACCCGTTCCATCGCCGTCGAGGCACCGGGAGAGGTCGGCGACCTGAAGGACAACATCAACTCGATGGTCGAGTCGCTGCGCGCCACCACCCGGGCCAACGAGGAACAGGACTGGCTCAAGACCAGTCTGGCCCGGATGTCAGGCCTGATGCAGTCCAGCAACGACCTGGGTAGCGTCGCCGCGGTCATCATGAACGAGGTGCCTCCGCTGGTGTCGGCCCAGTACGGAGCATTCTTCCTGGCCGAGGAAGCCGACGGCGGCGGGACGGAACTGGTGATGACCGCCTCGTACGGAGTCCCCGCCGGGCCGCAGGGCGAGGCTCGGCGGCCGCTACGCTTCCGGCCCGGTGAGTCCCTGGTCGGCCAAGCGGCGCTCAGCCGCCGCACCATCGCCGTGGACGAGCTGCCACCGGGCTATGTCACGATCTCCTCGGGGCTGGGCTCGCTCGCCCCCGGTGCGCTGATCGTGCTGCCCGTGGTGGTCGAGGGCCAGGTGCTCGGCGCCGTGGAACTCGCCTCGCTGCGCCCGTTCACCCGGATCCACCGGGACTTCCTCGACCAGTTCATCGAAACGGTCGGGGTCAACGTCAGCTCGCTGAACGCCCATGCGCGCACCGACGAGCTGCTGGACCAGTCCCAGCGGCTCACCGCCGAACTGCGCGCGCGGTCGCAGGAGCTGCAGGCGCGTCAGGAGGAGCTCCAGCGCTCCAACGCCGAACTCGCCGAGAAGGCCGCCCTGCTCGCCGACCGCAACCGCGACATCGAGCGCAAGAACCTGGAGATCGAGCAGGCCCGCCAGGAACTGGAGGAGCGGGCCAAGCAGCTCTCCCGTACCTCGATGTACAAGTCCGAGTTCCTCGCCAACATGAGCCATGAGCTGCGCACTCCGCTCAACAGCCTGCTCATCCTGGCCCAGTTGCTGGCGCAGAACCCGGAAGGGAACCTGACGGAGAAGCAAGTCGACTATGCGGAGGTCATCCACTCCGCGGGCTCGGACCTGCTCCAGCTGATCAACGACATCCTCGATCTGTCCAAGGTCGAGGCGGGCAAGATGGACGTCCATCGGGAGCCCTTCCCGCTGCACCGGCTGCTGGAGTACGTGGAGGTGACGTTCCGTCCGCTGGCCAGTGAGCGGAACCTGGACTTCGGCGTCAGCACCGCGGACGACGTGCCGGCTGACATCACCACCGATGAGACGCGGTTGCGGCAGGTGCTGCGCAATCTGCTGTCCAACGCGCTCAAGTTCACCGAGAGCGGCGGGGTCCGGCTCTGCGTGGAGAACGCGTCGGCCGACGAACTCCCTTCCGAACTGAGGGGCCTGCCCGTGGTCGCGTTCCGGGTCAAAGATACCGGGGTCGGTATCGCCCCGGAGCACCTGGACTCGATATTCGGCGCCTTTCAGCAGGGAGCCGTGACCACCGGCCGACGCTACGGCGGCACCGGCCTCGGCCTGTCCATCAGCCGCGAACTCGCCCAACTGCTGAGCGGAGTGGTAGTCGCCGAGAGCAGGGTGGGCGAAGGCAGCGTGTTCACCTTCTACGTGCCCGTCGGCGGGGAGGTCCCCCAGGAGCCCCCACCCGGACTCGCCACACGCGGCACCGGTACGTCCCCCGTACGAGCCGGGGCACCCCAGCAGCCCGCGCGGGGCGCGAGCCTCTCCGGGCGCACAGTGCTGATCATCGACGACGATGTGCGCAACGTCTACGCGCTCACGGAGATCATCGAGGCCGAGGGCATGCGGGTGCTGACGGCTGACGACGGTCGCTCCGGTATCGAGCTGCTCACCGCGAACCCCGATGTCGATCTGATCGTGATGGACGTGATGATGTCCGGGATGGACGGCTACAGCGCCACCGCCGCCATCAGGAAGCTGCCGAGGTTCGCCTCGGTGCCGGTGATCGTGGTCACCGCCAAGGCGATGCCGGGGGACCGGGCCAAGAGCCTCGCGGCAGGGGCCAACGACTACATCACCAAGCCCGTCGACGCGTACGACCTGATCGCGCGCATCCGGAAGTGGCTCCAGCGTTGAGTCCGCGCGGTGGGTGCGGTCCAGCGGAGCTCGACCGCGCGACCGCCGCGGCTACGGCGGATCGCGCACGGCGCTCCGGGCGGCCTCAGGCGATCCGGACGACCACGAGGCTCGTGTCGTCGTCGGTGTCACCGGTCACCGATCCCAGCAGTTGGTCCGTGAAGGTGTCCAGGGTGCCGGAGCGGAGCCGCTCGGCCGTACGGCGCAGCCCCGCGAGGCTCTCGTCGAGTCCCGTGTGGCGGCGCTCCACCAGCCCGTCCGTGTACAGCAGCAGTGTGTCCCCCCGCGCGAGCGGTGTGATCCGGTCGGTGTACCGCGCCGACGGTATGGCGCCCAGCAGGATGTTGCGCGGCGGGTCGAGAAAGCGCGCATGGCCGTCGCGCAGCAGGAGCAGGGGGAGATGACCGGCACTGGCCCAGTGCAGGGAGCGGTCGGCGGGATCGTAGAGCGCGCACACCGCGGTGGCCGTCGGATGGCCGTGGGTGTGCATCGTGACCTCGTTCAGCAGGGCCATCAGCCGCGCCGGCGGGTGGCCGGTGAACGCCAGCCCGCGCAGCGCGTTGCGCAGCGAGACCATGCCCGTCACCGAGTCGATGCCGTGGCCTGCGATGTCTCCGACGGCCACCAGCACTTGGCCGTTGGGCAGCGGCAATACGTCGTACCAGTCGCCGCCGACCCGGAAGTCCTCGGCTGCGGGACGGTAGCGCGCGGCGACCTGCAGGCCGGGCAGCTGCTGCAGGACCGGCACTTCGGGAACGATCGCCTGCTGCAACTGGAGCACCAGTTGATGGCGCACCGCCGACTGCTGCTGTGTCACGGTCAACCGGTCGTATGTCGCACTGAGCGCGATCTCGGTGTGGTGCTGCGCCGAGACGTCCTGGTACACGCCGGTGATCCCGGTGAGTACACCCCCCGTCAGCAGAGGCTCGGCCGCGATCCTGACATGCCGCAGACCGCCGTCCTCGCGGAGCGCGCGCACCACCGTGTACGCGCCCTGGTGCCGCTGCGTCAGCTCGGTGAGCAGGTCCTCCAGCTTTCCCGCCTCGTCCCGGGCCAGCTGGGGTGCCAGCCGGCGCAGCGGTACCGCGGGCGTGCCGGGATCGAGCCCGAAGATGCGGTACGCCTGCTCGCTCCACCGCGAAGTCCCGGCGATCAGGTCGTCCTCGAACGCGGCCAGGTTCTCCAGCCTGCCCAGGACACGGGTCAGTGACATACCGGGATCGGTGGCGCCGTGCCAGAGCACCACGGTTCGGTCGGGGCCCATCGGCAGCACCCGTACGTCATGAAGCGGGTCGGGGTCACCGGCGCGGTGCGACGCCGGAAGCCGGGCGGCACGCTGGGGAGCAGCGGTCTCGCGCGCCCGACGGGCCAGCCGCCCGATGTCGGCCTCGACGGCGGGGAGCACCTGCGCCAGCGGTCGTCCGGCGGCTCCGTGCACCCGGCCCGCCCAGTCCAGCGCCGGTCGGTTGAGGTACTCGATGTGCAGGGCACCGGTCGACGGCTCGGTGCGCAGGGCCATTCCCGGATGCGTCAGCTGGTCGAGCAGCGGGGCCGGCACGGCTGGATCGGCGTGGCCCGCGGTACGGGCAGCACCCGCGTCACCCGCGTCAAGGAGGCGCTCCATCGGAACCGCGAGACCCGTGAGCGTGCGCCGCGTCGGCTCGTCCAGCTCGCGGGGGCCGGTCCAGTCCACGACCGCGAGGCCTGTCACCGTGCCGCGGCGGCGCAGCGGCAGCAGGGCGCGTGCGCCCCCCGGAGCGGATCCCGGCAGGTGCTCGCCCCCTGGTGGGCCGTTCGGGAGCCAGACCGGCGCGGCATCGGCCAGCGCACGGTGCAGCGGACTGTTCAGCCCGGCCGGCACCCACTGCCAGTGCCTGGTCTCCAGGGGGCTTGTCCCGGCTTGCCCGGCCAGTTCGAGGCAGTCCGTCTCGGTACGCCGGAACAGCCACAGGCCGCGCACTCCGAGCGGGCGCAGCCCGCCTTCCAGCACGGTCTCGGCCACTTCGTCGATGGAGCCGCCCGTCGTGGCGTTGGCATCGGCGGCGGCCTCGGTACGTCGTGCCCGGCGGGCCGATGTCCGAGCGGCCGGGTCATCGGTCCGCTGCCCGCCGTCGGAGTCGCTGTCCGCGCTGTCGGAGCCGTCGGCGAGACGCGGCGTTTCCGCGCCCGGCGAGCCCATCGTGCCCGACGCGCCGTTGACGATGTCGGCAGCCAGATCCTCCACCGAGACCCCGGTGGAATCGGCGAGCCGGGCGAGGTGCTCCATCGCGTCGGCGGGGGAGACTGCGAGCTGGGCGACGACGACCCCTGACGCGACGTCGAGCAGATGACGGCGTCCGAGACCGCGCCGCAGCCGCGTGAGCTCCGCGGTGAGCTGCGTGACGGTGGTGGTGAGCCGGTCAGGCTCCGGTGCGTCCCGCCCGTGGTCGGGCATGGCTGTGTCCTCTCGCCAGGGACGCACCGGATTTTACCCGCGCGTCGGATGCAGCGCTTCCGGTCGGTGCCCCGCCAGGCCGGTCAGGGCTGCCTGTGCGCAGGGGCGGCCGGGTCACGTCCGCCGTCGCCACGGCCATCGCACTGCTCGCGCAGGCGCGCGGCCTTGCGCCGCAGTCGCGCCCGGTGCTCGGGATCGGTGCAGCGCTCGGCGCCGCGAGCCAGCTCATCCGCCATCACGCGGAGTTCATCGGGCGTCCTCACCGGTTCATCTGCAGTGGTCATGGCTTCTCCTTCCGGGCCACCAGCCAGGCAAACACGCGGCGGTCACGCTCGCATCCGTTCGGGTGACCCACGGTGACGATCACGCCCACTGCCTGCGATGACCGGTTACCTGTTACCGGTTACCGGGCTCCTTATCGGGCTCCGATGGGTATCCCGGGCATACCTGGGAAGACGCCGTATGTCAGCGATGCGAAGAGGGTGGGCGCCATGGCGCATCTCGTGAGGGACGTGATGACGAAGCGGGCCCTGTCTCTGTCGCCGGACGCCACCCTTCTCGAAGCCGCGCGGCTGATGCGGGACAAGGACGTCGGGGATGTGCTGGTCGTGGCGGCCCACCGGGTGCTGGGCATTCTGACGGACCGTGATATCGCTGTCCGCGCCGTCGCGATGGGGCACGACCCGTACCGCACGCCGCTGCGTTCGGTGTGCAGTCCCGGTGTCCGGACCGTCCGGCCCGACCAGGACACGGAAGAGGCCGCGCGGCTGATGCGCGCGGCCATGGTGCGCAGGCTCGCGGTCGTGGAGGACGGTCGCGTGCGGGGTGTGGTCACCCTCGGGGATCTCGCCCGGGCCGACGACCCGCGTTCCACTCTCGCGGACATCAGTGCCGCGCCGCCGAACAGCGGTGCATGACCTGCTGGTTCGGGTGGCGTTCTGCCGCCGAATGGGGCAGGGATCGAACGGTGTGTGATGGGCGCCGGCGGACCGTGGTACGTGTCCAACGTCCGCCGAACGCGACCAAAGGGAACCCATGCGCGCGAGAGCGATCTCCGTAACGGCTGTGTCCGGAGCGGTTGCTGCGATGGCCGTGTCGCCGGTCGTGGCCGTGCCGACGGCCGTGACGCCCGGTGGCGCGGCAACGGGCCCCGGTGGGCGGGTGGTTGCGACGCACTCAGCTGCGGAGCCCGAGTCCTCCAAGGATCCGTTCGCGGTCCGTCTGGCCGACCCGCCCGTGGCCGGCCGAGACCCCCGGGCGCTGCGGAGCATGGTCGACCACCTGAAGCCCGGGGCGGCCGTCGAACATCAGGTCGAGGTGTCCAACGGTACGCGGGCGCGCCGGGTGCTGGAGCTGTACCCCGCGGACGCGAAGATCAAGGGGAATCGTTTCGTCTTTAGTCCGGGCCGGACATCGAACGAACTGACCTCCTGGGTCACCGTCACTCCGTCCACCCTCGCTCTGGCCCCCGGTCAGAAGGCCAAGGTGAAGGTCAGGCTGGCCGTGCCTGCGACGGCTTCGACCGGGGAGCGCTACGCGGAGCTGTGGGTCCAGAGCAAGGAACCCGCTGCTGCCGGTACGCCGTCCGCGTCGAATGCGCCATCGGCCGCGTCCGCTCCCGCCTCGTCCGCCGCCGCCGGGAACGGCGAGCGAGTGGGCGTCCGGATGTACGTCCATGTCGGCAAGGGCGCGGAACCGCCCTCGTCCTTCGAGGTGGGCGCGTACCGCGTGCACAGGAGCGAGTCCGGGGTTCCCGTGCTCACCGCGCAGGTCCGCAACACCGGGGGCCGTGCGCTGGACCTGAGCGGTGCTCTGGAGCTGACCGAGGGGCCGGGTCTGATGAGCGCAGGTCCGTTCCCCATCCAGCCCGGGACGACCCTGCCCCCGGGCGGCATCGGCACGGTGTCGGCAGGTCTCGCCCCGATGCTGCCCGACGGACCGTGGGATGTCACGCTCGGTCTGGAGAGCGGCAAGACGAAGCAGGAGGTCTCGGCGAATCTGACCTTGCCCCGCAGACCCGAGCCCTGGCTAGCCCGGCTTGGCAGACTTCCCGATCCGATGACGATGTTCGCGGGTACCGCCCTGCTCATCGTCGCCTCAGGACTGGGCTCCTTCGCCCTCGGGCTGCGGAGGGCACGGCGGGGCACGTCACAACTGCCGCAGCCACCCATGTGGAAGGGCCCGGGCAACCCCGCGTAGATCCGTTGATCCCGCGTCGTACGGTGTTCTCCCGCGTGTTCCGTGTGATCCCGTGTAATAACGACCGCGGCTCCGCGTGGTGCTCGTCGGTCCGCGGGCCGGAGTCAGGACGGGCGTCACCGGTCAGCGTCTCGTCCGTCAGCAGTCCGGCGCGCAGTTCCTCCAGCACCCGTCCGAGCAGTCGGGACACATGCATCTGCGAAATTCCGAGCCGGGTGCCGATCTCCGACTGCGTCAGCTCGTCGCCGAAGCGCAGCGACAGGATCGTACGATCCCGCTCGGACAGCCCGGCGATCAGCGGCTTCAGGCACTCCAGGCATTCGACGACATCGAGTGCGGGGTCGTCGGCTCCCAGTCTGCGGGCCAGCGGGCTGCCGGTCTCGTCGTCGTCAAGCGGTTCGAGTGAGTGAGCCGCGTATCCGTTGGCGGCCACCTCACCCTCCACGACCTCCGCCTCGCTGATCTCCAGACGGTCGGCGAGTTCCGCGGTGGTGGGGGCCCGTCCGCTCTCCTGCTCCAGCGCGTCGAACGCCTTCGCCAGGTCGAGCCGCAGCTCCTGAAGCCGTCTGGGGACCCGCACGGCCCAGCTCGTGTCACGGAAGAAGCGCTTGATCTCCCCGACGATCGTGGGCATGGCGAAGGAGGTGAACTCGACCTCACGCTCCACGTCGAAGCGGTTGATCGCCTTGATCAGGCCGATGGTGCCGACCTGGAGCATGTCCTCCATCGGCTCGGAACGTCCCCGGAAGCGGCCCGCCGCGAACCTCACCAGACTGAGGTTGAGCTCCACCAGTGTGTTGCGTACGTATGCATACTGCTCGGTGCCCTCCTCCAGCGTGCCAAGACGCCGGAGCAGCACCACCGACAGCGCTCGCGCGTCAGCCGTGCTGACGGTCCGGGGGTCCGGTATCTCGGGCAGCCCGCGCATTCCGGGGCGGCATGTCGCGTCCGATGCCGCCGGCCGCTCGCGTCCGGCGGCACGGACGCCGGTATGTCGGGTCGGAAGTGAGGTGGACATCGAGGCTCCTACGACGGGGCAAGGCCTGCGCCGCCGGATGCGGCGCGATACGCCAGTCGAACTCCATACCTCTTGGTACCCATTTGTTGTGCTTTGACGCCTTGCGATTCCCGTGCATCCCGCGCGGATGCTCAGCGTGATGAATTCCAACCGTGCGTCAGGGGAGGTAGCGCTCAAGTGCCGCCGCGCCCTTCTCGGCAATTTCCTTGCGGGCGCGTTCGACATTCGCCGGCGTGCATTCACGCCCCGACGCCATCACCAGATCCTCGGGGTCGAAAGGGCGCTCCGATCCGGTCCAGATCCGCATCGGCGCCTTCGTGCTCTCCGGCTCTTCGGTCTTGTCCTTTGCCATGGGTGCCTCCGGTGGGTCCCGTCGTGAGTGGCTGAGTACCAGCATCACGCCGGACGGCGCGAAACGCAGCCCGGATGCAAGGGGGAATTCGCTCTGTGTGCGCGCGAATACGGGCTGGTGCACATACGGGCTGGTGCGACCGCGTTCGGCGGTCACACCGACCCGCTCGGCGCCAGTGCCTTTCGTTTGGATCAGGCGATGGATGCCGAGACGATCGCCGCCACCGCCAGATTGCAGGAAGCCGTGACCCACACCGCGGGGTGCGGCTCGTTCTCCACCAGCGTCGCTCCCAGCTTGCCGGGGGTGACCAGGTCCACGATCAGGAATGCCACGGCCATCAGTACGAGGCCCAGCAGGCCGAACGCGGCGGTCGACACAAGTCCCTTGGTGAAGTCGTCGTATGTCGTCCAGATCGAGGTGAAGACGATCCCGCCGATCCCCAGCAGTGCGGAGCTCAGCAGTACCGCGGCGTTGCGGTTGCGCTCCTCCCAGATCTGCCGGCCCAGCTTGCCGGGCGTCAGCACATCCACCAGGACGATGCCGAGGATGAGCAGCACCACACCGAGGGCACCGTAGGCGGTGGCCCGGCCCAGTCCATTGACTATGTCGGTCATTGGGAAGCCGTCTTTCGTGTCCGGAAATCGTGGGTCGGAGCGACGGCAAAATGTATCGCAGGCAGTGCTCAGGAGCGCTGGTGGGCGTCGGTGTGGAGGCGCGGGGGGGGACGCCAGCGTGGCGTCCACGATGCGGGCCAGTGCCGCGTCGTCGTACCCCTCGTCGTAGAGGACGCCGCGGAACATCATCGCTCCCGCCCACATCTCCAGAGCCAGCCGGATGTCGGTGTCCTCGGGAAGGTCGCCGCGGCTGATCGCCCGTTCCAGCACGGTTCGTGACTGTTCCCGGCGCGGTTCCAGTACCTCTTCGCGCAAGCGTCGCCGCAGTTCAGGATCCTGTGCGGTGTCGGCGATCAGTGCGGGCAGGATGGCCCGGACCCGAGGGGAGCCGAAGAATCCTGCCAGGGCTTCCTTCGCCACGCTCAGCAGTTCCTCGCGGGTGTCCCCGGTCTCCGCGGTGGGCACGTCCCTGAGTTGACTGCGGACGGCATCGAGCACCAGGGCGGCCTTGCAGGCCCACGACCGGTAGAGGGTCGCCTTGCCGACCTTGGCGTCGGATGCCACCTGCTCGATGGTCATCCGGGCGTACCCGCGCCGCTCCAGATAACTGCCGAGGCGTTCGAGGATCTCGTCTGCGGTCTTCGTCCGGATGTAGGGCTTGGGGTCGGTGTTCCACGCGGCGATCCAGTCGCGGATGTCCTTCTCCAGTGCGGGGACGGATTTGTGGACGCCTCGCCGTATCTGCTTGTTGGTGAGTTCGGCGAACCATCGCTCGACGAGGTTCAGCCAGGACGCCCCGGTGGGGGTGAAGTGCAGGTGGAAGCGGGGGTGTGCCAGCAGCCACTTCTTGATGTCCGACGTCTTGTGGGTGGCACAGTTGTCGCAGATCAGATGGATGTCCAGCCCGATGGGCACCTGCTTGTCGAGCTTGATCAGGAACTTCTTGAACTCCTCGGCGCGGTGACGGCGGTGGAGGGATCCGATCACCTTGCCGGTGGCCACATAGGGGTTTCCCTCGAACATCAGTCTGAGCTGTTCGAGCATCCGCGCGCTGAGATCGATCCCACGGACGTCGAGACCGCGCGCGAGAGGGATCGCCACCCGCCCCGTACCGATGCCGGCCTCCAGCACGGAGCACGTCGCCGCGTCCGGCAGGGTGCCGGAGCGTCGGAGGCAGCCATCGGCGCGGGAGTGGCGACGGTGGCGGCGGGCATGTTGACATCGGGCTGTCACGATAGGCAGGCCGCGCCCGGCCCGGTGAAAGGGAGACGACCGTTGGTGAGTCCGCGTCAGCCTGAGACGGCACGGTTGCTCGGCATGAGCAAGCACCCGGAAGGGGGCTGGTACAAGGAGACCTGGCGAAGTGACACGGCTGTGCATCCGGACGGCTACCCCGGTAGCCGTCCCGTCTGCACCGCCATCTACTTCCTCCTGACTCCGGGTGAGGGCTCGCGTTGGCACACGGTGCGTTCGCCGGAACTATGGCTGTGGCACCGCGGCGGTCCCCTGCATCTGCGGCTGGGGGGTACGGGCGACGAGCCGAGCGAGAGCCCTTCGACCATGGTCCTGGGCGCTGATCTCGCGAACGGCCAGCGCCCGCAAGGTCTCGTCCCTGCGGGGTACTGGCAGTCCGCCAGTCCGGCTGGCGACGAAGAGGTGCTGGTGAGCTGTGTGGTTTCGCCGGGGTTCCACTTCGATGACTTCCACCTGCTCCCGAACGACGAATGAGCCACCCTTCGGGCTGATGCCGGTGCGGGGCGCCAGCTGTTGCGGACCGCGCCGACGGCGCGGATCTTGCCGGTGTCGACGGTGCTCAGGGGCAGGAACTTCACGTTCAGATCGACCGAGGTGTAGCCCATGCCCGCCGGGAGGGTCGACGGCACCGCGCATCCCGCTGCCGAGTCGAGCAGGGTTGCGTAGGCGCCGCCGTGCACGCTGCCGATGGGGTTGTAGACCTGTGCCACGGGCACGGCCTGGACCCTGCTCCTGCAGGAGACGAAGATCGGACCGCCTTCGCCGCCGAGCCTGCAAGGGCATCGGCCATGAGGCCGCCCGATTCTCGCCGGTCGAAACCGCTGTTCCGTGACTCGCCCCTGAATGTCAGCGCCGCCCTCTACGGTGGAGATCCGGATGCCGTCGGGCAGCGGGGAAGGGGCGACAGGCGTGCGCAGGGTGCCACCGGAGATGTTCCGGTTCACGACGGTGGAGAGGTCCGATCTGTACGGAGCAGTGCTGGACGTCTTCGGTGTCGCCAGCGAGCACCTGGAGACGGCGCTGGGGCTCGACGCGGTGCGAGAGCGGCTGCGCGGAGTCGGCTGGGTGGCGGCGGTTGAGAATGAGGATCTGTATGAGGCGCTCAGGAGACTCGTGCAGTGGGAGCTCCTGGATGTGGTGCACAACCACGCGGAGAACTACCGCACGGCTGAGGAATACGAACGGCGCAACCTGCAATACTCGCTGACCCGCCGGGGCGAGGCCGCGCTTGCCGGAGTGCGGCATGCGCTTGAGGTTCTCGCCTCAACGGGTGCGCTACAGACGGCCGTGCTGGAGGCGATCGCCGACCGACTCGACGAGCTGTGCGTGCTCTCCGGTGAACCCGCGTCGGCCGACCGGCGGATCTTCAGCACGTTGCGGGAGCTGGAGGGGCATCTGGACGCTCTGGTGGAAAACACCAAGGCGTTCAACGGAGAACTGCAGCGCCTCTTGCGTGCCGAGGGCGCGGATCTGGAGGTGTTCCGCGAAGTCAAAGCTGCCACGGTCGCGTATCTGCAGGAGTTCCTGGTCAACCTCGACCGGCGCGGGCAGACGGTCGCCGCTGCCGTGGCTCGGGTGGAGGAGAGGGGGACCGCCGTACTGCGCGAGCGGGCCCTGCGCGTCGCAGAGCTCCCGCCGGTGGCCGGTGAGGATCCCGCGGCCGGCTGGCTGGAGAGCAGGCGGGCGCGCTGGGCGGGTCTGCGTGCATGGTTCCTGGCTGACGACGGTGCCCGACCTCGGATTGAGCAGCTGCACGACATCGCCCGGCGGGCTATTGTCTCGCTCTTGCAGGTTCTGGAGCGGATCAATGAGTCGAGGCGCCGTTCCTCCAGCGCCGTGCAGGACTTTCGGGAGCTGGCACGCTGGTTCGCGGAGGCCCCCGCGGAAGAGGACCTGCACCGGCTCTGGTCGGCGGCTTTCGGGCTCGGTTCGGCCCGCCATGCTCATCTCGCCCACTCGGACCCCGAGCTGATCCCGTCGTCCCATTCCTGGTCCGAGGCCCCACCGGTGGAAGTGTCGGCGCTGCTGCGGACCAGTGGACGGACGGAGCGGTTCACTCGCACGGCCAAGGTGCGGGACGTTGCGGCTGTCAGAGCGGAGCGTGCCGAGCGGGCTCGCAGGGAGCGAGCGGAGCTCGCACGCGCCTGGCAGGTGCTGGAGACAGCGGGACCTGTTCGTCTGTCCTTCTTCGGCACGTTGGATCCCGCTGTCTTCGACCGTCTGCTCGACCTGTTCGGCCGCGCCTTGGCGGCCCGGCCGGACGCGAGCGGCTTGAGGCGCGCCACGACGGGAGACGGCCGCGTGGAGATCGCCCTGGCACCGCCTTCCGATGAGCGCACCGCCGTACTGCACACCGCGAAGGGCTCACTGACCGGACCGGACTACGTCGTCCACATCACAGCGGCGGGTGGGGCGACCGTCTCCTCGACCCTCCGCGCCACGCCGCGGGAGGCCGCAGGATGAGTACCCTCGCCAACCAGTTGGCCGCCGCGGAACGGGAGGATGTCGCCCGCGCCATCCGTCTCCTCCTGGCCCGCCCCCTGCTTACCGAGACCGCCGATCCGACTGGCTTCGAACTGGTACGACGCCGTCGCGAGTCGCTTGCCCAGTGGTTCGACTACACCTGCGGCTGGAGCCTGGTGGTGGAGCCCCGCCGAGGTTACGCCCGCCTTACCAAGGTGCGCGCCAACCCGGACGGCTCTCGCCCGGCTCGTAGGGCGCGTTCCGGCCGAGTCCCGTTCGACCGTCTGCGATACGTGCTGCTGTGTGTGACCGCAGCCGAGTTGCTGTCGATGCCGATAACGACTATTGGCATGCTCGCCGACCGCGTCGTCCAGGCCACGGCGGCCGACCGAGCGCTGGCCGCGTTCGACCCGGTCCACAAGCCGGAGCGGATGGCATTCGTCGATGTCCTGAAGCTGCTGGAGTCCTACGACGTGCTGCGCGCGGTGGATGGTACGACCGAGGCGTACGTCGAGTCCGCAGAGGCCAAAGTCCTCTACCGCGTGGACACCACCCTGCTGATGCGTTTGCCCGCCGCGCCCGTCGGCGCCTCCCGACTCGCCGTGCCCCCGGACGAGGTGCCCGCGCGGTTCGAGGAACTCCTCACCGGCCTGGTGCGGGAGCGCCGCTACGGCGGCGCGGTGGTCGACGTGACCGCCGACCAGACGCACGGCGAGAGCGCCGCCACTGATGCACAACGCAATCTGAGGCTGCGCCACTCGGTGTTGCGGCGCCTCTTCGACGATCCCGTGCTGTACCGGGCCGACCTCGCCGAGGACGAGCTGGCCTATATCATGTCTCTGACTGGACGTCAGATTCTCCGTCGATCGGTCGAACAGGCCGGCTTCCTCTTGGAGGAACGCGCGGAGGGCTTCCTGCTCGTGGACCCGGATGGGATCGCCACCGATGTCCGCTTCCCCGACGACACCTCCACTGCCAGGGTTGCCGCACTGCTCCTTCTGGAGCCGCTCTGCGCCACGCCCGCCGGAATGCTGCCCGAGCAGCTTGCTGAGGCCGGAGTGGGTCTGCTGCGCCGCTTCCCGCGCTGGGCCAAGGCGTATCAGTCCGAGGGCGGCGCGGTCCGGCTTTCCGACGACGCGGTACGCGCCCTGCGTGATGTCGGGCTCGTCCGTGCGGCCGGGGGGCGTGTCGTCGCATGCCCGGCCGCGTACCGCTATCGCCTGGCGGGGACGACCAGTCCGGATCCTGTCGACGACCTTGGACCGGCGTGGGACGTCGGCGAGCGCGAGAGGGCAGGCGCCGTGGCTCCCGGTCGCGCCGCGGCAGAAGGAGATCAGAAGTGAGTGTGACAGAGCTTCCGGTCCCGCGGCGGCCCGAGTCCGCCGAGGCGCCTGCGACACCGGCGACGGCGGTGGATGCGGCCCGCAGCCGCTGGCAGCCGTACCGCGCGGGCATCCTCAACGTCTGGCGCTATTACGACGAGACCTTCACCTTCCATCAGGGCCGCCTGCTGCTCCGCGGCCAGAACGGATCGGGCAAGTCCAAGGCGCTGGAGCTTCTGCTGCCGTTCCTCTTCGACGCCAGCCTGCGTCCCAACCGGCTGTCCACGTTCGGCGGTTCGGAACGCACCATGCACTGGAACCTGCTTGGCGAAGGCGCCGCCGGCAAGACCCGTGTCGGATATGTGTGGATGGAGTTCCGCCGCGTCGACGACGATGGCGCCGAGCGGTGGTTCGGCTGTGGTGCGCGTCTGCAGGCGAGCGTGCACACAAGCGGTGTTCACGCTGACTACTTCACCACCGGCTCCAGGATCGCCCACCCCGCCGGCGTCTTTCTCGTCAACGAGGCGGGACAGCCGCTGACACGCGCAGCTCTGGTCGAGGCCGTGCGCGACTGCGGAGACGTCCATGCCTCGGCCACCGACTACCGCACGGCCGTACGACGTGAGTTGTTCGCCGGTATGGGGGAGCAGCGTTACGAGTCGCTGTTGTCCGCCCTGCTCCAGTTGCGCCAGCCCAAACTGTCCGAACGGCTCGATCCCTCCCTGCTCTCCACCCTGTTGTCCCGCGCCCTTCCCCCATTGGGCGAAAGCGAGATCTCCGAACTCGCCGAAGGCTTCGAGCGGCTGGACCGCCAGCGCGAACACCTCAAACGCCTCGACGAGGAGGTAACAGCGGCACAAACCGTCGCATCCCGGCAGCGCGCCTACGCACGACGTGTCCTGCGTGCCGGCTCGGCCGCGCTGATCTCGGCGACCACGGAGATGGATGACCTCACCCGCGCCGCACGCCAGAGCGCCGAGGAACTCGAACAGGCGCTGATGGAAAGGGAGTCCGCTCAGGCCCGGCGCGAGCAACAGGAACTGCGCGCGTACGCCCTGGAGGAGACGGTCGAGGGGCTGCGCGACAGCGACGCGTACAAGCAGGGCGGGGAACTCGACCGGCTCCGCCGTCGTACCGAAGAAGCGGCAACCGTCGCCAGGCGACAGCGCGCCACTGCGCAGACCACTCAGCACAGCGCGGAGGATGACCAGAAGCACGCCGACGCGGCGGCGGCCCAGGCCGGCACCTTCGACGAGCACGCGCGCGAAGCCGCCGAGGAAGCACACCGGTCGGCCCGGACGGCAGGTATGGAGTCGATCCATCATGAGGTGAAGACGCTTCTCGACACGGATTCCGTACGAAACCTCGCAGACAGTCCGGGGCACGAAGCCGGTGGCCGTGGGCCCTTGGGTGCGGCCGGTACACATACGTCGGGCGAGAACGGGGCACGACAGGCCCGCAGGCTGCTGCGAGGTGCGGTCACTGCCCGACACCGGCAGGTCGCCCTCATCACCGAAGCGAGGGATGAGCACGACTGCGCGGTACGCGACCGGGGCGCCGCCGAAAGTCTGTTGGAGGACGCCCGCAGTCGGCTCACGGAGGCGATCGCCCGGCGGGACGAGGCGTCCGAAGCCTGGGACGGCGCCCTTGCCGTACAGGCGGAACGGCTGCTCGCCTGGGCCGGTGACTGCGCGGAACTGCGCATTGCCGACACCGGGGAACTGGTGGCCAGAGCCGCGAACGAGGCCGAGGTGGCGGCGCTGGTCGCCGCCGCCGCACGCCCGCTGGAACAAGAGATCGCCACAGCGGAGGCCACCGCGCGAGCCGCACGTCTGAAGCTGCGGGACGAGCGGAGCCGACTTGAGGACGAAGTCCGACGGCTCAGTGACGAGACCGACCTGCCGCCATTGCCCCCTCCCACCCGCACCACCGTCCGCACGGCGACGGCGGGCGCACCTCTGTGGCGACTGATCGCCTTCCACCAAGGTGTTCCGCTTCCCGTGCAGGCCGCGGTGGAGGCGGCACTCGAGGCATCGGGCCTCCTGGATGCCTGGGTCAGCCCCTATGACGGGATCGCCCTGCCGGGGCACGACACCAGGGCCGAGGCGGACCTCGCCGTGCCCGCCTCGGGGCCCAGCTTGCTTGAGGTGCTGAAACCCGAGGAGGACATCCCCGTCCCGGTCGACACCGTGACCCGCATCCTCGCCGGTGTCGCGTACGGCACTTCGCTGCCCGGCGGTCACCCGGCGGCCGTCTCCGCCGACGGTTCCTGGCGCCTCGCGCTCGCAACCGGAACGTGGAGCAAGCCGGAACCCGCTTACATCGGTGCTCTCGCGCGGCAACGTGCCCGGCAGCGCAGGATCGGTGAACTGACCGCGTGCATCAGCGAGACGAATGCCTCCTTGGCCATGCTCGACGACCGACTGCGCGGCCTCGGCACTCGCCGCGCCCGGCTGGAGGCGGACCGCTCTACGCGACCCGACCACCGTGAACTCGATGCTCGTCGGCGTGCCTGGGACGCAGCCGAGGAGAAGGTTGCCGCCCGGGACGATGCCGTGCGTGATGCGGCCGACCGTCTGGCCCGGTGCGAGACTGAGGTGGCAGGCGCTCTGCGCGCCCTCAGCCGCAGGGCGGCCGAACACGGACTGCCCACCGATCGCGACCGGTTGCATGAGATCTCCTCCGACGTCGACAGGTTCAGGGACACCGCCGACAACTGGGTGGACGCCCGTCTCACCGCGACCGCCGCCGCCGACAGGGCTCGTCAGATCACCGCGCAGGCAGACCGCTCGCGCCGAGCTGCCGAGGAGCAGTCGGAGAACGCCGCTGCCGCCGAAGCCGAAGCGGCGGGACTGAAGGCGCGCCTGGAGGCGGTGGAGGCCACCGTCGGGGAGGACTACCGGCAGATCGTCGCGCGCGTCGCCGAGGCGCGCGACGAACTGCGACGCTGTCGTGAGGAGGCCGGTCGGGCGGCCGATCTCCTCCTGCGCCTGGAAGGCCGTATCGGAGGTCTGCGGGCAACCAGTGGTCGGGATGCCGAACGACGGGAGCAAGCCGCCGCCACCCGGGACCGCGCGGCGCACCGGTTCCGGCATCTGTGTCTGGCTGGGCTCGTGGAGGATGCGGGCGTCACACCGGAACTCGACGCCGGAGACGGCACGAGGGCCACGCTGGAGGCCGCTCGTGCCACAGCGGCGAAGTGGCCAGGCATCCCGCACGCCCCACGCAATCTCGGCGATGCCGCGACCCGCCTTTCCGAAGCGGTCCACGAAGCCCGCCAGCGCCTCGGCGCCCGTGCCGACCTGGATCTGGAGCCCGACGACGACATCCAGCTGTTCACCGCCACCCTGGACGGTATGCGGTTGGGGGCGACGGGCCTGCTCACCACGCTCACCCAGGAGCGCGACCGCAGTCGTGACGACATCACCACCGCCGAGCGAAGCCTCTTCGACCAGATCCTCACCGGCGACATCCGCCGTCACCTCGCCGCCCGCATCCGCCAGGCCGGCGAACTCGTCCACCGTATGAACGGGCATCTGGAGAGGGTTCGTACCGCCTCCAACGTCGCCGTCCAGCTCGTCTGGGACGTCCGTCCGGATCTCCCGGAGGGTACCCGCACCGCCCGTCAGCTGCTGCTCAAGGACCCCGGCAGGGTCAACGAGACCGACCGGGAAGCCCTGCACGCTTTCTTCCGCGCTCGTATCGAGGAGGCCAAGGGCAGTGATACGGCCGCGAGCTGGGAGGAGCAGCTCGGCGAGGTGCTCGACTACACCGCCTGGCACCGCTTCACCGTTCGCCTCGATCGGGCGAACGGGACCGGCTGGCAGCCGCTGACCAAGAAGCTGCACGGCGCACTCTCCGGCGGAGAGAAGGCCATCGCCCTGCACCTGCCACTGTTTGCGGCCGTCGCCGCCCACTACGAGGCTGTGCCGCTGGCACCCCGCCCCATCCTGCTCGACGAGGTCTTCGTCGGCGTGGACGCAGTCAACCGCGGACAGGTCTTCGCCCTGCTCACCGCACTCGACCTTGATCTCATGGTCACCTCCGACCACGAGTGGTGCACCTACGGCGAACTACCTGGCATCGCTGTCCACCAACTCCTCACCGACGGGGACGATGACGCTGTGACCAGCGCTCGCTTCGTCTGGAACGGCACCGATTTGGAGGCGGGATGACGCACACCGAACCGGCCCCGGGTGGAAGCACTCTGCGTCGTCCCGAGCTCCGCTCGCTCTGGCACACGGTCCACAGCCGACTGTCCTCCGGCCGCCCCGTCACACGGGTGCGCCTCGGACCGCTTGACGAAGCTCAGCGCGAGGCTCTCGCCGACCTTCTGGGTCTGGACCGCCTACCGGATCCGCACCCCTCCGTCTCACTGGCCCGCCTGGAAGAGGCCGTCACCGAGCTGTCCGGCTTTTCGGTTCGTGAAACCGTCACCGAACTCGTAGGCCCCCTCGACGATCGCGCGACTGAACGACGCCGAAAGGAAGACGAACGTGCCGAGCTGTGGGCATGGTTGGACGGCCATACGACTGTGCGGGCCCAGCCCGCGCTAGCCGGCTGGGCTGCGTCGTGCCGAGCCACCGGCTTGGTCAGTGGCTCACCGGAACTGACCCGAAACCTGCTCGCAGACGCGTTGACAGTGCTCGCGGAACTCCCGGCCCAGGCCGAGCCCCTGCCCGTCTTCGCTGCCCGAGTCCTGAAAGGTGACTCCCACGCTCTCGACGACGGTACCCGCCTGTCCACACTCGTCCTTCGTGCTCTGGCGACTCTTCACGACACCGCCGCGCCGGAGTCCGCGGCGGACCGGCGCGCCCTGTGGACTCGCGCGGGCGTCGCCGACGACGACCTGTCGGCCACCGTTCTCGTCGGTGGCCTACGCCCGGCCGGCGAAGGCCCACTCGCCAGCGTTGCCCGTGCTTGTGCCGACGTTGGTCAGGCCGCCAGTCTGACCCTCGCCCAGCTGCGGGCCCCGGGCGAGTTCACCCTCGCCTCCGATCCGGCACCCGTCGTTCACGCCGTAGAGAACCCCAGCATCCTGGCTCTGGCCGTACGTCGCTTCGGTCCGGACTGCCCTCCGCTGGTGTGCACATCCGGATGGCCCAACAGCGCGGCCATCCACCTCCTCCGCCTTCTCGCGGATCGGGGTGCCACCCTCCGCTACCACGGCGACTTCGATGGCGAAGGCATCCGCATCGCCGCCTATCTTCTGGACAAGACGCCGGCTCGACCCTGGCGCATGACGGCGGCGGACTACCGCGCCGCGGTCGCCCGCACACCGCACGGACGTGAGCCCGGCCGACTCACCGAGGCTCCCTGGGACCCAGAGCTGACCAGTGTCATGGCCGAACACGGCACCGCCGTGGTCGAGGAACTGGTGGCTGACATCCTGCTGGCAGACCTGGTCGAAGCGATTGCCTGAGGAAGCATCCTCTACCTCACCACCGTTGACTCCAGTCACCTCAGGAGCAACGGGCTCTGGATCCGCCGACCTACCTGGTGACTCATCAGGTAGGTCGGCATCCAATCAGCATTGGACCGGGGCAATCCTGCGTCGATGTTTCCGTTCGACGGCTCCGCGACAGCTTGATTCGCGCAGGTGTGAACCGCTCCGGGTTCGGTAGAGATCACAGTTTGTGCTTGTGACCTGGGTTTTCGCGCCCACGCGAGCCTTCCACCCTGGCCAGCCCTCCGCCCGTGTACTGGCTCGGGCCCCGGCACCTGGCCGGTGACGACGGATGCCTCTCCGACACGCTCACCAGCCTCGGCCGGAGCAGCCTGGCCATCATTCGCGGCCGACACGAGCCGGACCAACCGGAGGAGGACCGGCAGGTCCTGCGCAGCACCGTCGTGCACATCAGTCCCGACACTCGCCGGTGGGCCCAATGGACTCTTTCCGACGAGCCGTTCCGTTCCACCTCGGTGACCTGCCCGTCGCCCGGCAGTCTTCCGCCCGCCCGGACACGAGCAGCCCACTCGCCGCATGGTCCGCCGCACTGCTGGGCGACACCGTCCGGCAGTGCGATGCCGGCGGTGTCCTCGTGTGCGAAGGCGGGCAGCGCGACGCAGTCGATGACCAGGCCCAAGATGCCCACGGCCAGGCATCTTTCCCTGCCCGGCACCCTTTTCGCGGCATCCTTGCCTGGACTTCCCCGACCACCCGCCCAGGGCCACACGAAGCATACCGCGCCGAGCCACCTCGCCCGAGTGATCTCGATGTGGTGGGCTGGGTGCGACGGAAGGTTCCGGCAGGACGAACCCGACCTGGCCTTCGGGAGCGCGAGCAATGCTGACCATCATCACCATCGTGGCGATCAGCGCCGCAATCACCGTCGGCTTGGCCGCCAACCGCAGACGGCACCGGCGAACACCGGCGGGCGGCGAGGAGGCATCCGTCACCGACCTGATCAGCCCCCTGCAAACACTGTCTGTCCTCCTGGTGGCCTTCGTCATCGTCGTGGCCGCGGAGTCGTACGGCACCGCCTCCCAGGCCGCGTGGGACGAGGCCCACCGGGTCGACCAGCTCTATGAGGAGGCCGACTACAGCCCGGAGCCCCAGCGCGAAGGGCTGCAGGCAGCCGCCGTCTGCTATACGCGGGCCATCCTGGCGTATGAGTGGCCGGACATGGAGCACAGCCGCCGTATGGCCCCTGAGGCCTCCGTCTGGTCCTCGGACTTCCGTCGTCACTTCAAAGAGCTGGCCCACAAGGACGCCGACACGTTCCAACTGCTGGTCGAAGCCGACGACGAGCGTTCCGCCGCCCGCCAGACTCGGCTGTCCCAGGCATCCCCGGCGATTCCAGCCGTTATCTACTGGTTCATGGTCGTCGCGCTTGTCGCAACCATCGGAGCCTTCGCCTTCGGGCTGCCGCGCGCAAGCACGGCCTCGCACATCGTGCTGCTCTGTACCCTGGCCGCACTCTTCACCGGCTCCCTGATCCTCATCGAGGACATCGACCAGCCATACTCCGGATTCATCCGCGTCACCAGCAAGGCCATGCAGGACACTGCCGATGACATCGGTGAGGACTTCGCCAAGGACCATCCGGGTCGCTCTCTGCCCTGCGACGCCCGGGGCAATCGTACGAGGGCGTAGGCTCGCCGCGACCCGCCTGCGTTGTCGCCCGGCCTCGAAGGCGTACGACGACCGTAGACGAAGTGTCAAAGCGAGGAGAAGGGGGCACAAGCGAGCCATCCTGACCCTCGCTCGTCGAGATCACCCGTGTTTGGCTTGTGCATGCTCATGTCACAGTCAAACCCCCGAACTCCCGACCCGCGGCGATACCCCAACGTCATACCGAGCGATGACAAGACCGACAGAGCGCCACATCCCACACTCTCAGGACGGCGACCCCATGCGCTGACCCTCCAATCGGACGACCAGGGCCGGCCGGATGGCAAGCATGGGTAGAACCCGGCATGCGTGCCCCAGGCCTGCGGGCGGCATCCTTCAGCGCCGGCGTGCCGCACGACCTCGTCGCCGCGTTCGCCCACTCACTCGGCTCCACCGCACCCGTCCTGCGCCGGGTGCTCCCGGAGAGCACCAGGGACCAGCTCTACAGGCGCCGGCATCCTGACCCTCGGCAGCTGATTCTCAGTTGTGCGTGTGCTGGTCGCAGGCATCAACAAACCGTCGCGACCGGCACTTTCTCAGTCGGCCCTCTTCAGTGGTGGGGGACGAGCGCCCTCACAGCGTCATCGCCGTGCACTGTGCTGCAGCAGACCGCCCTGCCCGGTCAGCCTGACCCGTCAACCCTGGGCCCGGTCCACCGGCTGGCTGATCAGCTGATCAGCCAGGGCGGCCGGTGGCCCGGCAGGCTTCACTCCTTCCACGGCCTCAGCCGACACGGTCACGCCTGTCATCAGGTGTCACTTCCTGTTCGAAGATCCGCCGTTGACCGTACAGACGGCACTTCACCAGTCGCCAGGATTCGCCCCTACGCCCTGTGGTCGACTCACCGGACAGCTCTGGACCGTAGCTCGGCGAGTCGCGCCAGAGCCTCGGGGGCCGACGCGCGCTCCTCCTCGGTGAGCTGGAGCTCAGCGGCCTGCGTCAGCAGCCGCGCGGCCAAGGCATCGTCGCCGAGCCGCTGAGCGATGTCCCCCCGCAGCACCAGCAGCCGCAGATGTAGAAGTCGATCACCGGCTGAATTGCATGGCAGGGCAGGATCGGGATGGTCTTCTCCGTCATGACCGCACTCTAGTCAAAGTTGTCTAGAGGTCGCCGGGATACGCGCATCGGCCCAAGGGAACGGCCGCAGCGGATGACGAATCAGTAGTGCCGCTGCTCCGCAGTGGCCCCCAACTTGACTCCTCAAGTCGCGGACAAAAGGCACGTCGGGTTATGACAGGGAGCGGGCTGCGCCGGTGTTGCTGCGCGCCCAGGCCGCTTCAGGGGACCGAAGGGGGCGAGGGTGATCGCCAGGCGGTGGGAGCGGGCAAGGTGCTGGCCGATCTGGTGGCGAGGGCGCTGATCACCGCACTGGGGACGCCGGAGGGTCAGCGCTGTTCGGAGCTGGAACGGCCGCGCCGACCGTCATCGCAGCGCGCTCGACCGCCACGGTTTCACCGCCTCCACCCGGGCAGACGGCCATCTGCGACGGCTACGCCACGCGATGTGGCCGGGGTGTACGACGATGAAGACGGCGGTATTGGCGTTTGAGGCCGCTCACTTGGATTCGACGCGTCCGAGTGGGGCGGAGGCGGAGGCCAGCGCGTCACGCGCGGCCTGGTCGCGGCGCGATAGAGCGCGACCGCGTCCTTCCTGGACTCCTCCCGATAGGGGGACTCTCGACCCACTGGCCATTCCTCCCCGGACCGTCAAGAGCCATTTTCCGGATGTCCACTCCAAGGGATCAGCCTCAGGTTGGATCGCAGATCGGCCGCGGTGCGAAAGTCGAGATCGAGGGATAGGATTTTATGTCGCTACTGTGAGGTCTTCAGTGTGACCGCGGCGTTTTGCTCGGCCCGGTCATATTATTCGATCATGACGGCCGAGCAAGGCGATGACCGTCTGGAAGTGGTGCCGAACCAGGTGTCTGTGTGCGATGTCTAAGGACTGTCCCGTAATCCGCAGTGGATCAGCGCGCGGCGTCAGATGCGGTGCGGTGCAAGGCGGAGGACCATCCTCATACTGGGCGTATTCAGGCAATTCGACAATGCGGCGTGGGCGCACCTCCCGGCGAAGCCAGGGGGGGCGTGCCGTAGCTGTCGTAGCGCGCCCGCCGGGGATTACGGGACAGCCCTTAGGCCTCCCACGGCGCCACTCGTCGTGGGTTATAAGGGCCCCTGAACGGAGAATTCGCGGGCTTCTCGACACAGGTCGGCACGGCGGCCTAAAGCCTCCCGATCACCTTCGGCAAACGGCGTCGGGTGCGGTCTACCGTCTACGGCGCAGGAGGGCGATGATGATCCGAAGCAGTGGATGCAAGACAACTCTCCTGGCGGCGTTCACCGCGACCATGCTCATCGGTTCGGTTGGTGTCACGACGGCAGATCCTCTTGTCCGGGCTGATCCGGTGTTTCCGGACCTCGGTAACGCCGGTTACGAGGTGGAATCGTACGACCTTGCCCTCCTGTACCGCCCTGAAGGCCCGGGGGCACCCGTTGATGCGCAGGTGGAGATCATGGCGCGCACGTCGGCAGAGCTGAAGGAGTTCTCGCTGGATGCTCATGATCTGCGCGTGAAGTCCGTGTCGGTGGACGGGCACAGTGCCCGCTTCACCATGGTGAAGAGGAAACTGCATGTCTCTCCGGATTCCTTGGTGGCGCCGAATCAAGTGATGCGGATCAATGTTCGATACGACGTGGATCCGCGTAGTTCCGGACCCAATGGCTGGGTGGACACCGGGAATGGCTTCGCTCTCGCCCCGCAACCCGACAAGGCTCACACGGTCTTTCCGTGCAACGACGTTCCCGGGGACAAGGCGGATTTCACCTTTCGGATCTCGGTAGCACGCGACAGTGGTGCTGTTGCTGTTGCCAGCGGAATTCGGTTGAAGACTCCCGAGAACCGTGGTGTCTACACGACGTACGCGTACGAGACCGTGCATCCGGTGGCACCGGAACTGGTGCAGATCGCCGTCGGCCGGTACGAGACGAAGAAGATCGGCACGGTCGACGGGGTGCCGATCAGTCTCGTCTTGCCGCGGGGAGCCGCCGACAAGTTCGGTCAACTCGACATGGCCGTCGAGCAGATGAGGTGGGCAGAGGGACAACTGGGACCGTTTCCTCTCGAAGCGTATGGCCTGATGCCCCTCGACACGGACGGTGAGGTCTCGTTCGGATTTCATGCCCTGGAGACGCACACGCTTACTGTCTACGATTCCTCCTATCTATCGTCTGCCCCTCTCGAGAGCGTCGCCCCGCACATGATGCATGAACTCGTACACTCATGGTTCGGCGGAAGTGTCACACCTAAGACCTGGGCAGACAACTGGGTCAGCGAGGGCCACGCCAACTACTACGGTCTCAAGTACAGGTTCGCCCAAGGCTGGACCACCAACGACGGAAGACATTCCACGATGGAATCGGCCATGGCGGAGTTCTATGAGAGCGGTGATGTCTACCGTGCTCGGTACGGTCCGGTCGCAAGGCCGACGAAGGAATCGCTGTTCAGCGAGCAAGTCTACCGAGGGGGTCCCCTGGTTCTGTACGCGCTGGAGCAGAAGGTCGGGGAGGCCAGGTTCAGGCAAATCGAGCAGTCGTTCCTCAGAACGTACAAGGACAGGTCCGCCAGTACGGACGACTACATCGCACACGCCGATCGAATCGTGCCAGGACAGGGCGTGAAGGGATTCCTCGAGTCCTGGCTCAAGGGGACCGAGACGCCGACTATGCCGAACCATCCGGACTGGGAGGCGGCCCCGCCCCCATAGGGGCGAGGCGGAACGGGGAGTGGGGGGATTGCGGACCGGTGGACGTCATGAGGATGGAGAATCCGCGTGTGCGGGGGCGACGTGGAGAGCACGCCTATGCGATTCCCCCGCGCCGCATTCGCTGAAGTGCGTCTCCAGGACGACCCACGTATGATTCCGACATATCGAGGTCTTCCGGTCTTGTGTTTTCCGGGCTCCGGATTGTGGACTGGGGGAGCGTGGCCGGTGCCGACGTCGCCGTGGGAGAGTGCATCATGCCGCGTCGTGCTTCCGTCGGGCGCTCGGTGAGCGTCGGAGCGGTTGTCGCAGTGCTCTTGATGGTCCCTCATTCTGCCGCGTGGGGGAATTCCGGGACCTTGATCCCGCCGGGCCCCAGAGGGGTGGACACCAGTGAGTTCAACCACGGAGACGGTGATGAGCCCATTGACTGGGAGAAGGTCGCGGCCCACAACGCCTTCGTCTTCATGAAGGCCACCCAAGGTACGCAGTACGAGGACCCGTGGTTCGCAGAGGACTTTGCGGCGGCGTCTCGTACGAACCTGTCCCGCGCCCCGTACCATTTCTTCGACGCGCAATCCTCACAGGATGCCGAGGCTCAGGCTGCACACTTCGTCCGTACGGCACACGCCGCTGGTTACACCGGACACAGGCCGGGAGAACTACCACCGGTTCTCGACGCGGAGAGCGGGTGGGTTAACAAAAGGCCGACATGTCCGCCCGGTACCGACGCTCGTCAACTCGCCGTCTTCCTCCGGAGCGTTGAGGAGGCGTTCGGTGTCAAACCGATCGTCTACACCGAGTACTCCTTTGTTGTTGACTGTCTCGCGGGGAACAGCACGGTGTTCAGGGGATATCTGCAGTGGCTCGCGAGTTGGGGTGCGGAACCCCATCCACTTCCCGGAACTGGTCAAAGCTGGACGTTCTGGCAGTACACCGATCAGGCACGGGTTCCGGGAATTCCCGATCGGGTAGACCGTAGCTTCTACCGTGGCACACTGGCCCAACTGCGCGCCCTGGCCGGTATGCCCGCAGTCACCCGATCATTTGCCACTGCTCGTCACACTCGACGCGACAGCGGGCCGACTACCGACCGTCACCACTCCGATCAACCGAAACGACTCCCGGAGGAGGCCGACGGGCGGTAATGAAAGATCGAGGTTAGCGTGATGTGAAGCAATCTCCGGCAGTTGAGTCGGAGGTTTTTGGTCGTACCTCGGGGGGTCGTGTCCTAAGGAGTGCTGAGTGTGTATACGACGAGCCGGCGTGACCTCCTGGTGAGGTCGGCGGGAATTGCCGCAGCCACCCTGGCGACCGGATCGTGCACTGCAGCAGGGAAAGCACAGGTGGCGCGTCCGGCCTCGGCGACACCTGCCGATCACGCGGACTGGGGCGCTCTGCGTGCGCAGTTCCGGCTGGAACCGGGATGGGCGAATCTTGCGCTATTTTACCTCGCCTCACAGCCGAAGCGAGTACGGGACGCGGTAGATTACCTGAGCGCGCAAGCCGATGCCAACCCCCTGGTGGTGCCCATGGGGATGAGATTGCCCGACGGCCCGACCGGCTGGCCTCGCGTGCGCGAGGCGCTGGCCGCCTACATCGGCGGCCGGGCGGAGGACATCGCGATCACGGCGAGTACCAGCATCGGCCTCGGGGTGGTCTACAACGGGGTCAGAGCGCGGCCGGGCCAGGAGTTCCTGTTGACCGCCTACGACCATCGTGCCCAGCGCGTAGCGGCCGACCTCGCGGCCGAGAAGCACGGGGCCCGGGTGAGGACGTGCTCGTGGTTCGCCGATCCGGCCACGGCCACGGCCGAGGGGATCGCCGCGGCGGTGGGCAACGCCATCCGCCCGCACACCCGGGTCGTCGGGATCACCTGGGTCCAATCCAGTACCGGGCTCCGGATGCCGGTACGCGCCGTCGCCGATGTGGTGCGGCGGGCCAACGAGGGCCGCAGACCCACTGACCGGTGCCTGCTGGTGGTTGACGCGGTACACGGGCTCGCGGCGGTCGACGAGGATGCCGCCCGTCTGGGTGCGGACGTGGTCGTCGCAGGCACCCACAAGTGGCTTTTCGGCCCACGGGGAACAGGGCTGGTATGGGTGCGGCCGGAGATCCTCGACCAACTGCACCCGACGTTCGTCAGTTTTATCGCGGGCGGGGGCGCAGCGCCCCTTTCCCCCGGGGGCTTCCTCGCGTTCGAACACGCCTTCGCCCTGCCGGTGGCGGTTGGGATACACCAGGAGTTGGGGCGGGCGCGTGTGGCCGGACGCATCACCGAACTGGCGACCCGGGCCAAACAGGGGCTTGCGCGGATCCGGGGGGTGACGGTGCACACCCCCCTGAGTCATGAGTTGTCGGCCGGCATCACATGTTTCAGCGTGGCTGGGCGCACCAACCATCAGGTCATCGACCATGCGGCCACTCGGCGGGTGCGGTTGTCCGCGTTGTCCACGTCGACCTACACCCGCCTGGGCACCGCCGTCATCAACACACCGGCTGAGATAGACACCGCGATCTCCAGCGTGGCCGAGTTCGCCCGCTGACAGCCTGGCGTTCCGGCGTCTGCGGCCCAGTAGGCCAGGATCTGGGGCACGTCTGTGGTGACATGGTGGTGCGGGCTCAAAGTCCGTGTCGCGTGGTCGGCCACGTCCTCCATCTGGGCCTCGCTGTGGGGCTTTCCGTGCACCGTCTGCTGGTCGGCCAGCAAAGGCGTAAGTATTTCGATCGCTTCTTCGTTGTGCCCCAGTCGGCCCAAAAGCAAGGGAGTGTCTCATCAGTCAACGGCGGATCTGTTGATCATGGAGACGCCAAGTGAGTGAGATGAAGATCGAGCAAGAGCCCGCGGCTGAGTCGGTTGATGCGGCTGCGTCGGACGAGCAGTTGATCGCGATGCTGGTCGATCGGGCCCGGAACGGGGGCGTGCAGCTGACGGGCGAGGGCGGGCTGTTGCAGCGGCTGACGAAGCGGGTGTCGGAGTCCGCCCTGGAGGGCGAGATCACCGACCACGTCGGCTGCGAGAAGCACGACCCGGCGGGGAAGAACAACGGCAATAGCCGCAACGGCACCCGCGCCAGGACGGTGCTGACCGACGTCGGCCCGGTCGAGGTGAAGGTGCCGAGGGACGTGGCTCGCACATTCGAGCCGCAGTTCGTCAAGAAGCGGCAGAAGCGCCTGTCCGGCGTGGACGAGATGGTGATCTCGCTGTCCGCGAAGGGCCTGACGACCGGCGAGGTCCAGGCTCATCTGGCCGAGGTCTACGGCGCCGAGGTGTCCAAGCAGACGATCTCCACCATCACGGACAAGGGTCATGGAGGGCATGGCCGAATGGCAGAACCGCCGCCTCGACCGCGTCTGCCCAGTGCTGTTCGTTGACACCATCAACGTGAAGATCGGGGATGGGCAGGTGGCGAACCGTCCCACTTACGTGGTGATGGCGGTGGCCGTGGACGGCACCCGCGACATCCTCGGCATCTCGAAGAGGCCATGGTCAGGGGCCCTGATCCGCTCCACCTTGCCGAGGTCTTCGGGCTCGACGAGAAGACTGCGATGCGCTACGTGGACTCCGCACGGGCGTTGCTGGAACAGGCCGCCGAACGAACTCCCGAGAGCTGACAGCGACCTTCTGTCATTCTGCTGGCCATGTCCGCACGAAATCGAAGGCTGCCCCGGCATCGTGCCTGGCCCCTGACCACCACCGACATCAACGAGTGTCTCGGCCCTTACACGGCCCGTGTCACGGACCTGCGGTTCCTCACCGGGCATGACAGCGGGACCATCGTCCTGGGAGCAGCATGGGTCGCTCCGAACCCCCGCAACTACGGCCGTGGCGTCCACCCGGACACGGTCGGCTTCCGCGTTGACGTCCACCCCGTCGATGCCACTGAACGTGCAGCCACCCGCGCTGTTCTACGGGCGCAGGCCCTCCCGCAACTCCACGAATGGATCACCCAGGCGATCGCAGCCGACGAGACCTGGCAACTGATTGACCACCAGCACTACTGGCGACTGACCGACGGCCACCTCACACACCGCGACGAGGCGTGAAACCGATTCCGGACGACAGGTTCGCTTCGAGGTGGCCGGGCCGGCGGTGCTCGGAAGTCGCGGACGTGTGGCAAGTGGTCTGAGCGATCCCCAGAAGGTCGAGGTCCTCTCTTGCCTGATGACCCATCAGACAAGTCGGCATCCGATCAGCATCAATCCGAGACAGCCCTCCGCATGCTTCTGCTCGTCAGCTTCGCGGCAGCACGATTTGCGCAGATCGCGCAGGTGAGAAGCCTGCTCGCCACGGCGCACGATGTTGTGAAGGCTTTCGAGTTGAAGGCATGCCGATGTACAGTGGACGACGCCCCTGACCTGCAGAAAGCTGGCAGGGAGCTGTCTTCCAGGAGTCCAAAGTGCTGCGTACTCTATTCAAGTCCAAGATCCACCGTGCCACTGTCACCCAGGCCGACCTGCACTACGTCGGTTCCGTGACGATCGACGCGGACCTCATGGAGGCCGCTGATCTGCTCCCCGGCGAGCTGGTGCACATAGTCGACATCACCAACGGTGCGCGGCTGGAGACCTATGTCATCGAGGGGGAGCGCGGGTCCGGTGTCATCGGCATCAACGGTGCCGCGGCGCACCTGGTGCACCCCGGAGACCTGGTGATCCTCATCAGCTACGCCCAGGTGGACGATGCCGAGGCGCGGACGCTGGTGCCCCGGGTCGTGCACGTCGACGCCGGCAACCGCATCGTGGAACTGGGGGTCGACCCCTCCCGGCCGGTTCCCGGCAGCGACACCCAGGCGAGCCCGCACGCGGTCGAGGTGACTCAGGCGCGCCAGGCGAGCGCCTGAGTCAGATCGAGGAACACCATCCGGAGCTGTGAGAGCTGATCCACGCTGCTGCGGGCGTCGCCGGTACGGTCACCGCACCGCATTCGCGAGCCCTCGCGGCCGTGCGAGGGCGGGTTCCGCCTGTGTCGCCCACACGCGTGGACACGCACTGCTTGGGCACCCGCAACGGTGGAAGCTGGAGACACATCCCGCGACACCAGGGAGGCAGCGATGACCCACCCGAACCCGCATCCCGACCCCGTGCCCCCGATGCCGGACCCCGCGCCCAGCCCGGTACCCCCGCCGCCGCAGCCACCGCCCGGGCCGGCGCCGGATCCGATGCCCTCGCCCGACCCGGTTCCCAAACCGCCGGGCCCGGACCCGGTGCCCGATCCGGAGCCGGCGCCCGGCCCGATGCGGTGACCGGGCCGGGACGCGGTGCGGGCGGCGACCGGTCGGATCAGCCCGTGCGCTCTTCCGATCGGTCGCCGCCCCACAGGGTGTGGTACGAGCCGTCGCGGTCCGTACGCCGGTAGGTGTGCGCACCGAAGAAGTCGCGCTGACCCTGGGTCAGCGCCGCGGGCAGCCGTGCCGCGCGTAGCGCGTCGTAGTAAGCCAGTGACGCGGAAAACCCGGGCGTGGGCACGCCCTGCCGCGCCGCCGTGGCCACCACCGCGCGCCAGTCGTCCTGCGCCGCGCCGATCTCCTGGGCGAACTGCTTGTCCGACAGCAGGCTGGGCAGGTCCGGCTGCGCGTCGTAGGCGGCGCGGATCCGGTCCAGGAACGCCGCCCGGATGATGCACCCGGCGCGCCAGATCGAGGCCACCGCGCCCAGATCGATGTCCCAGTCGTAGGTCTCGCTCCCGGCCTGGATCTGGTGGAAGCCCTGGGTGTAAGACACGATCTTCGACGCGTACAGCGCCTGCTCGACTTGCGCGGCGAAGCGCGCCGCGTCCTGCTCGCCGAGAGGATGGGGCATCGGACCCGGCAGCTGCTGCGAAGCCGCGCGGAGCTCGCCGTGGCCGGACACCGAGCGGGCGAACACCGCCTCGGCGATGCCGGAGACCGGTACCCCGAGGTCGAGCGCGATCTGCACGGTCCAGCGGCCGGTGCCCTTCTGCTCGGCCTGGTCCGCCACGATGTCGACGAACGGCTTGCCGGTTGCCGCATCCGTGTGTGCCAGCACCTCGGCGGTGATCTCGATCAGATAGGAGTCAAGCCGCCCGGTGTTCCACTCCCGGAACGTCTCGGCGATCTCCGCGGGGGAGTAGCCGGCGACCTCGCGCAGCAAGTGGTACGCCTCGGCGATCAGCTGCATGTCCGCGTACTCGATGCCGTTGTGCACCATTTTCACGAAGTGACCCGCCCCGTCGGGACCGACGTGTGTCACGCAGGGCGTGCCGTCCTTGGCCTTCGCCGCGATCTTCTCCAGCAACGGCCCGAGGGAGGCGTAGGACTCGGGCGAGCCGCCGGGCATGATGCTGGGTCCGTGCAGCGCGCCCTCCTCGCCGCCGGAGATGCCCACGCCCACGAAGTGGATTCCGCGCTCGCGTAGTTCGCGCTCGCGGCGGCGGGTGTCGGCGAAGTGGGCGTTGCCGCCGTCGATGATGACGTCACCGGGCTCCAGGAGCGGGGCGAACTCCTCGATCACGGCGTCCGTCGGGTCACCCGCCTTGACCATGATGACCAGTCGGCGCGGGCGTTCCAGCGCGGCGACGAACTCCTGTGCGGTCTCCGCGGGCACGAACGCACCCTCGTGGCCGAACTCTTCGACCAGCTCGCGCATCTTGCTCGCGGTCCTGTTGTGCACCGCGACAGTGAGGCCGTTGCGCGCGAAGTTGCGGGCGAGATTGCGGCCCATCACCGCGAGTCCGGTGACGCCGATCTGGGCGGTACCACTCATACGTGTGCTCCTGGAGTCTGAAGAGTGCGTCGAGTCCATCGGTCATCGGGACCGTACCCCCGGGCCCGGGTCCGCCGGTCCGTACCCCCGCCGACCCTGGGCCGTGGGTCGTGCCCCTCCCCTGGCCAGTATGAATACGGTTCACGAGCGCGGGGCGTTCATGGGCGTGCGAGTCGCCCGGGCGGCGCAGGAATCCCGAATTCCGCTGTCGGCGCCGACGTGGGTGCGACCCTGGTGCCCGTTCGCGCCCCTTGTCAGCCCTGTTGGCAGCGCCTAGCTTTGCGGCTGCTGATGCGTTCGAGGGGGGACCCCATGGCTTTACGCGGGCGGCATCGCCGCTACCAGCCCAGCCGGATCAACCGGGCGTCGTTGACCGTCACCGCGAGCGGGGCGGGGATCGTGCTCCCGCTGGTCGGTGCGGCGGCCGCGAGCGCCGCACCGGTGGAGGTGTGGGACAAGGTCGCGGCCTGCGAGTCCACCAACAACTGGCAGATCAACACGGGTAACGGCTACTACGGCGGGCTGCAGTTCAGCCAGTCGACCTGGGAGGCGTACGGGGGGCGTGTCTATGCGCCGCGCGCC
Organism: Streptomyces sp. SCSIO 30461; assembly: GCF_037023745.1. Classification (NCBI taxonomy): domain Bacteria; kingdom Bacillati; phylum Actinomycetota; class Actinomycetes; order Kitasatosporales; family Streptomycetaceae; genus Streptomyces; species Streptomyces sp. SCSIO 30461. The sequence goes on from NZ_CP146101.1 coordinate 3,380,544, forward strand.
GATCTCGCCTCCAAGGACCAGCAGATAGCGATCGCCGAGAAGGTGCTCGAAGGCCAGGGTCCGGGTGCCTGGCCGACCTGCTCCACGCGGGCGGGACTCGCCCGTGGCGGAGCGGCTCCCGTAGTCGCACCGGAACGCCGGTCGGGTGAGGCCAGGGCAGGCGCCGAGGCGAAGGCCGAGCCCGTGGCCGCCACCAAGGCGGAGAGCGGAGCCCGGGCGGCGCCACGCCGGCAGCAGGCCACCCCCACCACCGTGCCTGGGCAGCGCGAGATGTACACCGTCGCGCCAGGTGACTCGCTCTCCGGAATCGCACAGGACCACCGGGTCAGAGGTGGCTGGCAGGCGCTCTACGCGGACAACCGCGCCGTCGTCGGGGATGACCCCGATCTGATCCTCCCCGGCCAGCGGCTGCGGATGCAGCCCACATCGCAACGCCCCACATCGCAACGCCCCACATCGCAACGCCCCGCGACGCAGCACCCCGCGACGCAGGATGAGCCGCAGTCCCGGCCGCAAGCGCGTTCGACCGCGGCACCCGAACCCGCATCGAAGCCGGCCCCGGCCGAGCGGCGGGAGCAGCAGCGGCCCCAGCACGCCGAGCCCTCCCAGCGCCAGACCACCCAGCCGAGCCGGACGAGTCGGACGGCCCACTTCAGTGCCCCTGTCACGGCGGGCACCGGCACCCCTTACCGGAAAGCCGGCGCCTGGGCCAGCGGCTATCACACAGGTGTCGACTTCCCGGTGCCCACGGGCACCTCGGTGAAGGCCATCGCTCCCGGCCGGGTGGTGTCCGCGGGCTGGGCGGGCGCGTACGGCTACGAGATCGTCATCCAGCACTCCGACGGCAAGTACAGCCAGTACGCGCACCTCTCGGCGCTCAACGTCCGCGCGGGCCAGCAGGTCGGTGGGGGCCAGCGGATCGCCCGCTCAGGGTCCACCGGCAACAGCACCGGACCTCATCTCCACTTCGAAGTGCGTACGGGGCCGGGGTACGGCTCCGATGTCGACCCCCTCGCCTACCTCAGGGCGCACGGGATCACGGTCTGAGGCGGTACCACCACCGCGCACCCGGCCGGTTGCGGCGGCGCCGGCCACCACAGCGCCGCCGATCTTCCCGGTGGCGGTGCGGGTGCCGGTTCGCCGCGGGGCGGACAGCAGCACCAGGCCCGTCCCCGCCACAGCCGCGCACACCAGTGCGGCGACGGCACCCGCCGTGCCGTACCGGAATCCCTCGCCGAACAGCACGAGACCGGCCACGGCGGCGACCACCGGATTGACCACGGTCACCGTGGCCAGCGGCGCCGCCAGACCGGCTCCGCTATAGGCCAGCTGGGACAGCAGCAGCCCGACCGTCGCGAGACCGGCGATCACCGCCAGGCCGGGCACCAGCAGGGCTGCCCGCCCTGATGCGGTGTCTGTGGGCCAGATGGCGGCGATCTTGGTGAAGAGGGACGCTGCGCCGTAGGCGACCCCCGCACCTGCGGCCAGCAGCACACCGCGCAGCAGCGGGCGCCGCCGCGCTCGCTGCCCGGCGAGGAACAGCAGCGCGACCGCCGCGAACGCCGTGGCGGCAGCCGCCTGCCTGGCCGCACCATCCGGCACGCCTGACTGTCCGGGGCCGCTCAGGGCCAGTAGCCCCGCGAGCCCCGCCGCCGCCATCAGTGCGCCCCGCCAGGCTGTCCGCGCCACCCGCCGACGGCCCAGCACTGCCGCGAGCGGCAGGGCGAAGACAATGGTCAGCGCACCGAGCGGCTGCACCAGGCTCAGCGGCCCGTAGGCGAGTGCCACCACATGCAGCAGTGCCCCCAGCGCGTTGAGTCCGGTGGAGGCCCACCAGCGGATATCGCGCAGCAGGCCGGTGAGCCCGCCCGGCGCACCGGCCGCCACTCGCTCCTGAACGACCGCCGCCGACGCGTACGCCATCACCGAGACCAGGGACAGCAGCGCGGACAGCGCAAGGCTACTCATGCGCAACACGATCTCCCCTGGACACCATCCCGTCGTCGTTCCTGAGCAGGGAATGCCGGGTACTACCGACGTAGTACCCGGCAACGGGGATACCGCCCCGGTTGTGGTCCGCAGGACCGGCACCCCCCCGAACCCGCCGCTGTGCTTCGATGGAGGTCGGACAGCCGACCGAACCGGGGGAGCGCGTGGATCTGGACGAGCCGTCCTCGATCGGAGGATTCTTCGCGCTGCACACAGGCGCACCGGGCAGCGGGCACACCGCGCTCAGCCGCCTCTACGGCGGCGACCTCACCGTGCTGACGACCCGCGTGGACCGGGTCGCGTCCCGGCTCGGCACCCCCGAGCGGCGGGTCGCCGCCTCCATCGCGCATCTGGGACTGGCTGCCCGACTCTGGTCCACCGCGCTGGGCGCGGCCGTGCTGTGCGGGGAGTTCCCCGATCCCGCACCCGACACGCTGCACTGGGATCCGGAGCTCGGCGCGCCGACCGATCTGTGCTGGTCCGGTACGCAGTCCCGGCCCGGAACCGTCGATGCCCTGCGTGAGGCCGTGCTGGAGGGGCAGCTCATCCCGCTCGCCGAGGCAGTCCGCGCCGATGCACGCGTCTCGCCCCGTCTGCTGCGGGGCAACGCGGGATCCGCCCTCGCGGGCGCCCTGCGCGAACTCGTCCGGTGGTCCCGTTCCCAGCAGCGCCCCGACGTGAGCCGGCGGGCCGCCGAGCTCGCCGCCGGTCTGCTGGAGCACCCGGAACTCTCCGGGACGGTACGCGGCCCGGCGCTGCGTAGGACGACCTGCTGCCTCTACTACCGCAGCCCCGGGGGAGGGCTGTGCGGCGACTGCGTCTTCGACAGTCCGCCCACCGCTGCCGGTGGGACTCACGGGTTGTGACGTGCGTCCCGGGAGGGGCCCGGGTTTGGCGTACGTGCACCCGACTGACGTAAAGTTCCGCTTTTGGAATCCCAGGGTGCGCACAGGACGGAACAGCAGCGGCGATGACGGTGACACAGGACGCCCCCGGCCAGGACCACGGGCCGCTCCCGGAGGTCCAGGAGCAGGACGTCCAGGAGTACGGGCCCGGCATCGACCCGGAGCGGCTGGCCGTCTGCCTGAGCGTCCTCGATGAACTCGACCGACTTGAGGTGGACCACCCCGACGCGATCACGGTCCGACGCGCCACGGCCGGTATCTACCGCACCGTCAAGCAGCGCCGCCGCCAGGAGCGCAGGGCGGCGAAGACCGCCCACGACAAGTCCGTCACCGAAGCCACCGCGACCGGGTCTGCCGAGCGGATCGACGACGAGACGCAAGGGCTGCTGCCGAGCTCGTCCGTGCTGGGCGAGATCGCCGGTATCCTCCAGCGCCCCCGCTCGTGCTACGTCTGCAAGACCCGGTACATCGAGGTGGACGCCTTCTACCACCAGCTCTGCCAGAAGTGCGCCGCCGAGAACCGGGCCCGCCGCGACGCCCGCACCGACCTCAGCGGGCGCCGTGCGCTGCTCACCGGAGGCCGGGCCAAGATCGGTATGTACATCGCGCTGCGGCTGCTGCGCGACGGCGCACACACCACCATCACCACGCGGTTCCCCAGCGACGCGATCCGCCGATTCAAGGCGATGCCGGACAGCGGCGAGTGGATACACCGCCTCAAGATCGTCGGCATCGATCTGCGCGACCCCGCCCAGGTGGTCGCGCTCGCCGACTCGGTCGCCGCCGAGGGCCCGCTCGACATCCTGATCAACAACGCGGCGCAGACCGTACGCCGCTCCCCGCAGGCGTACAGCGAGCTGGTCGCCGCCGAGAACGCCCCGCTGCCGGCGGGTGAGTTGCCCGCCGCCGAGGTGATCGGCACCTTCGGCAGCGGCGGCGTCGACAGGATGGCGGCGCTGCCCGCACCGCGCGCGGAGGGGCTCACCGCCGACGACGTCACGGAGCTCGCGCTGGTGTCCGGTTCCGCGTCGCTCGCCCGGATCGAGGCCGGTACGGCGATCGACGCGGGCGGGCTCGTCCCCGACCTCCATGACACCAACAGCTGGATCCAGACCGTATCCGAGGTCGACCCGGTCGAATTGCTCGAGGTCCAGCTGTGCAACTCCACAGCGCCGTTCATCCTCATCAGCCGGCTCCGTCCGGCGATGGCCGCCGCTGCCGCGGAGCGCAAGTACGTGGTGAACGTGTCGGCCATGGAGGGCGTCTTCGGTCGGGGCTACAAGGGCGCGGGCCATCCGCACACCAACATGGCCAAGGCGGCGCTCAACATGCTGACCCGCACCAGCGCCCAGGAGATGTTCGAGGCCGACCGCATCCTGATGACCGCCGTGGACACCGGCTGGATCACTGATGAGCGCCCGCACCCGGACAAGATCCGGCTCGCGGCCGAGGGCTTCCACGCGCCGCTGGACCTGGTGGACGGGGCCGCCAGGGTCTATGACCCGATCGTGCGCGGTGAGGCGGGCGAGGACCTGTTCGGCTGCTTCCTGAAGGACTACGCTCCGGCGAACTGGTGACGCCGAACCGGTGACGTGGCGGTCTTCGCGTCAACCGTCCGCCACTCCCGTCGAGGGCCGCTGCCGTAACCCGTTCGGCCGCCACCCCCGGGCGCATTGAGCCGCTCGGGGGTTTCCTGTACCCGATGGGCCGTCACCCATACGGTTTTCTGTACAGAACGCCCGATGTGACGCGCCCCATCGAGCGTAAGGGCGCTCATTTGGTTAAGCTAGGTCGCACGGATGGCTGGCAAGGGCCCACGAAACCCCCACAGCCGCCCCGGGACAGGCCCGCATCCACGGCCGCGATCCCGCCAGAGAACGGCGCCACCGCGACCGAAGAGCCCCAGTCCCCCTGTTGCGCGACACACGAGGAGTGCGCGGTGACAACTGAAGTGAAGCAGGACAAGCGGCCGACCGAACGAGGCGAGCGGGTCGGACGGCGCGGTGACGAACTCGGCAGCCTCGAAGTGTGGGCGCGCTCGGCGCCCATCCGCCTCGCAGGCTACGAGGACGACCTCGAAGAGCCGCACATCCTGCCCGGCATCGACTAGAACCCGCGACGAAAACCGGGTCGACCTCGGCGAGCCGATCGACAGATCCGTACCCCCTGGGCGAACTCCGCCTCGGGGGTACGGGCCTTCTATCCCTTTCGCGGCTTCCCGCGCCCTCAGGTTCGTTCCTTCCCCGTGCTCAGCCGGGTCGGCGGCAGGAAGTTCCGCAGATGGCGGCGCTGCCAGCAGGCTCCCGTCGTTCGCAGCTGCCGCCAGTCGGTGAACTCGTAGTGGCAGAGCCGGGCGCGGATGAAGTGCGGCGGCCGGTCGGGGAAGGGGTTGCGGCGCAGTAGCCTCAGGGTGTCCCGGTCATGGTCGAGGAGGCGTTCCACGAAGGCGCCGAACCAGGGGGCGGCATACGTGGGGGACAGTGCCGCGAACCACATCAGCCAGTCCAGCCGCAGATGGTAGGGGGCGAACTGGCGTGGCCAGTGCCGGATGTCACCTGGCTTGCCGTGGAACTCGTACTCCCGCCACACCGTGCCCGGGTGCACTGCCGGCTCGTCCGTGCCCTCCACCACGACCTCGTAGCGCACCCGGCCCACGGTGCCGAAGGCGCCGTACGTGTTGACCAGGTGGAACGGGTCGAAGGAGCGGTTCATCGCCTGGCGTCGGGAGAGCAGATTGCGCACCGGGTGGTAGCTGAGCACCAGCACGAGCACGGTCACGGCGATGACGGCGACCGCGTACCACAACGGCGGACCCGGGAGCGGATGCGGCCCGGTGAACAGTGAGCCGTCGACGGCGGACAGGGCCAGGGCGACGGTCAGCCAGTTCAGCCACGCGAAATTGCCGGAGAGGATCAGCCAGAACTGTGTCAGCGCGATGACCGCTGCCGCGACGCCGGCGATCGGCTGCGGGGCGAAGAGCAGAAACGGGACGAGGAGTTGGGTGAGGTGGTTGGCCGCAGCCTCCACGCGATGGACCGGGCCCGGCAGGCGGTGGAAGAACCAGCTCAGCGGGCCCGGCATCGGCTGGGTCTCATGGTGGTAGTAGAGGCAGGTCAGCCTGCGCCAGCACGCGTCCCCGCGGATCTTGATCAGCCCCGCTCCGAACTCCACGCGGAACAGCAGCCAGCGCAGCAGCCACAGCACCAGCAGCGGGGGCGCGACACGCTCGTTCCCGAGGAAGATCGCGAGGAAGCCCGTCTCCAGCAGCAGTGACTCCCAGCCGAAGGCATACCAGGTCTGCCCGACGTTGACGATGGACAGATAGAGGGCCCACAGCACCGCCCACCACAGCATCGCGGTCCATAGCGGCAGCCGGTCGGCGGCTCCGGCGACCAGCCCGGCGGCCAGCAGCGCACCGGTCCAGGCGCAGCAGGCGAAGAACCGGTCCGAGTAGTGCAGTTGGAAGACGCTCGGCGCCCGCCGCATGGGTACCAGGCGGAGGTAGCCGGGTACCGGAAGCATTCCCCGTTCCCCGATCAGGGCACGGAACTGCGTGGCGGCGGTGACGAAGCCCACGAGGTACAGCGCGGCCAGTGTCCGCTGGAAGACCAGCCTGCTGAGCCAGTAGTCGGGTGCCGTGAACCACTCCATGGCGGACCTCGCGAACCTCGCCGACCTCACGGACGTACCTTGCCCTCACCGACATGGCGGTATGTCCAGTATCGGACCGCAGCCGCGAGGTCCCCGGAACGGACGCGCCGGGCGTGCGAAATCCGGGAGTCCTCCGTTCGGCGCTGTTCACCGCTGCATCCGTCCAGGTCAGCGAGCCCGAGGCGGGGCCGGGCGGTCCCGGCGCGCCTGCGCCGCGCCGGGCGGTCCGGTCGCGGACGGCATCGGCATACGGCAAGACAAGGAGTGATCACTACATATTTTCGTAGGGCAACACAGGCGGGAGATGGCGGGTCATGTACGTGTGCTCATCGACGCATCGCCGGTACGCCAGGCTCGCCGCGCAGTCGGCGGTCCTGTCGGCGGCACTGCTGGTCACGGGTTGCAGCAAGCTCACCGGTTCCGGTCAGGGCGGAACGGAGGCGCGGCAGCAGGTCCACTTGCAGCCCGCGTCGGACCTCGGGCCTGACCCCTTCACACCCTCCACGGCCACTCTCGCGGGCGCCGCGGGCCCCCTTTCCACCCCTCATGCGCCCCCCGCATCCGCCTCGCCCTCGCCCGGGGCCTCGCAGTTCGGGGCCGTTCGGACCGTGCTGGGCTCCACTCCGGGTCTCTACGGTGGTACGCGTTCGATCGCGAGCTGCGACGTCGAGCAGCAGATCCGCTTTCTCACCGTGGACGCCAACAAGGGCCGTGCGTTCGCCTCCGGTGCGGGAGTCAGCCAGGAGGACCTTCCGGAGTTCCTGCGCGGTCTCACTCCCGTGGTGCTGCGCGCCGACGTCCGGGTGACCGGCCACAGTTACCGCGCCGGATCCGCCCAGCGCTTCCAGGCCGTGCTGCAGAGCGGCACGGCCGTACTGGTCGACGAACACGGCTCGCCCAGGGTGCGCTGTGCGTCCGGAAGCCCGCTGGCGTCTCCGGTGATCGAGTCCGGTGCGGTGGAGGAGCAGGGCCGGGAGTGGCCCGGATACGATGCCGACCGCGTGGTCGTGATCACCAGGTCGGCGGCCGCGATCAAGAACCTCGTCATCGCCGATGTCGCCGGCAACTCCTGGCTGGCGCGGACGAGCGGAACCGACGGCGAGGCGGACCGCAAGCCGGATGTGCTGCCGCCGTACGCGCCCGGTCTGCATGTCACCGAGGTGCCGGCCGTCAGGCCCGGGGGACCCGCGGACACGTCCAGTCCACGGCCCATCCTGCCCGACGCCAGTCCGAGTGCGAGCCAGGGCACGAAGGCGAAGAACGCCACGGAGGGGCGGATCGTGAACCCGCCACGGCCGCAGCCCGACGTGCCCCAGGGAGTGCCGGTGCCCGACGCGGGCATGGGATTCAGCGACGGCATGCCTTCGGACGGTATGGCTCCCGAGGGTGGAGGCACGCTCCAGCCCCCGTTCGAGAGCGACTCCGGGGTTCTCTTCGGTCCCGCTGCCGGTCCGGGTGCCGCGCCGTCGGGCTCGAAGAGGTCGACCCAGGGCGCGGACCGGGGCGCGGCGGCGCAGGGCGGCGCGGTCCGGGGCAGCGTGGCCCCGCAGGACGCGGTCCGGGGCGGTGCCACTCAAGGCGCGTCTCAGAACGGCGTGGCCCCGGGCGGTGAGAGCCGGGCCGGCGGCGCGAGCGACGGCAGTACCGTTCAGGGCGGAACGGTTCAGGGCGGAACGGTTCAGGGGCAGACGAGTCAGGGCGCGGCCCCCGGCCCCGGCCCGCAGGGTGCGGCTGAGGCGCTGGACGCCCGCGGTGCCGCGATGGTGCCCGGAGCCGTGCGTGGGCCGGTGCCGGACACCGACGCCGTGCCCCGGGGCTGAGCACGCGCGGGTGCCGGTGACCCGGCATCCGTTCGCTCGAAAAATCGGACAAATGATGTCAGAGTGTCACCATGGCTGATCGGGCAGCGCGTGCCATGTCGCTCCCCGACGACTGGCCGGCCCATCCGGATCTCAGCCTGTCCCTCAACCGTATGGGCAGCTTCGACTGGGATCTGGAGAACGGGCTGCTGCACCTTGACCAGTCGGCGCTCGACGTGTTCGACGTGACGGCGGAGGAGTTCGACGGGCACCCGCAGTCACTGGCCGTCCGCGTCCCGCACAGCGAGGCGGTGCGGCTGGACGGGTTGGTGACCCAGGCGCTCAGGAGTGGCAGCAGCAGCTACGGGGCGTACTTCCGGATCCGCTGCCGCGACGGCAGTCTGCGCTGGACCCACACCCAGGGCGCAGTCAGGTGTGATGCCGCAGGGCGGCCCAATCGCATCATCGGGATCGTCCGCGATGCCACCCAGGAACTCGCCGACTCGTCCGCCCGTGTCGAGCTCGACGCCGAGCGCCGCCGTCAGACCAGTGTGGTGGAGAGCACCACGGCCGCGCTCGCCCATGCCAGAACGGTCGGGGACGTCATCGAGGTGCTGAAGGACTCGCACGGCCTGGAACGCCTCGGTGCCACCAGCATGGTCATGGGGCTGCTGGAGGCGGGCCGTATCCACCTGGTCGCGGAGGGGCCCGAAGGCTCGTTCGTGCCGGGCACCCGCTACACCCGGGTGGACGAGCAGTACCCGATGAGCGAGGTGATCCGCACCCTCGCGCCGCGCTTCATCGAGTCGAAGGAGGACTTCGCCGAGTCGTACCCGAGACTGTGGCCCCATGTCCGCGGCCTCGGTGTCACCTCGGCCGCGTACATGCCGCTCATCGCCCAGGCCCGGCCGATCGGCGCGCTCGGGCTGCTCTACAGCGACAAGACCGGCTTCACCACGGAGGAGCGCAATCTGCTGGTCGCGCTCGGCAGCAGCATCGCCCAGAGTCTCCAGCGGGCGGTGCTCTTCGAGCAGGAACACGATCTCGCCGAAGGGCTCCAGCAGGCGATGCTGCCCCGGCGTATCCCCTCCGTGCCCGGCGCCCAGATCGCGGTCCGCTATCGCTCGGCCCGTCTCGGCCGTGACATCGGGGGGGACTGGTACGACGTCATCCCCCTGCCCGGCGGCCGGGTCGGTGCCGTCATCGGAGACGTCCAGGGGCATGACACCCATGCGGCGGCCGTCATGGGCCAGCTGCGTATCGTGCTGCGCGCCTATGCGGCCGAGGGGCACACCCCGGCGACCGTGATGGCCCGCGCCTCGGTCTTCCTCCATGAACTCGACACCGAACGTTTCGCCACCTGTGTCTACGCCGAGGCGGATCCGACCACCGGCGTGGTGCAGGTGGTGCGGGCCGGTCATATGGATCCGCTCCGGCTGAGCGCCGACGGCGAGACCCGCCGGGTGTCCGTCGGTGGTGGGCTGCCGCTCGGTCTCTCCGCCGAGTTCGGGCGTCTCGAGTACCCCGTGGCCACTATCGAGCTGGACCCGGGGGAGACCCTGCTGCTCTACACCGACGGTCTCGTCGAGCGCCCCGGCACCGATCTCGACGACGGGCTCCGGGCGCTCGTCGAGCTGATCCACGGGGGCCCACGCAACCTTCAGCTGCTCGCCGACCGGCTGTGCGAGGAGTCCGAGGAGCGGGCGGGCGAGGACGACGTGGCCCTCCTGCTGCTGCGCCGCCATGGCGCGCCCGCCGCCCACGCGGGCGGTCGCCTCCAGCAGCATGTCGCCCAGAACGACCCCGAGGCGCTCACCTCGGCCCGCCATATGATCCGGGCCGCGGTGCGAGTGTGGGGCGCGGCGGAGCGGGCCGACGAGATCGAGTTGGCCGCTGACGAGCTGATCACCAACGCCCTGATGCATACCGATGGCGGGGCCACCGTGACCGCGCGGGTGCTGCCTGGGGAGGGGCGGCGGCTGCGGGTGGAGGTGGAGGACAGGTCCACCGCGCTGCCGCGGCGCAGGGATGCCGGGGAGTCGGGTGTCTCGGGGCGTGGGCTCATGCTGGTGGACCGGCTGGCGGACGTCTGGGGTGTGGAGTCGCGGGGCAGCGGCAAGTGCGTGTGGTGCGAGTTCGCCATGCCCGACCCGGCCACCGTCGAGCGGACATCCGCTTGACTCCTGCGAACCGACCGCGCGGCCCTGCCGTGCCAACCGATGCGAACAGGCGTCGAACCCGTGCCGAACCACAACCGACTGGTAACCATATGTAACTTGACGGTACTTGACCGTAACCGATCGCGGGCGATTGACTTGGTTCTCCCCGTGTTCCGGGTTTCCGGCCTTCTAGGACATGAGGACCCCTTGAGTACTGAGCTACTGGCCCCGCTGGACCTGGCGTTCTGGCATCTCGAAACCGCCGACCACCCCATGCACCTCGGTGCGCTCGCCTGCTTCTCACCACCCGCCGGCGGTGAGCGCGACAGCGCGGAGATCCTCGAACTGCTCGCCGCGCGCGCCTGCGCCATCCCGCGGCTGAGGATGCGGGTACGCGATGTGCTGCTGCCGGTCGGCGGCGCCGCCTGGGCGGCGGACGAGGACTTCGACGTACGGCGGCATCTGCGCCATGTGCGGCTGCCCGCGGGGGACTTCGCCACCGGTGCGACGCGGCTCGCCGGGGAGCTGATGGAACGCCCGCTGGAACGGGGCTTGCCGCCCTGGGAGATGTATCTGCTGACCGGCGGTCCCGGGGACCCGTTCGGGGTGCTGGTCAAACTGCACCACGCTCTCGCCGACGGGATGCGTGCCGTGGCCATCGGCGCCGGGATCTTCGACCAGGTCGCCGACGCCCACGGGGCCCGCTCGGGCCGCGGTGCGCCGCCCCGGAAGGGCGCGGCGCGCGGCAACCGCCCCGCCGGTCCTCGCTCCTGGCTGCCCGGCCCCGGCCGGATGGCGGACCTGGCCCGCGGCAGGATCGAGGACCTCGGTCGCGCCGTGGGGGTCGGTGCCTCCCTCGTCGGTGCCTCCCTCGCCCGTGCGGGACGGCTCGACCCGCGCGGTGCCGCCCCGTTCAGCGCGACCTCCAGTGGTACGCGGCGACTGGCCACGGCCGTGCTGCCCCTGGACGAGGTGCACGAGGTGCGCCGAGCCGCCGGCGGCACCGCCAACGACGTGCTGCTCGCCATCGTGGCGGGGGCGCTGCGCCGTTGGGTGATCTCGCGGGGCGACACACTGCCGCCGAGCGACCCCGGGGCCCTCGTGCCGGTTTCCCGGCGGCGGCCCGGTAGCGCGCCCGGTACGGGCAACAGACTCTCGGCCTATCTGCTCGGGCTTCCTGTGACCGAGCCCAATCCCTGGACCAGGCTCTACGCGGTCCGCACCGGAATGGACCGCAACAAGGCGGCGGGCCCGCTGCGCGGCGCGGGCGCGGTCGCCGTGCTCGCCGACCAACTTCCTGCACTGGCCCACCGCTTCGGCGCGCCGATCGCGGGGAGCGCAGCCCGGATGCTCTTCGACGTGCTGGTGACGAGTGTGCCGCTGCCCCGGTCCGCGCTGTCACTCGGCGGTTGTCCGCTGCGCGAGGTGTATCCCCTGGCGCCGCTCGCCCGAGGCCAGTCGCTCGCCGTCGCGATGTCCACCTACGGAGGCAAGGTGCACATCGGACTGGTCGCCGACGGCAAGGCGCTCCCGGACGTGGACGTGCTGGCCCGCTGCATGGCGGACGAGCTCACCGAACTGCTGTCACTGGTCCGCTGAACCCCGCTGCCGAGCCCGGCCTGAGCTCCGGTGAACCCTGCGCCGAGGCCTGCGCATGGCAGGGCGATGCGGCAGGCTGGTCCCATGCCGGAACTTCCCGAGGTCGAAGCGCTGCGGGACTTCCTCGACGAGCACCTGCTCGGTAAGGAGATCGCCAAGGTGTTGCCCGTGGCGATCAGCGTGCTCAAGACCTACGACCCGCCGCTCACCGCCCTGGAGGGCGGTGAGGTCAGCGCCGTGCACCGACACGGGAAGTTCCTCGACATCGCCACAGCGGACGGGCTCCATCTGGTCTTCCACCTCGCCAGGGCCGGCTGGCTCCAGTGGAAGGACGTACTGCCCTCCGGATTGCCCAGGCCGGGCAAGGGGCCGCTGGCCCTGCGCACCGCGCTCACCGGCGGAGACGGCTTCGACCTCACAGAGGCGGGCACCACCAAACGGCTCGCCGTCCATCTGGTGCGCGATCCGGCCGAGGTCCCGGGCATCGCACGGCTCGGTCCCGACCCGCTCGCCGACGGCTTCGGACGCGGGGACTTCGCCGCACTCCTCGCGGGCGAGCCCCGCCGGATCAAGGGTGCGCTGCGGGACCAGAGTCTGATCGCGGGTATCGGCAACGCCTACAGCGACGAGATCCTGCACGCGGCACGGATGTCGCCTTACAAACTCGCCTCGAAGCTCGGCGAGGACGAGATCACCGGCCTCTACGAGGCCATGCGCGACACCCTGGCCGACGCAGTGCGGCGCTCACGGGGACTTGCCGCAGGGAATCTCAAGTCCGAGAAGAAGAGCGGGCTCAGGGTGCACGGACGCACCGGCCTGCCGTGTCCGGTATGCGGCGAGACCATCCGCGAGGTGTCCTTCCAGGGCTCCTCGCTGCAGTACTGCCCCGGCTGCCAGACCGGCGGCAGGCTCCTTGCCGACCGGCGGATGTCACGCCTGCTCAAGTGATGCGCGAGTGCTTCCGGGTGCCCGGGTGCTCCCGAGCGGCCCCGGTGCGGTCCGCTCCGGATCAGCGGTCCAGCGACACCAGCCGCTCACCGCTCTCGGTACGGATCTCCACATGGCCGATCTCGTCCGGCGTCAGTGCCGTGGCCACCTCGATGTCCAGCGGCTTGCCGGTACCTGCCGCCCCGGGCAGGCCGTAGCCGTCTCGCGGTACCGACCAAGTGGAGACGGGGTGCTCGGCACCGTCCTTGCCGACCACCACCAACTCGCAGGTCCGAGGACCGGTCACCTTCGCGAGCCGCAGCGCCACCGCGGTGCCCCACTTCTTGCGGTGCAGGTCGATCGCCCCGTACACCCCGGTCGCCGCATCCGTCGCGACCAGTCGCGGCACCGTGTCCTCGGTACCGGCCCCGTCCCCGACCAGGCCGACGACGACCACCGGCAGCGCGACGATCAGCGCCGCCGCAGCCGCCACCAGCCGCAGCCTGCGGCGCGAGCCGCGTCTGCGGTCCTGCTCGACCGTGCCGAGCAGTCGGTCGAGCAGCGCGGCGGACGGCCGGGTCACCGGCGGCTCCGATGCACCGGGCACGCCCAGTTCGGCCAGTGTTGATGCGACCGGAGCGAAGTCCGTCAGCCGTACCGCGCACAGGACACACTCCGACAGATGCTCCTCGAAGCGGAACGCGTCCGAAGGGCCGAGGACGCCCAGCGCATAGGCAGCCACATCCCTGTGCCGCTCCCGCAGATCCATGGACCAATCCTTCGGCTCGTCGGCTACGAACGGTCCATACAAGTCGTACGTACCGTGGTGTCGGCATGGAATACGCACGGCAGCCCCGCCCTGCTCACTGGCACGCGTAAAACCGCGACCGAGCTCGGTGGACCCGGCGCTGGTGACCGGTCCCAGTGCCATCCCGAGATCGCCGGAACGGGCTCGAAGCGCCGACTGCGGCACACGGTCGCGTCGCCGATCCCCGCTGACCGACCGGGGATCACGGGACAGCCCTTAGGATCCGCTCCATGCTGCGCGTACTGGCTGTGGACGACGAGAAACCGGCACTCGAAGAGCTGCTCTTCCTGCTGCGTTCCGACCCGCGGGTGCTGAGCGCGGAAGGTGCCACCGACGCCACCGAGGCGCTGCGCCGTGTCAACCGGGCCCTGGATGCGGGTCCTGACGGGGATGATGCCATCGACGTGGTCTTCCTCGACATCCACATGGCGGGACTCACCGGGCTCGACGTCGCCAGGCTGCTCGCCGGCTTCGCACGGCCGCCGCTGATCGTGTTCGTCACGGCGCACGAGGGCTTCGCCGTCCAGGCGTTCGACCTCGAGGCTGTCGACTACGTACTGAAGCCCGTGCGCCGGGAGCGGCTCGCGGAGGCGGTGCGCCGGGTGAGCGAGCCGGCGCACCCGGTACGCGGCACCCGGGCGGCGGCGCCCGCGCTTCCCTCCGCGAACCGGGCGGTGCCCGCCGGCGATCAGATACCGGTGGAGCTCGGCGGGGTCACACGCTTCGTGGCGATCGACGACATCACCTATGTCGAGGCCCAGGGTGACTACGCCCGGTTGCACACCGTGGAGGGGAGCCACCTGGTCCGGATCCCGCTGTCGACCCTGGAGGAGCGCTGGGCCGCACGTGGATTCGTCCGCATCCACCGCAGCCATCTGGTCTCCCTCAGCCGGATCGAGGAGTTGCGGCTCGACACCGGGACCACCACGGTGCGGGTCGGTACCGCCGAACTCCCGGTCAGCCGGAGGCACGCCCGCCAGCTCCGCGACCTGCTGATGCGGCACGCACGCGGATGACGGACCTTCCCGGTGGTACCCCGCTGAACCGGACCGCGACGCGCCTCGCGTGCGAGTTCGGCCCCACGTCGGTTCGGGTCCCCGTGATCAGGGCGATCCGGCCACCGGACCTGACACCTCTGGGTCCCCGACTGGCTCCCGCGTAGACTCCCTGGATCCGGATGCTCGGACATCTGTCTGAACGTCGGAACGATCGCCGAGCGCCGCGGGGAGGGACCGTCCATGTCTGCGGAGTCCGCGGAGCCCGCCGAGCCCGCGAAGCAGCCACCTCGCCGTGAAGTGGTCACGGGCGTACCCCGTGCGGGGCGCCGCACGCCCGGGCACATCCCGGCCCGCTCGCAGAGCGGCGACCAGACCCCCATCGGCGGGGTGTACGTCCGCTCCCTGATACGCAGCCAGCGTCGCGCGGCACTCGCCGCGCTGGGCGCACTCGCCCTGCTCGTCGGCACGCTGCCACTGCTGTTCGCGCTGCCCACCGAAGTGCTGGGGTTCCTCTCCTCGCCCCAGCCGTTCGTCTGGGCGGCCCTCGGGTTGGCCGTGTATCCGGTGATGTGGGGCATCGCCCGCTGGTACGTCCGCCGCGCGGAGCGCAACGAGCGCGACTTCACCGCACTGGTCGAAGGCCGCTGAGCACACCAGGGGAGAACGGACGGTGAACCAGACCCACGCGGTGGCGGCAGTCGCCTTCGTCGTGCTCGCGACCGTCCTCATCGGCGCACTCGGGCTGCGGATATCCCGCACCACATCGGACTTCTACGTCGCCTCACGCACGGTCGGGCCCGGCCTCAACGCCGCCGCCATCAGCGGCGAGTACCTCTCCGCCGCCTCCTTCCTCGGCATAGCGGGATTGGTGCTGCTCCAAGGCCCGGGGATGCTCTGGTACCCGGTCGGCTACACCGCCGGATATCTCGTCCTCCTGGTGCTCGTCGCGGCCCCGCTGCGCCGCTCGGGCGCATACACGCTCTCCGACTTCGCCGAGGCCCGGCTTGAATCGACCAGCGTGCGCAGACTCGCCAGTCTCTTCGTCGTCGGCATCGGCTGGCTGTACCTGCTGCCGCAGCTCCAGGGCGCAGGCCTCACGCTGGAGATACTCACCGGCGCGCCCGGCTGGGTGGGCGGGCTGGTCGTCGCCTTCGTCGTCACCGGGGCGGTCGCGGCGGGCGGAATGCGATCCATCACCTTCGTCCAGGCCTTCCAGTACTGGCTCAAGCTGACCGCACTGCTCGTACCCGCGCTGTTCCTGGCCGCCGCCTGGGCGGGCGACGACGCGCCGCGCGCACGCTTCGACGCCCCAGCCGTGTTCCGCGAGCACACCGTCGTACGGGTCGGCGACACCGTACGGGTCGAGCTGGAGCAGCCCCTCACCGTCGAAGTCACCGGCACCGTGGACGGCACCCGGTACGACGGTGAGCGGCTCGGTCTCGCCGAGGGCACGCACCGGTTCGACACCGGGACCAGGATCGGCTTTCCGCGCGGCGCGTCCGTCCCCGAACGGGCCACCAGCGGCACGGATCCGTCCAGCTGGTCCCAGCCGCTCGCGGGCGGGCGGGACGGCTACCAGCTGTACGCCACCTACGGACTCATCCTCGCCACCTTCCTCGGCACGATGGGGCTTCCGCATGTCGCCGTGCGCTTCTACACCAGCCCCAACGGACGCGCCGCGCGGCGCACCACCCTGGTCGTCCTCGGGATGATCGGCGTCTTCTATCTGCTGCCGCCCGTCTACGGAGCCCTCGGCCGGATCTACGCCCCGGAGCTGAGCCTCACCGGCGCCGCCGACGCCGCCGTGCTCGTGCTCCCCGAGCGGATGCTCGGCGGGCCCGCCGGAGACCTGCTCGGTGCGCTGCTCGCGGCCGGCGCGTTCGCCGCGTTCCTGTCCACGGCATCCGGGCTGACCATGTCCGTGGCGGGGGTGCTCACTCAGGACGTGCTGCCCGCCCGCGGGGTACGGCACTTCCGGCTCGCCACGGTCGCGGCGACGGCCGTACCGCTCGCCGTCAGCGTCTTCGCCTCCCATGTGCCGGTCGCCGACGCCGTCGGACTCGCCTTCGCCGTCTCCGCCTCGTCCTTCTGCCCCCTGCTGGTGCTCGGCATCTGGTGGCGGCGGCTGACTCCGCCGGGCGCCGCGGCGGGGCTCGTCGCGGGCGGCGGCGCGGCCCTGGCCGCGGTGATGGCGACCCGCACCGGGCTCGCCCCCGGTGGCTGGGCGCACACGCTGATGGCCTGGCCCGCGGTCTGGTCGGTGCCGCTGGGCTTCCTCACCATGGTGTCGGTGTCACTGGCGACGCCCCGGCACATACCGTCCGGGGCGGACGCCATCCTCGCGCGGTTCCACCTGCCGGAGCACCTCGCGTCACGGCCCCAGCCGGCCGATTCGGTGGAAGCGATCCCAGGGAGGCGGCGATGACCGGGATGGCGCTGGCGGCCCTGGCCGCAGCTGCGGCAGTCCTGCTGGTGGCAGGCTTCGGGCTCGGCCGGTTCACCGCACGGCGGGGCACCGGCAACGGCCCCGACCCCGGGCTCGGCACACCGGTCGAACATGCCACCTTCCACACCCTGTACACCGCGTCGCTCGCCGCCCCGCCGCTGCGGTCCGGGCTCACAGAGGACACCGCCCGCAAGGCGTCCCGGCGACTGCGCCCGCTGCTGGGCACCGAGGTGCTCTGCCTGACCGACCGCGAACGGGTCCTTGCCTGGGACGGTCCGGGCGCCGAGCACCATGAGGAGTGGGCGATGGCGCGCGTGGCGGAGGTCCTGGAGTCGGGGCGCGGCCAGAGCGTGCGCACCGGGTGCGCCATCCCTGACTGCCCGCTGCGCTGGGCCGTCATCGCCCCGCTCACCGGCGAGGAAGGGGTACTCGGCACCCTCGTCGCCTACGGCTCCCGAGAGTCCGCGGTGCTGCTGCGCGCCGCAACCGAGGTCGCCCGCTGGGTGTCCGTGCAGTTGGAGCTGGCCGAGCTCGACCGCTCGCGCACCCGGCTGATCGAGGCGGAGATACGAGCCCTGCGCGCGCAGATCTCACCGCACTTCATCTTCAACTCGCTCGCCGCCATCGCCTCCTTCGTGCGTACCGACCCCGAGCGCGCCCGTGAACTGCTGCTGGAGTTCGCCGACTTCACCCGCTACTCGTTCCGCAGACACGGGGACTTCACTCAGCTCGCCGACGAACTGCGCTGTATCGAGCAGTATCTGGCGCTGGCCGGTGCCCGGTTCGGGGACCGTCTCAAGGTGACCCTCCAGATCGCTCCCGAGGTGCTACCGGTCGCCCTGCCCTTCCTGTGCCTTCAGCCGCTGGTCGAGAACGCCGTCAAACACGGCCTTGAGGACTCGGGGCAGGAGTGCCGTATCTCGATCTCCGCCAGGGACGCGGGCGCCGAGGCCGTGGTCGTGGTCGAGGACGACGGGGTCGGCATGGACCCGGCCGAGCTGCGCCGGATACTCGCCGGTGAGCCGGGCCGCTCGCCCGGCATCGGGCTGTGCAATGTGGACGACCGGCTCCGACAGGTCTATGGCGACGACTACGGCCTGGTCATCGAGACGGGCGTCGGGGCGGGCATGAAGATCACAGCCAGGGTCCCCAAGTACCACGCGGGTGTGCACATGGGCTCAGGCGCACCCTGAAGGACGCCCCGGGTGTCCGCCGTGCGGTCGGCTCCTGGGCCCGAGACTGGGCACAGCGGCCGTGGCGGCGCCGGTCCGGACCGACCGGCTGAGGGCGGGTCCTGAACCGGATGCGCCGGGCGGGCCCCGGGCCCGGCGCGCACGCGTCTCAGTACAGATGCATCGCCAGATGTCCGAGCGGCAGTCCGAGGCGCCACGCGGGCGTCCACACCTGCTCCGACTCGTCGACGGCCGGATCCTCCTGGGGCAGTGCCGGCGGCCAGAGCCCCGACTGGTCACCCAGGTCTGCGGCGAGCACCTCGGTGTGCTGCAGCCACCGCCAGGTGTCCCGGGCGAGCTCAAGGTCCGCGTCGGGACCGGTGACATCGCACTCGAACGCCTCGAGCACACCGATACGTTCGCGCACCCACTGCGGCCACGGGTGCCCGTACGCCGTACGGGTCAGCCACTCGTCCAGCCTGGTCACCGTGCGGACACCGGTGGCGGGTTCATCGGCCCCACCGCACAGATAGATAGTCAGAGCCAGTGTGGCCCGGCCCGCTCTGAACTCGACCGTACCGGTCTCCACCAAGCCGCCGGTGCGCAGCAGCTCATCGGCCACGTACTCGGCACACAGCCAGGCCATGGGGACCGCCAGACCGTCTCCACCGGTGCCGTTCGTACCCTCGGGCAGCACTCTCTCCACCTTCTCCCGGACATGCTCGGCGCGGGTCTCGAAGACGAGCCTCCACCGAGAAACACGCGTCAGGGCCGCTCTTTGCTCAACTCGAGCGGCGGATTCCGAATCCTGTCGGCACGGGCCGTTGCACCAGGGGGACCAGACCGGTGAAGGGGTGACCGGGACTGGAGTGAGCCGCCCACCGGCGGTTCGGTACGACGGTCCTCACGCGGCGGCCGTTACGCGGCGACGGCGGGAGCGGCGGCCGCGCGGTGGTATCCGGGCAGCGACCTGGCGAGCTGACGCAGCGCGTAGTGGGAACGCGACTTGACCGTGCCGGCCGGGATGCCGAGCGCCCGGGCGGCCTCCGCCACGCTGCGCCCCTGAAAGTAGATCTGCACCAGCACCGCACGGTGCTCGGGGCTCAGAGACCGCACCGCGGCCCGTACATCCAGTGCGGCGACCGCCCGGTCGGTCGGATCCGCGGGGTCCGGGGTCCCGGCGAGCACAGCGACGCCGATCTCGGTGGGCCGGGCCAGCCGGGAACGGCGGGCGTCGATCGCGAGCCGTCGCGCGACGGTGAACAGCCACGGCCGCATCGACTCGTACGGCGCGGCGAACGCCTCGGGGTGCTGCCAGGCCCGGACCAGGGTCTCCTGGAGCAGGTCCTCGGCCCGCTGCCGGTCCCCGCACGTCAGGCCGAGCAGGAAGTGCAGCAGGGCGGGACCGTGTTCGCGCTTCAGCTCCGCCAGCGCCCGCTCGTCGGTCGTCGCCGTCCCCATCGTCGCCTCCGGTCCGTTTCCGATGTGTCCAGGTGCGTATCCGAACGCATCGAGGGCCGGAACGACAGCCGACGCACGCCGATGTGCGCCGAGTGGTCCGTACGGGGAGGTGAACGGCGCGTTGAGCGGTTGACCGGGCGGCGAGTGCCCGATCCCGGCGCCGCCCGCGCCGAACCGTAGGGGGAGCCGTTGTGCTTCGCCGCCGACAGGCGCCCCGGCACAGGTCTCCCTAGAGTGCGGAACATGAGTGTCAGCGCGGCGGAGCGCTCGGCCTTCACCCGGAGCGGCTTCACGGCGAAGGTGCCGGGCGGCTTCGCGATGTTCTTCGCCCTGCTCGGAGTGTTCTGCGCGCTGCTCGCGCTGATCGCCCCACTGCGCAGGCTGCTGCGGCCCCTGGTGGTGTTCCTCGACGAGAACGTCGTGCCGGTCAGCGCCAACCTCGCCTACGCCGTCTTCCTGCTGCTGCTCGCCGGAGCCATCGGCGCCCGCAAGAAGGTCGCCTGGTGGCTGGTCGTCGTATACCTCGTGCTGATCGCGGTCGCCGACGTCCTGACCGTCGCCGTCGGCCGGTACTGGGAGGTGGTCCCCAATCTCCTGGTGTGCGTGGCCGCCTTCGTGCTGCTGGTCGCCGCCCGGCGCGAGTTCTACGCGCGGACCCGGCGCGCGGCGCTCCGGCGCGCCGTCGCCGTGCTGGTGGTCGGGCTCGCCGCCGGTGTGCTGGTCGGCTGGGGGCTCGTCGAGGTCTTCCCCGGCACCCTCGTGGCCGGACAGCGGTTGCTCTGGTCCGCCGACCGGGTGCTCGGCGGACTCGCATCCGGTCGGCAGTTCGACGGCACTCCGCCCCGAGCGCTCTACTTCCTCCTGGGCCTCTTCGGCGCACTCGCCCTGCTGAACTCAGCTGCCACGCTCTTCCGTTCCCAGCGGATGGAAGCGGCACTGCACGGGGACGAGGAGCCCCGTATCCGCGCGCTGCTCGGCGCCTACGGTTCGCAGGACTCGCTCGGCTACTTCGCCACACGGCGCGACAAGGCCGTCGTGTTCGCCCCGAACGGCAAGGCGGCCGTCACCTACCGGGTCGAGGCAGGGGTGGCCCTGGCCAGTGGCGACCCGGTGGGGGACAAGGGGGCGTGGACACCCGCGATCGAGGGCTGGCTGGACGTCGCCCGCCGCCATGCCTGGGTGCCCGCCGTGATGGGCGCGTCCGAGGACGGCGCCAGGGCGTACGGGCGGTCAGGGCTCGGTGCGATCCAACTCGGTGACGAGGCGATCCTTTACGTGGACCGCTTCGATCTCGACGGCCGCGATATGCGGGTCACCCGGCAGGCCGTCCACCGGGTGCGCAGGCTCGGCGCCACGGTGCGGGTGCGTCGGCACTCCGCGCTGAACGACGAGGAGATGGGGCGGGTCATCGACCGCGCCGACGCGTGGCGGGACACCGAGACTGAGCGCGGGTTCTCCATGGCGCTCGACCGGCTCGGCGATCCCGCGGACGGTGACTGCCTGCTGGTGGAGGCATTCGACGGCGATTCCGCGGCGGCCGGGACCAGGCTGATCGCGCTGCTCTCCTTCGTACCGTGGGGACGTGACGGCGTCTCGCTCGACGTGATGCGCCGCGACCGCGACAGCGCCCCGAACGGCATCATGGAGTTCATGGTGGCGGAGCTGTGCGCGCAGGCCCCGCAGTCCGGCATCCGGCGCATCTCGCTGAACTTCGCCGTGTTCCGCGCCGCCTTCGAGGAAGGCGCCCGGATCGGCGCGGGACCCGTGCTGAGGGCCTGGCGCAGGCTGCTGCTGTTCTTTTCGCGGTGGTGGCAGTTGGAGGCCCTGTACCGCTCCAACGTCAAGTACCGGCCCTCGTGGTATCCCCGGTTCCTCTGCTACGGGGACGCGGGCGCCCTTGCCCGTATCGGTCTCGCGTCCGCGATCGCCGAGGGCTTCGTCTCCGTACCGAGTCTGCGCAGGCTCCGGGGCAACGGGCGACGGCACGCGGTGAGCGGACCGGTGGCCGGGACCGAGGGGCTGCCCGCCATCGAGACGCTGGATCTGGCCGGGCCCGACACCGTACGCCCGATGGGGGAGCGGCGGATGGCGGAGCAGACCCGTATCAGGCACCGCAAACTCGAATGGCTGCGCGAACAGGGTGTCGACCCCTACCCCGTCGGGGTCGCCGGCCCCACCGCCACCCTCGCCGCGGTCCGTTCCGGGCACCCTTCCCCGTTGCCCGGGACGCACACCGGGGAGCACGCCACCGTGGCCGGGCGAGTGATGGCCGTACGAGACTTCGGGGGCATCGTCTTCGCCGTGCTCCGGGACTGGTCAGGCGACCTCCAGATCGCCTTCACCCGTCAGGACTCCGGCACCGCGGCACTCGACGCGTTCCGTGCGGAAGCGGACCTCGGCGACCACATCACCGCCACCGGTGAGATCGGGGCAAGTGACCGCGGCGAGCTCACCCTCTTCGCCGTGTCCTGGCAGCTCACCGCCAAGTGCCTTCGTCCGCTTCCGGACAAGCACCGCGGCCTCGCCGATCCAGAGGCCCGGGTCCGACGGCGCTACCTCGACCTCGTCGTGCGGCCGGACGCCCGCGCCGTCGTACGGGCCAGGTCCGCCGCGGTCCAGGCGCTGCGCCAGGGTCTGCTGGATCGCGGCTACCTGGAGGTCGAGACGCCGATGCTCCAGCAGATTCACGGCGGAGCCAACGCCCGGCCCTTCACCACCCACATCAACGCCTACGACCTCGACCTCTATCTGCGTATCGCGCCGGAGCTCTACCTCAAACGGCTGTGCGTCGGCGGTCTGGAGAAGGTCTTCGAACTGGGCCGCACCTTCCGCAACGAAGGGGTCTCCTACAAGCACAATCCCGAGTTCACGATGCTGGAGGCGTATCAGGCCTTCGCCGACTACGACGTGATGCTCGATCTGGCCCGCGAACTCATCCAGGGCGCCGCCACTGCGGCGTTCGGGTCGCCCGTCGCACACAAGGCGGGACCCGACGGAACGCTCGCCGCCCACGACATCTCCGGGAGCTGGCCCGTCAAGACGGTCTACGGGGCGCTGTCGGAGGCACTCGGCGAAGAGGTCGGGGCCGACACCGGTGAGGACGACCTGCGCAGGCTGTGCGACACGGCCGGAATCCCTCACACACCCGAAGACACCCGGGGCGATGTGGTGCTGGAGATGTACGAGCGGCTGGTCGAGGAGAGGACCGAGCTGCCGACCTTCTACAAGGACTTCCCCACGGATGTCTCCCCGCTCACCCGCCAGCACCGCCGGGACCCGCGCCTCGCCGAACGCTGGGACCTCGTCGCCTTCGGCACCGAGCTGGGCACCGCCTACTCGGAGCTCACAGACCCGGTCGAACAGCGCCGCCGCCTCACCGCCCAGTCACTGCTCGCCGCCGACGGTGACCCGGAGGCCATGGAGCTCGACGAGGACTTCCTGGACGCACTGGAGTACGCGATGCCGCCGACCGGGGGGCTCGGCATCGGAGTGGACCGGCTGGTGATGTTCCTGACCGGGCTCACCATCCGCGAGACGCTGCCGTTCCCGCTCGTACGCCGTCGCTGAGTGCGTCCCGTACAGCCACCGCTGAGAGGGCATCCCGTACTTCGGCCACCGGATCCTGTAGACGGTCGCCGACGGTACCGAGCGGTTCGAGACGATCAACGTGCCTCCGTCCAGCGAGCGCACCAGGTGCGATGGCGGTGCCCTTCCCGGTGGTCCAGGTGCTCGCTGCGACTCATGGTGCGCCCAAGCCACCGCGCACCACGGCAAGCGCAAGCCAGGCATGCCGGGCCACGACTGACCCGGCCACGGCGACCGCCCCGCACACCGGCAAGTCCGACACCTCGGCGACCACCGCCCGTGTGCCACGACGGCGTATCCCTTCGGGTGCTCAGCGGGAGGCGATCATGCGGGCGAAGACGACGACGTTGCCGTCGTAGCCGCCGGCCCGCGAGTAGCCTCCGCCGCAGGTGATCACCCGCAGTTCGGGACTACCGGTGTCCCCGTACACGCGGGCGCCGGGGAAATTCTGCTTCGAGAACACCTCGACTCCGTACACCTCGAAGACGGCGGTCCGGCCGTCGTAGCGGGTCACCTCGATGTGCACGCCCTTCTGGAGTGCGCCGAGACCGTAGAAGACGGCGGGACCGCCGGCGTTGTCGACATGTCCGACGATCACGGCGGTTCCCTGTGAACCGGGGGCGATGCTGTTCTGGTACCAGCCTGCGAGGTTGGTGTCCTGCGCCGGCGGTGCCTCGATCCAGCCGTTCGGGTCGAGGCCGACATCGACGATCGGCGCGTCGACCCGAATGGCGGGGATGGCGATCCGGGACGCGGGCGCGTACGCCAGAGGTACCACCGCTCCGTTCGCGGCGAGCGAGTTCACCTTGCTCTGGCCGCTGTCGAGTGCGGCGGCCACGGCCGGCTGGGGCGGCCCCATCCCCACGTCGACGCCGTTGCGCACCAGCGCCAGGCCGGTGAGCATGACGAGAGCCAGTACGCCCCAGGGTGAGCGCCTCCTCGACTCCGAGCCGGTGTAGTCCTGGCCCATGGTTCTCCCATCTCATCGTGTGCAGGCACGTTAAGCACCCCCGGACGGGACTGCGACTCGGGAGAGGCGAACGGGTGGTACGGCCACTTGGGGTGAGCCCGAACGAGTATTTAGCCGTACAACCTTCCTTATAGCTGTGACCTGCGGATCCGCCAGGTCTCGGCGACTCGGCACGGCGTGTCTGCTCACCGGGGTGGACCAGTTCCGAAATGCGGTGAGAGTGCATTCCGGTGAGTGTTCGTCATGGAGGGCGTTGTCATCGAACTCCGGAGCACCGTTCCGGGGCGCCGTCCACTGGAGGTTCAACCATGCGTGCTTCACGCGCCATCGCGGTGAGCGTCACCGCTTGCGCGGCCATGGGGCTCACGGGGCCCGTGGTCGCCGCCACCAGCAACGGCAATGGCACCGGCCCGAGGAACATCACCCTTTCGCCATCGGCGGTCCACCAGGGCGGGACCATGCACATCCAGGTCGACGGCTGCGGCCGGGGCGGGGTCGTCACGTCCAACGCCTTTCCCACCGCGAACCTGACCACCGGTCGCGACCGCGGTGGGTACTACGGCCCCAACCGCGACCAGGGCGGGAACTCGGCCGCGAAGCCCAACGGAAGCAACCTGATGAACCCCAACGGCAACACGGCTGCCGACCCCAACGGCAACGCGGCCGGGAACACGGCCGCCAACCCCAGCGGGACCGCGAACAAGGTCCCCGACGGGACCGCCGCCGGAAACACCACGGGGAACTCGGCCGGCGACACCTCCGCGAACGGCACCGGGAGCGCAGCCGCGGTCCCCGACGGCAGTGCCACCCCCAACGCCAATGTGAACATCAACGGAAACGAGAGTGCCAACGCGAACGGCAACGGCGACGCCCGTGACCACGGCACCGCGGCCAACGGGCGCGGCACCGGCAACGGCAACGGTACGAACTCCGATGGAGAGGGCACCGGGAACGGCAACGCCAACGGGAACGCGTCCGTCAACAGCGGCGACGACGGGTCGGACAACAACGGGACCGGTTCGGGCAACGGAACCGGGACCGGTTCGGGCAACGGGAACGGCAACGGCAACGGCAACGGGAACTTCAACTTCAATTTCAACCAGAACGAGAACAGCAACGCCAACGCCAATGCCAACGCCGACGCCAATGACAACCGTCGCGACAACTTCAACGACCGCGGCCGTAACAACAACTTTAATGACCGAGGCCGGGGCAACAACAACAACAACCGCGGCAGGGGCGGCAACTTCGACGACCGCTACTTCCGGGTGGGCGGCGGTGTGGCCGATGCCACGGCCCGTATCTACGACAACGCCACGCCCGGCCAGTACAACCTCGCCGTACGGTGCAATGACAGCAACCGCATCGCCACCCGCACGTTCACCGTGTTGTCCGCTCGCGGCGCACAGGGCGGCATCGGTGGCTCGCACCGTCCCTCCACCGCCGAGATGGCCGTGGGCGGCGGGCTCGTCGTTGCCGCGGCGGCGGGTGGCGTGTTCTTCTTCGCACGCCGCCGGCGTATGAGCAGCGGAAGGGTCTGACCGGCCGAACCTCCCGGTCGGCCCGAACCGCCCGTCGCCCCGAGTCCTGGAGGAGGACTCGGGGCGACGGGCTTGGTGGTGCGGATGCGCGGCTCAGTGCGGCCGGTTGCCCAACCGGCGGCGCAGTACGTAGAACAGCCCGCCTGCTGCGGCGGCGACCAGCACCGCACCGGTCGCGATCATCCCGGTGTTCATCTCGCGCACGCTGCCGCCGAGACCACCTCGGACGCCCTGCGGCGAGGCCGACGTCGTCGCTGAGGTGGATGTGGAACTCGTCGTGGCCGCGGCGGCGCCACCCGAGATGTTCAGGTCCGTTGTCCCCGACTGCGCGCCGCAGGTGAAGGTCACCGAGTACACGGCGCCGCGCCGGGCGTCACTGTCGACCATGGCCGTCCCCGTCATGCCGGCGGGGATGGTCACGGTGTCGAAGACCCCTGACGACGCCGTGGCCGGGCTGTTGCAGCCCGAAACGGTCAGCGTGACCTGGCCACCGGGGGCGACGGTCGACGGGGAGACGGCGAACGAGAACGGCTGCTGGCGGGCCGAGCCCGCCGCACCGCCACCGTCGGTGCCGGTGGCCGTCGCGGTCGGCAGGGTCAGGGCGAGGGCTGCCGCTCCCAGCAGAGCGGCGGACGCGATGGGTATCGCGCGCATGGTCAATTCCTCCGTGTCCCCGAGGAGCAGTTGCGGAACGGGTTTCCACAAAGGCAGGGAATGCACCTCGATATCCGAAACGCTAGGAGTGACCCGTTCGTACGCGCGATCGGTGTCGGGCGAATGGGTTATTTGTGTCGCCCGAGTGGCCTACGGAAGGTTTGGAACGGCGTGGTCCCGGCTCTGCCTCATGCTCCGGGCGGCCCCCCGGGCGGTTCGTCAGCCTCCGAGCTTCGGGAAGTACGCGATGAACGGTTCGGCGGTGGTGCCGATGCCCCGTCCGAACGGTGCGTCGAAGTCCCAGATGAGGAAGAGCAGGAAGGCGATCAGAGCGCTGAACAGCCCCGCGAGGAGCAGTTCCCGGAAGGTTCGGCGGATCTGCAGGGTGAAGATCAGGCCCACCGTGACCACGGCGCCGGTGATCAGCCCGAACCAGACCACCCCGGGCATGGTCGCCTCGATGCTACTGCCCCTGGCGCCCCGGGCGTCGTCCACGGCGGCGACCTGGTCGACCAGTGGCTGGTACGCCTGACCCTCATGATCGGTCTTCGGCACATAGTCCGTCACATCGCGCCGCAGCCGGTCGAGCAGACGGGTGCCCTCATCGGTGAGGGAACCCTCTTCGACCATATGCCGCCACTCGGACTGGACCACATGGGTGGCGTAGGCCTCGGCGTCGGCGCGGATCCGGTCGCGTGCCTCCACCGGGTAGACCGCGGCGCGTTCGTACACCTCGTGCAGTGCCTGCGCCTCATGGCGCACGGAGTCCTGGGCCGCGCCGCGGGCCTCCCAGACACCGGCGATGGCCAGACCCAGCACGATGGCATAGACCACGCCGATCATCATCGTCATGTACTCGATGACGTCAGGGGTCTCCGATGGATCGTCGTCGTCGCCGACGCGGCGCTGGTTGATGACGGTGATGGTCAGTACGACCGCGCAGGCCGCAGCCATGGCGATGGTGAGTACGGCCCATTCCGACACGTAGTACCTCGATTCAGGAGCGGGGACGCAGAAAGGCGGCGGCGAGCACCGCGGGGGCGGTGACCAGGAGCGTGAGTGTGACCAGTGAGGGGCCGCCCTGCGGCTCCTTGCGGGCCGGTTTGCGGTAGGCGGGCAAGGCGACCGGGGCCGGTGGCGCGGGCTTCGGCCGGACGGTGGGCTTGGGAGGCGGGGACGGAGTGGGTGACGGGGGCGGAGGTGTTGGTGTTGGTGTTGGTGTTGGTGGAGGAGGAGTAGGAGCGGGTTCGGGCGCGATACGCGGCTGGGGTGGTGGCGGGGGCGGCTTCGGCTGTCGCGGCTTGGGTGTGGGCGCTCCCGCCCAGCAGTCACCCCTGCCGGCGGCCGATGTGGTGGAGTCGAACGAGCCGAACGAGCCGAAGTCGTCGAAGGAGCCGCCGGTGCCGACCGGGCCGGCCGAGGACGGGCCGCCCTGCTCGATCGTCGCGTACGAGCAGTTGTCGGCGGTCGTGGCGGCGGCGAACGGCGAAGGCATCAGCAGCCAGGTGAGTGCGGCGGCTGAGAGCAGCCGTCCGACGAGCGATCCGTACACGCGGATGAGCATGATCCGCCCGTGCCCGGAACACGCCCCTATGGGTGGTGATTCGCCTGATGGAGGGGTTGTCGGCAAGCTCGGGTTTGCCGTGGCGGAACTTTTTTCCTGGTTCTTTGAACACCTTGGCCGCCCCAGCTCGTACTTAGGGCCATGAACGGCGCACCGGCGCCATAAGCGGATCAGGGCTAACGGGAGTTGACATGAATACCTGGCGGAACGCCTCGCTCGCGGTCAGCGCGGCAGCCGTACTGGCGATGACGACGGCGTGCGGCCAGGAGCAGGGCGCGACAACACCCGGTCAGGCCGTCGCGGCGCAGCCCGCAGGCCAGCAGCAGCCCGCCGACGGTTACGGCTCGGGCGCCGGCAGTTCGGCCGCACCCGGCGGAGCCGCCGCCAAGACCGCCGGACAGCTCGCTGTCCTGGAGAGCAAGAAGCTCGGCGAAGTCCTCACCGACAGCGAGGGTTTCACGCTCTACCGTTTCGAGAAGGACACCGTCACCCCGCCGAAGTCCAACTGCAACGGCGACTGCGCGAAAGCCTGGCCCGTCGTGGCCGCCGGCGATGTGACCGCCGCACCCGGTACCGACGCCTCACTGATCGGCGAGGTCACCCGCGCCGACGGCAGCAAGCAGCTCACCATCGGCGGCTGGCCGATGTACCGCTATGCCAAGGACACCAAGCCCGGGGACATCAACGGCCAGGGTGTGGGCGGCACCTGGTACGCCTCTGCCCCAGACGGCAAGAAGGCCGCGGCGGGCGGCGCAGGCGCGGCCGGAGAGGGTGGCAAGCCCGCCGACCTCGCCGGTCTCTCCGTACGCAAGGACCCCAAGCTGGGCGAGATCGTCGTGGACAAGAACGGAATGACGGTCTACCGCTTCATGCGGGACTCGGCCTGGCCGATGAAGACGGCCTGCACGGGCTCCTGCCTGGAGAAGTGGCCGGTCGTCGCTCCGGTCGACAAGAACGACACCGAGGGCATCCTGAAGAAGGGCTTTGTCACCTTCGACCGCCCCGACGGTATCAAGCAGCAGACCATCGACTGCTGGCCGATCTACACCTACTCCGGCGACTCCAAGCCGGGCGACATCAACGGTCAGGGCGTGGGCGGCACCTGGTACGCGGTCTCGCCCCAGGGCAAGCCGGTCGGAGCGCCCAAGTAGACATCCCCACGCGGTGCTCCGACCCGTCGGCCCGTCGTCATGCGCCCCAACGTATGACGACGGGCCGCGCGGTGTGACCGGGGCAGGCACCGAGGGGGCGAGCCGATGAGTACAGTGGGAATACAGGGTGATCGCAGGGCAAACACAGGCAGATCACAGTGGGGTCGACGGCACGTGCCGGGAGCATGTGTGACCAAGAACGGATCGGTAATTTCCGTTTCTGCTCGCTCTCTTGGCGGTCGATCAGTAGCCTCGGCTCGAACACTGGCCTCAATATGGCCGTACGTCCCGTGGCGACTTGTTGGAGACATCGATGGAGCGTCCCGCCTGGGCCCCACCGGGCATCGACATATCGGTGCCGAGTGTGTCCCGAATCTACGACTACTATCTGGGCGGTTCACACAATTTCGAAGTCGATCGGGAAGCAGCGCGCAAGGCCATGGAGTTCGTCCCCGGTCTGCCCAAGATCATGCAGGCCAACCGGGCCGTGATGCGGCGGGCCGTACGCTATGCGGTGAGTGAGGGAATCACCCAGTTCCTCGACATCGGTTCCGGCATTCCGACCTTCGGCAACGTCCACGAAGTGGCCCAGGCGGCCAGCCCGGACGCCCGCGTGGTGTACGTGGACCACGATCCGGTCGCCGTGGCCCACAGCCGCGCCGTGCTGGAGAGCAATGACAACGCGGACATCGCCGGAGCCGATCTGCGCAAGCCGCAGGACATCCTGGACAGTCCCGAAGTGTCCCGCCTGCTCGACCTGGACCGTCCCGTCGCCCTGCTGCTGGTGTTCGTCCTCCATTTCATCGAGGACTCCGACGAACCGCACCGCGCCGTGGCCCGACTCCGCGACGCGCTCGCACCCGGCAGCATGATCCTGGTCACCCACGCCTCCTACGACGGCGTCCCGGTGGAGCGGGAGCGGGTCGGCGCCGCGGTGGACGTCTACAAGGACATCCGCAACCCCCTGGTCATGAGAACCCGCGAGGAGATCGCGGGATTCTTCGACGGTTTCGAACTCGTGGAACCCGGATTGGTGTCGATGGCCGACTGGCGCCCCGACACCCCGGCCGAGCAGGAGGACCCATACGCCTTCTCCGGCTACGCAGGGGTGGGGCGCAAGGCGTGAAACTGCCGTCACAGGCGACGGGCTCGACGGTTGAGCCGAACTGCCTCGAGGACAGACTCCAGCGCTTCGCGACCATCTGGAGCCGGGCGATCTTCCCGGTCACGGCCACCTCGCTGACCCGGGCCGAATTCGAACAGCATCTGCTGCCGCTCGCCCGCAGGCTCAGCGACGCGCTGCACTCCCGTCCCTCCGGCACCGCCGCCAACTCCGCCGCACACGCGGTCGGTGCGGCTCTGGTCGCCGCCCACTGCACCGACCCGGACGCGCTCAGCCGCACACTCGGCGTCGTGGATGCCTATCTGGTCCTGTACTGCGGCAACGGCCAGGAGCCCGCCGAGGACAGTCGCGCCCGCTGCGCTCGGCTGCAGCACGCCATCGCCGCCGGCTACGCCCAAGCGCTGCGCGAGCGCACGCTGAGCGAGCAGGAAGCCATCGCCCGTTCGGCGCTCGCGGCGCGCAGCGACGCGATGGAGGCACTGCACGCCACCGAGACCCGCTTCCGCGCCGTGTTCGAAGGAGCGGCGATCGGGATCGGCATCGCCGACCTGGAGGGCAACGTACTCGAGGTCAACGACACCCTCACCCGGATGTTCGGCGGCCTCGAACACCATGTGCGCGGCCGCAAGGTCAACGAGTGGGTGCACCCGGAAGACCGGCCCAACGTCTGGGACCTCCACGAAGAGCTCATACGCGGCGAGCGCGAACACTTCCGGATCGAGAAGCCGTTCTACCGCAACGACGGCACCGTGCTGTGGACCAACCTCACGGTGTCGCTGCTGCGGGACGCGGAGGGCAGGCCCAAGTACCAGCTGGCCCTGATCGAGGACACCACCGAACGGCGGCTGCTCAACCTCAGGCTGCGGTACGAGGCAACGCACGACGCGCTCACCGGACTGCCCAACCGCACCCTGTTCTTCGAGCGTCTCGAGAAGGCGCTGACCGCGGGAGAGGGGAACAGTTTCGGGCTCTGCTACCTCGACCTGGACGGCTTCAAGGCCATCAACGACAGTCTGGGCCACTCCGCCGGGGACCGGCTCCTCGTGGAGATAGCCGACCGCTTGCAGAGCTGTGCCACGGCGCCCGGCGAGATGGTGGCCCGGCTCGGTGGAGACGAGTTCGTGGCGCTGACCACGGGCAGCGACTCCGGCCGGGACACCATCCGGGACACAAGCCGGGACACCGAGCACGAGACCCGTGAACTGGCCGGCCGGATCCTCGGCGCACTGTCCACACCGGTCATGCTCGACGGACGTGA
Organism: Streptomyces sp. SCSIO 30461; assembly: GCF_037023745.1. Classification (NCBI taxonomy): domain Bacteria; kingdom Bacillati; phylum Actinomycetota; class Actinomycetes; order Kitasatosporales; family Streptomycetaceae; genus Streptomyces; species Streptomyces sp. SCSIO 30461. The sequence continues at coordinate 3,412,304 of NZ_CP146101.1, forward strand.
GATCAGGGTCCGGGGCAGCATCGGCATCGTCGAGGGAGCGGCCGGCGAACGCACCCCGGCGGAGGTGCTGCGCAGCGCCGACATCACCATGTACCGGGCCAAGTCCGCCGGCGGCAACCGCTACGAGTTCGCCGATCCCGAGGCCGATGCCCGTGCGATCACCCGCCATGGGCTGACCACGGCGCTGCCCGCGGCGCTGGAACGCGGTGAGTTCTTCATCGAGTACCAGCCTCTGGTCCGCCTCGGCGACGGCAGTGTGCACGGCGCCGAGGCCCTGGTGCGCTGGTGCCACCCGCAGCACGGTGTGCTCGGACCCGACCGGTTCATCCCGCTCGCCGAGCACACCGGTCTCATCGTGCCGCTCGGCCGCTGGGTGCTCCAGGAAGCCGCCCGGCAGGCCCGCTTCTGGCAGGACCAGCGCCCTGCGGGGCATGACGACCGGACGCTGCGAATCAATGTGAATCTCTCCCCGGCGCAGCTGCACCATCCGGGACTGGTCGCGGACACCGTGGACATCCTGGAGCGCTCCGGTCTGGAACCAGGCGCCCTGTGCCTGGAGGTCACCGAGTCGGCACTGATCGGCGCGGACGAGGACCTCCTCAAGCCGCTGCGGCAACTGGCCGAGATGGGCGTCGACATCGCCCTCGACGACTTCGGCACCGGCTACTCGAACCTGGCGAACCTGCGGCGGCTCCCGGTGAGCATCCTCAAGCTGGACCGATCCTTCACCCAGGGCATGCAGCAGCACCCCGCCGACCCGGTCGACATCAAGATCGTGGAGGGCATCGTCGCGCTGGCCCACAGCCTGGAACTGGCGGTCACCGTCGAGGGCGTCGAGACCGGTGCGCAGGCCGAGCAGTTGCGGGAGCTGGGCTGCGACACCGCCCAGGGCTGGTATTACGCACGCCCGGGCCCGCCGGACCGGCTGCACGCGCTGTCGCTGGCCGACGCCGTGTGACAGATCGGACGAGCCCGGACGTGTCGGTACCACGGCAGCCCGGGAGTGCGGGACACCCACCGCGGCCCCCGTCGCTCAGCCTTCCGCGGTCTGTTCCCCGCCCGACCGTCCGTGTGAGCGCAGCAGCATGTGCTGGAGCTCCCGCGCGGCGCGAGGCGGAGCCACGTCACTGCGGTGCGCCAGCGCGATGGTGCGCCGCAGCCCCGGCGCGGCCAGTGGGGTCACGTGCAGATCCCGGCCGGAACGCCCCGCGACCATGCTCGGCACCACCGCCACCCCGAGCCCGGCCCGAACGAACCCGAGCACCGCGTCCATCTCGCCGCCCTCCACCGTGAACGACGGCTCGAAGCCCGCGGCCCGGCAGGCCGCGACGGTCAGCTCCCGCAAGTCGTAGCCGTGCCGGTACATCACCATGGGCACGCCCTGGAGGTCGGAGATCCGCAGGGGCCGACGCAGGGGAGCCGTGTGCGGCGAGCTCACCACCACCAGGTCCTCCTCCAGCAGCCGCACCGTCGTCAGGGACGGTCCCGGGGCCGGTAGCGGCATGACCACCAGTGCCAGGTCGAGCGCGCCACGCGCCAGCTGCCGTACGAGGTCGTGCGAGCCGCCCTCGTCGATCAGCAGCTCGACGCCCGGGTGCCGGTCGTGGAAGGACCGCAGCACATCCGGCAGCAGTCCTGTGCACACGCTCGGCGTCGCCCCGAGTCTGACCCGTCCGCGGCGCAGCTGCACCAGCTCCTGCACCTCATGGCGGGCCGTGTCCGCGTCCGCCAGGATCCGCCGCGCCAGCGGCAGCAGCGCCTCACCCGCGTCGGTGAGCGCGATGTTGCCGCGGGCCCGGCTGAACAGCTCGGCGCCCAGCTCCTTCTCGAGCGCCCGGATCTGCTGCGACAGCGAGGGCTGCGCGACATGTGTCCGCTCCGCGGCGCGGGTGAAGTGCCGGGTCTCCGCCACGGCCACGAAGTACATCAGCTGCTGGAACTGCACCGGTGTCACGATACCCGCCACGATAGGTGTTGCCTATGGAGATGAGCGGAAGCATGTCTTGGACCTCTCATGCTCATCGGTCTTAGCGTCGTGCGCATGGCTCAGGCAACGCGGACGGTCCACCGCCCGTACATGACGCGCACGCTCTGGCGATCGACCGTCGGCAAGAAGACGGTGATGGCCGTGACGGGGCTGATCATGCTCGGGTATCTGGTCGTCCATATGCTCGGCAATCTCAAGATCTTTTTCGGCCGGGACGAGTTCAACGGGTACGCGCACTGGCTGCGCACCCTGGGGGAGCCCCTGCTGTACTACGAGTGGGCGCTGTGGGGCGTCCGTGTGGTGCTGCTCGCGGCCGTCGTGCTGCACGCCGTCTCGGCGTACCAGCTCAGCAGGCGCGACATCCGTGCCCGGCCCGCGAAGTACGTCCACAAGCGGCCCCGGGCGAGCTATGCCACCCGGACCATGCGCTGGGGCGGGATCATCCTCGGGCTGTTCATCGTCTGGCATCTGCTGGACCTGACCACGCTGACCGTCAACGAGAACGCACAGCACGGCCGCCCGTACGAGAACGTCGTCGCGAGCTTCTCCACCTGGTACGGCAACACCGTCTATCTGACCGCGATGCTCGCCCTCGGCCTGCACATCCGGCACGGCTTCTGGAGCGCCGCCCAGACCCTCGGCGCCGGCAAGGCGTCCCGCGACCGCGCCCTCAAGACCGCCGCCGACGCACTCGCTCTGGTGCTGACGGCGGGCTTCGTCTCGGTACCCGTCGCCGTCATGACGGGACTGGTGAACTGACATGAACGAACAACACGACCCTGGCATGTACACGGAGTACTCGACCGGCGAGCCGATCACCGACACCGTGGCCCCGGACGGTCCGATCGCCGAACGCTGGGACCGCCGCCGCTTCGAAGCGAAACTGGTCAACCCTGCCAACCGCCGCAAACACACCGTCATCGTGGTCGGTACCGGTCTTGCGGGCGGTTCGGCCGGCGCCACGCTCGCCGAACAGGGCTACCACGTGATCCAGTTCTGCTACCAGGACTCGCCGCGCCGCGCCCATTCCATCGCCGCTCAGGGCGGTATCAACGCCGCCAAGAACTACCGCAACGACGGCGACTCCGTCCACCGCCTGTTCTACGACACCGTCAAGGGCGGTGACTTCCGCGCACGCGAGTCCAATGTGCACCGCCTCGCGCAGATCTCCGTCGAGATCATCGACCAGTGCGTCGCCCAGGGTGTCCCGTTCGCCCGTGAGTACGGAGGGCTCCTCGACACGCGCTCGTTCGGCGGCGTGCAGGTGTCCCGTACCTTCTACGCCCGCGGCCAGACCGGCCAGCAGCTGCTGCTCGGCGCCTACCAGGCGCTGTCCCGGCAGATCGCCGCCGGCAACGTCGAGATGCATCCGCGCACCGAGATGCTGGACCTGATCGTGATCGAAGGCAGGGCGCGGGGCATCGTGGCGCGCGACCTGGTCACGGGGAGTATCGACACCTACTTCGCGGACGCGGTGGTGCTCGCCACCGGCGGCTACGGCAATGTCTTCTTTCTGTCCACCAACGCCATGAACTCCAACGCCACCGCGGTCTGGCGGGCACACCGGCGCGGTGCGTACTTCGCCAACCCGTGCTTCACCCAGATCCACCCCACGTGCATCCCGCGCACCGGCGACCACCAGTCCAAGCTGACCCTGATGAGTGAGTCGCTGCGCAACGACGGGCGCATCTGGGTACCCAAGGCGCAGGGCGACCGGCGACGACCCGACGAGATCCCCGAGTCGGAGCGCGACTACTACCTGGAGCGGATCTACCCCTCGTTCGGCAATCTCGTCCCCCGCGACATCGCCTCACGCGCCGCCAAGAACGTCTGCGACGAGGGCCGGGGAGTGGGCCCCGGCGGTCAGGGCGTATACCTGGACTTCGCCGACGCGATCCGCCGAATGGGCCGGGACAAGGTCGAGGAGAAGTACGGCAACCTCTTCGACATGTACGAGCGGATCACTGCGGAGAACCCCTACGAGGTACCGATGCGGATCTACCCGGCCGTGCACTACACGATGGGCGGGCTGTGGGTCGACTACGACCTCCAGACCACCATCCCAGGGCTCTTCGCCATCGGCGAGGCCAACTTCTCCGACCACGGCGCCAACCGCCTCGGCGCCTCCGCTCTGATGCAGGGTCTCGCCGACGGCTACTTCGTGCTGCCGTCCACCATCAACGACTACCTCGCCCGCAACCCGCACAGCGTCCCGGTCGATGCCACGCACCCGGTGGTCGCCGAGGTGCTCGCCGAGACCGAGGACCGGCTTCGCCTGCTGCTCGCCGTCGACGGCGACCGCACCCCCGACTCCTTCCACCGCGAAGTCGGCCAACTCATGTGGGAGTTCTGCGGAATGGCACGCACCGAAGCAGGCCTGCGCGAGGCCTTGGCCCGGATCCCGAAGATACGCGAGGAGTTCTGGCGGCGTATCAAGGTACCCGGTGGCGTGGGGGTCCCCCCGGCGAAGCGAGGAAGAGCGTTCAACCAGGCGTTGGAGAAGGCCAACCGGATCGTCGACTACCTGGAGCTCGCGGAATTGATGTGTCTGGACGCGCTCCATCGAACCGAATCGTGCGGCGGCCACTTCCGTGAGGAGTCCCAGACCCCGGACGCTGAGGCGGCACGCAAGGACGACGAGTTCTCGTATGCCGCCGCCTGGGAGTTCACCGGCGACGGCAGGCCCCCCGTCCTGCACAGGGAAGACCTCGTCTTCGAGTACGTCCACCCCACCCAGCGGAGCTACGCATGAAGCTCAGACTGCGCGTCTGGCGCCAGCGGAACGCGGACGCGCCCGGCGCCATGGCCACCTACGAGGTGGCCGGGATCTCGCCGGCCATGTCGTTCCTGGAGATGCTCGACACCCTCAACGAGGAACTCATCCTGCGCGGTGAGGACCCCGTCGCCTTCGACCACGACTGCCGCGAGGGTATCTGCGGCGCCTGCTCCCTGGTCATCAACGGGGACGCGCACGGACCCGAGCGCACCACCACCTGCCAACTCCATATGCGCTCCTTCGAGGACGGCGACACCATCGACATCGAGCCCTGGCGGGCCTCGGCGTTCCCGGTGGTCAAGGACCTGGTGGTGGACCGCTCGTCGTTCGACCGGGTCATCCAGGCCGGCGGGTATGTCTCCGTGCCCACCGGCGCCGTCCCCGAAGCCCATGCCACCCCCGTTCCGAAGGCCGACGCCGACCACGCCTTCGAACACGCCGAGTGCATCGGTTGCGGAGCGTGCGTGGCGGCCTGCCCCAACGGGTCGGCGATGCTGTTCACCTCGGCGAAGGTCAACCACCTCAATGTGCTCCCGCAGGGCGCGCCCGAGCGCGAGAGCCGGGTGCTCGACATGGTGGCCGCCATGGACGAGGAGGGTTTCGGCGGCTGCACGCTGACGGGGGAGTGCGCGACGGCCTGTCCCAAGGGGATTCCGCTGCCGTCGATCGCGGCGATGAACAGGGAATGGCTGCGGGCGGTGCGCAAGCAGGGCAAGCGGGGGAAGTAGGGCGCGCCGAGCGCCGCTGCCGCACCGCTCGGCGGTGCGGCAGCGGGACGTGCTGTGTCCCGCACGCCGGACTCTCGGCGCACGGGGCCGGCGGGGAACTGGTGCGCGCGGTCGTTCCGCTGGACCGGGCAGGTGAGGCGTACGACAGGATGCTCTCGGGCGCCGCACGCTTCCGGATGGTGCCCGAGACCGGCTGACACGGCACCCTGAGGGCGGATCGGATTCATATGACCACAGCACGGGACCTGATGATCATCGCCTTGCACACGGAGCCCGGCCGCTCCGTGGAACACGGCGACTTCTCGCTCGCCGTCGCGGGCGCGGAGGTGATCGACCTCATCCGTGCCGGGGCGGTGGCCCTGGACGGCGACCGCATCGTGCCCGGCACCCCTACCGCCCACGGCGACTCCCTGCAGGACCAGGCCGCGGAGTCCGTGGTTCGCGAGCGACCGTACGAGTCGGTGGACGACTGGCTGTGGCGCAGGGGCCGGGGCCTCTCCACGGCTTATCTGGCGGCGCTCGAAGCGGACGGTCTGCTCAGCAGGCCGCGCCGCCGAGGGTTGACCTTCCGCTCGCGGCGTGTCGAGCCCGCCGATTCGCCGGCACTCCGCGACGCCCTGGGTCGCTGGGTGTCGGGTGAGCCCGTGCTGGTCGCCCTCGCCACGGCGGTGCGTATCCGGCGCGAGGGCACCGCCGACCACGCGGGCGCGGGTGCCGACGCGGATGCGGATGCCCAAGCCGAGCCCGAATCCGGAGCCGATGTGCCGAGCACGGGAGACGACGCGGTGGACACCGTGCTCGCCGCCGTGTACGGGTCGCTGACGGAACTGGAGGCCCTGAGGCAGCGGCGTGCCATCGAGCAGGCCGCCTTCGACAACGTCTGGCGCGGCGAGTAGCAGACCGGTGGCCGCTTGCCGCTGTACTCGATGAGGGGCAATCAGGGCGTCGAGAGGTGTCCGGGACCGATGCGGCGCGCACATGGACGCATGGGTGGGACATGGCCGGGCCGGTCGTGTCCTGCTTCCGCATGATTTCCCGCGAGTGGTGAGAGGACCTCGCGTACCGGCTGCTCTCCACCGGCGAGGACGGCCAGCAGATCTAGGCGAGAGCGAAGGCGGCACTGCGGTCCTACTTCGACCGGCTGGTCAAGGAGCGGCGGCACACCCCGGGAAGCGACCTGATCGGCGCGCCGGCCGCGGCCAAGGACGGGGCGCTTCCCGGTCGAACTGCCGGTGACCTGGTAGCCGTGCGGTGCCTGTCGTCCTCAGATCTCCGGGAACGCCCCGGGGACGCCGAGGGCGGGCGCCACCGCCCCCCAGATCGCCGCCTGCGCCGAATCCAGTGTCACCCGTGGGTCGCCCAGCATCAGCCGGATGCCGAACCCGTCGCACATCACCAGCAGCAGCGTGGCGGTCGCGTCCACATCGAAGGGCGAGAACTCGCCCGAGTCGATGCCCCGCCGCAACGCGGTGCCGACCCAGGTGTGCAGTTGGTCGTACAGATCCACGGCGAACTTCTGCGTGGCGTCATCGCGCAGCGCCCGCACCCACAGCTCCTGCCACAGCCGCCAGTCCTGCCTGAGCACCGGGTCGGTCGGCAGCAGACTGTGCAGGATCCGCGCCAGGATCACCGAAGCCGGCACGGAACCGGCGTCCCGTTCGAGCTCGGTGCTCGTATGAGCGAACGAATGGGTCATCGCCTCGGTGAACAGCTTCTCGCGGTTCTCGAAGTGGTAGTGCAGCAGTGCTGTCGAGACACCGGCGTGTTCCGCGACCATGCGCATGCGGATCTTCTCGAAGCCGACCTCGGCGATCACTTCGCAGGCCGCGGACAGGATCCGCTCACGTGTCTCGCGAGTGCGTTCGGCCATGGCCACGTGGATACCCCCTGGGGTCGGTCCTGCGGTGCGGTCTCTGCGCCGGGCCGCGCCGACGCCACCTCCCATCTTCGCGTATCCACGCCGGTGGCGGTCCCGGGCCAGGCGAGATCTACCGGTACGTGTGGAAGCCCCGGCCCGACTTGCGGCCGAGCAGACCCGCCTCGACCATCCGGCACAGCAGGGGCGGCGGAGCGTAGAGCGGCTCCCGGAACTCCTCGTACATGGACTCCGCGATCGCCCGGGTCGTGTCGAGACCGATCAGGTCGGTCAGCGCGAGCGGGCCCAGCGGATGCGCGCAGCCCAGCGTCATCGCACGGTCGATGTCCTCGACGGAGGCGGTTGCGGCCTCCGCCATCCGGACGGCCGCCAGCAGGTAGGGCACCAGCAGCGCGTTGACGATGAACCCGGACGTGTCCCTGGCTCTCACGACCCGCTTGCCGAGCACGCCCTCGGTGAACGCCTCGGCACGCAGGACGGTCTCGTCGGAGGTCAGCAGGGTCGGCACCAGCTCGACCAGCGGCAATACGGGCACCGGGTTGAAGAAGTGGAGGCCGATCACCTGTTGTGGCCGCGAGGTGGCCGCCGCGAGCCGGATGACCGGGATGGACGAGGTGTTGGTCGCCAGTACGGCGTCCGGGTTCTTCACCACCGCGTCCAACCTGCTGAACACCTCCACTTTGAGGTCCGCGTCCTCGGCGACGGCCTCCACGACCAGGTCCCGGTCCGCCAGCTGGCTCACATCGTCGACGACCGCGATCCGGGCCAGTGCCGCGTCCCTGTCGGCGGCGGACAGCTTGCCCTTGTCCACGGCGCGCCCCAGTGACTCCGCGATCCGCGCCCGGCCGGATTCGGCGGCGGCACCCGACTCGGCCACCACGACGTCAAGACCCGCCCGCGCACATACCTCGGCGATCCCGGACCCCATCAGCCCGCACCCCACGACGCCGACCCGTTCGATGGGTGGCTGCCCGGTCTCGGCCATGGTCTCCTCCTGCGCGCCGTTCTCGGCACCTTTGGTGTTCGTGGTCGTGGTCTTCGTGGGGACCGTGGTCGCGGTCCCTCGGGAGTGCGGGGTCCAGGGTGTGTTGCGAAAGTAGCTCCGTCCGCCCGCAGGGCGGGGCCTGCGGCGTCTGGTGCGTGCGATCGCAAGGCGGAGGATCATCCTCGTACTGGACGTACTTGGATGACTCCGACAACGCAGCGAGCGTGCGTGCCAGGCGTCGCGGGTCAGGAGGGACTTTCGCAACACGCCCTAGCTCGCCCTTGCTCCCTTGGGCTGGGACTGTCCGCCTCGTCGTGCGGTCGCCCGGTGCGGGCGCCGTCCCAACAGGTGCGGCACCGTCCCAACCGGTGTGGGCAGGGCCCGGGAGCCCGGAGCCCACACCGGCCGCAGCCGTGGCCGCCCTCCGCCGTCACTCGGTCGGCAACTGCAGCACCCCCGTGCCGCGCTTGACCAGCTCACCCGCGATGATCAGGCGCTGGATCTCGGAGGTGCCCTCCCAGATGCGGTCGACGCGCAGTTCGCGGTAGAGACGCTCCACCGGGTAGGAGCGGTCGTAGCCGCGGCCGCCGAAGATCTGCACACAGCGGTCGATCACCCGGCCCGCGGCTTCACTCGCCGAAAGCTTGGCGATGGCTGCCTTGGCGTGCAGCGTCTTGCGGTCGGACAGCCCCGCGTCCACTTCCCAGGCGACCTGGTGGGTGTAGGCGCGGTTGACGGCGATGTCCACGGCGCAGTCGGCGAGCATGCCCTGGATGAGCTGGAAGTCCGCGATCCGGGAGCCGAACTGTCGGCGTTCGACGGCCCAGTCGCGCGCGAGCTCCAGCGCGCGCTCGGCCGCGCCTGTGGTGCGGGCCGCGATCATCAGGCGCTCCTCGGTGAACCAGGAGCGGGTGATGTCGTAGCCGTTGCCGATTCCGCCGAGCACCGCGTCATCGCCCACCCGCACATCGCTGAAGGTGAACTCGGGGTGCTCGTACACGAAGGTGTGCATGAAGCGCGGCACTCTGGTCATCTCGATGCCTGGGGTGTCCTTGTCCACCAGGAACAGGGTCGGCGCGCGCTCCTCCCCGGCCGCCGCCAGCACGATCATGAAGTCGGCGTGGTCCCCTACGGTGACGAACCACTTCTCGCCGTTGATCGACCAGCCGTCGCCGGTGCGCGTCGCTGTCGTCTTCAGGTTCTGCGGGTCGGATCCGGCCTCGGGCTCGGTCACCGCGTAGCAGTCTCGGCGCGCGCCCCGGATGACCGGCACGAGATAGCGCTCCCGCTGCTCGGGTGTGCAGAAGCGGAGCGCGTTGGCCGGCCGCCACACCATGTCCCACAACGCTCCGGTGAGGCGCCCCAGCTCCTCCTGGACGGTCGCCTGCTCCAGGATGGTGAGTCCGGCACCGCCCCACTCGGTGGGCATGTTGACCGCCTGGAGTCCGCTGGCCAGTACCGCGTCGCGGATCTCGGTGTGGGCGGCGGGCGGGAGGCCGTTGTTCTCCTCGCAGTCGACCTCGTACTTCATGATGAACTGAGTGAGTTCGCGGGCGGAGCCCCGCAGCTCTTCCTGACGGGCGGTGAGACGGAAGTCCATGGCAGTCCTCGGGTATCGGTGGGGCAACGGGGGTCAGGAGCCGGACAGGGGGAGTGCGAGTGCCTGGGTGCCGCGCTTGATGAGCTCGTTGGCGATGATCAGGCGCTGGATCTCGGAGGTGCCTTCCCAGATGCGGTCGACGCGCAGTTCGCGGTACATCCGTTCGACCGGGTAGTGGCGGTCGTAGCCGCGGCCTCCGAAGATCTGGAGGCAGCGGTCGATGACGCGCCCGGCGGCCTCGCTGGCGGCCAGCTTCGCCGTGGACGCCTTGGCGTGCAGCGTCTTGCGGTCCGTGTGCGGCTGATCGGCCTCCCAGGCGACCTGGTGGGTGTAGGCGCGGTTGACGGCGATGTCCACGGCGCAGTCGGCGAGCATGCCCTGGATGAGCTGGAAGTCCGCGATCCGGGAGCCGAACTGTCGGCGTTCGACGGCCCACTCGCGGGCCAGCTCCAGCGCGCGCTCGGCGGCGCCCACGGTGCGGGCGGCGATCATCAGGCGTTCGTCCGTGAACCACTCCTTGGTCAGCTCATAGCCGCGGCCCACACCGCCGAGCACATCCTCGTCGGGCACGAACACGTCGGTGAGCACGAACTCCGGATGCCCGTTGACCGCGGAGTGCATGAAGTGCGGCACCCGGGTCATCTCCAGGCCAGGGGCCCGCTTGTCCACGAAGAACAGCGTCGCCTCGCGGTCCGGACCGGCATCGGCCTGCACGAGCAGGAAGTCCGCGATGTCACCGCAGGTCACGAACCACTTCTCGCCGTTGAGCAGCCAGCCTCCCTCGGTCCTGGTCGCCGTGCTCACACCTGACGAGGGGTCCGAGCCCGCACCCGGCTCCGTCACTGCGAAGGCGTCGAACCGCTCCCCCCGGATGACCGGCAGCAGGTACTTCTCACGCTGCGCCTCCGTGCCGTACGCGAGAACGTTGGCGGGCCGCCAGGGGATGTCCCACAGGCAGTTGGTGACCTTGCCGAACTCCTCTTCCACGATGACCTGGTCCAGAAGGGAGAGACCGGCCCCGCCCCACTCGGCGGGCATGTTGATCGCGTACACACCGGCGTCGATCGCCGCGCGGGTCAGCTCCCGGACGGTGTCGGCCGGCAGCGGACCGCCCGCCTCCTCCGACTGGTTCTCGTAACGCATCAGCAACCGGGTGTACTCGGCTGCCCGCTCCTTGAGCCGGGCCTGCTCGGGGGTGTAGCGGAAGTCCATGGACGCCTCCTCGGGGGAGAGATGGGAGAGACGGGGGAGAAAGTGAGAAGGGGAGCAAAGAGAGGGAACGGGGGAAGGAAGGTCGGCGGGCGGGCCGTTCAGGCGAGTACGGCCCGGGCGTCCAGAGCCAGTACGCCGCTCGGGCGGACGAGCAGGGGATTGATCTCCAGCTCGGCGATCTCCGGATGCGCCGCGGCGACCTCGGTGATCAGGGCGATGACCTCGGCGGCCGCGGTCATGTCGACGGCCGGCCGGCCGCGTACTCCCGCGAGGAGCCCCGCCGTGCGCAGTCCTCGCAGCAGCCGCTCGGCGCGCGGCGCGGGCACGGGGGCCAGGGAGAACGCGACATCGTGCAGCGTCTCGGTGAGCACCCCGCCGAGTCCGACCATGGCGACGGGGCCGAAGCGGGGGTCCTGGTTGACGCCCACGATCAGCTCGACCCCGTCACTGAGATCGGCCATCGCCTCCACCGAGTACGCGGCCGCGCCGAGCCGGGCGTGCATCTCCCGGTACGCGGCCAGCAGCGCCGCCCGGTCCGGGAGCCGAAGCACGACACCGCCCGCGTCGGACTTGTGCAGCAGATGCAGCGCCTTCAGCACATAGGGACCGTCGAACTCACCTGCTGCTGCGATCAGTTCGGCCTCGCCGGTGATCTCGCGCGCCGCCGGGAACGGCACCCCCGCTGCTGTGAGCAGAGCCCGAACGCCGTGGTAGCCGGGGTCCTCCAGCGGTGCCGCGGGTGCGGGCAGGGGGTGGACCCCGTGCGGTTCCGGGCCCTCACCCACCGTCAGCGCGGTGAGCGCACGAGCCGCGTCCTCCGTGGCGGAGAACACCGGCACCCCCGCGTCCGCGAGAATCCGGCAGCTCGGTGCCTGCGGATACATGGACTGGACGACCAGGGGCTTTGGGCGCTCCACACGACGCAGCACGATGTCCCGTGCGGCTCGGATCTCGCCCTCGGCCAAGGCCGTACCCCCGCCGCCGAGCCCGCCTTCGGAGGCGGAGTACCCACCGAAGTAGCCCGTCATCAGCACGGCGTCGACCTCGTCGGCGTCGAGCAGCGAACCGACGGCCTCCGCGTAGGACCGGGGGTCCTGCTCGCCCATTCCGGCCAGATCGACCGGGTTTCCCACGGCCGACTGCTCCCACAGCACCGACCGCAGCCGGGACTGAGCCTTCTCGCCCAGCTCGGGGACGTCGAGTCCCGCCGACTCGGCGGCGTCTGCGGCGATCACACCGTGGCCGCCGCCGTCGGTGAACACCGCCGTACGCCGCCCTGAACCGCGGCCACCGGAGCGCAGCGCGGCCAGCACGACGGTCATCTCCCGAGGCGTGGCGACGAGCTCGACTCCGGCGTCGCGGCAGGCCGCGGCCACCACGTCGGCGGATGTGGTGAGGGCGCCGGTGTGGGACTGGGCGCTGCGGGCCGACGCCCTGCCGCGTCCGGCCGTCAGCAGCACGACGGGTTTGCCGGCCGTGGCGGCTGCCCGGGCGAAGGCGCGGCCGTCGCCGAAATCCTCCGCGTACACCGCCAGCGCGGAAGTGCCGTCGTGCCGGGCGCAGTCCTCGACCAGATCGACGAGTGTGACGTCCGACTGGTTGCCGAGCGAGACGAAGCGGGAGAAGCCCAGAGCGTGCGGAGCGAAGCGCAGCTGGAGCTCAAGGGCGAGATTGCCGCTCTGGCTCAGCAGCGCGATCCCGCCGGGGGTGAAAGTGTCGGACGCCAGATAGAGCTCTGTCGTGTTGTCGGCGATACCCAGGCAGTTGGGCCCGACCAGGACGGCCCCCGCCTCGCGTACCCGATCGGCTATCGACTGCTGGCGGGCCAGCCCGGCAGCGCCCGTCTCGGCGAATCCGGCCGTGATGGCGACGATCGCACGCGCCCCGCAGCTCAGGGCCTCGTCGACGGCGGCTTCGAAGCCCCCGGCTGGTACCGAGATCACGGCCAGGTCGACCGCTTCGCCTATCGCGCTGAGCGAGGGCGCGGCCGGCCGGCCGAGCACCGTACCGCCGCGGCGGTTGACCAGGTGGACGGGGCGTCGGCCGGGGGCGCGCAGCGCCTGCGCGGCCACGGCATGGCCGTACTTGGCCGGGTCGTCGCTGGCACCGACCACCGCGACGGACGCGGGGTCGAACAGTGCCGTCAGATCGCGTGCCATCTCACTTCTCCAGCCGCAGCGCGGAGTTGGGGCAGGATTCGGCGCAGGCGCGGGCCGCGTCCTCCCCGCCGCTCGGCACGGGGACCGCGATGACCGCCGCATAGCCCCACTCGTCGAGTTCCACGAGGTCGGGGGAGTGTTCCTGGCACAGGCCGTAGCCCTGGCAGCGGGTGGAGTCCAGCAGGAGTTTCATGGTGGTCCTTTCAGCTCAGCGAGGGCCCGACGGGGAAACCCGTTCGGGGCCGGATTCCGGGGAGGAGTGGGCCCGCTGCCCGAGGTGGTCCATGACCGGGGGGACGGGTACCACCAGGCGGTGGCCGCCGGTGGGCGGGGCCGCGGCGCAGTCCGCGCAGCCAGCGCCGAGGTGTGTGCGGACGAGGCCGGGGAAGGCGCGCAGCAGGCTGCCCGCCGTCCCTGCCGCGGCGTCGAGCAGCCCGCAGGCGCCGCGCCCGGGCAGCCCGGACGACCAGCGTCGCAGCCGCTCCTCGGTGTCCGGTGGGGCGCTGCCGTCGGTCAGCTGCCGCAGGGTGTCCGCGATCGCCGCGGTGCCGGAGACGCAGACGCCGCACTGGCGTGCGCTTCCGGCCTGCAGATGCCCGGCGGCGTCGGCGGCCGTCGCCACTGGGCAGCTGCCGGGACCGAGGAACCGGACGGCTCCGCAGCCCAGCGCTGTACCCGCGGCGGCGAGTTCCGCGCCGTCGAGCGTCAGCCCGAGTGCCTCGGGGCCGATCAGCCCGCCGAAGAGTCCGCCCATCAGCGCGCCGACCGGTCTCGCGGTGCCCTGGACGGTGGCCAGGGCGGCCAGGGTGGTCCCGTACGGGGCCTCCGTGAGCAGCGCGCCGCCACGGGGCGATGACAGGGTGAGCACGGTGCTGCCCGCGATCTCGTGCCGGCGTTCGGGGTGCGTGGCGATCAGGGCGATCCGGGCGAGGGTCTCGACATTGGAGACCAGGGTCGGCTGGTCGCCGACTCCCCGCTCGTAAGGGCGCGGGGGCTTCGCGGTGGGCAGGGCGGGCCCGCCGTTGATCCGGCGTACCGCCGCGGTCTCCTCGCCCGCCACATAGGTGTGTGCGGTCTCGATCACCTCGGTCGGTATGCGGGGCGGGCACTCGGCGATTGCCTGGCGGACCCGCGCGGCGGCGTAGGGGTCGGAGACGTAGACATAGCCCCGGGTGGCTCCGGTGATCGAGGCTGCCCGGGCGAGTCCGTCCAGAACGAGATGGGGTCTGGCCCGCAGCAGCCAGCGGTCCTTGACCGACCCCGGCTCACCCTCTTCGCCGTTCGCGACGACTGCGGGGCGCCCCCCGCCGTCGCGTACCGTCCGCAGCTTCACGGCGACGGGGAATGCGGCCCCGCCGCGACCGCGCAGCCCGGCATCGGCGACATGGTCCAGCAGGCGTTCGGGGGATTCCGTACCCCGATGGCCGCCGCCCGCCGCGTATGCCTGACCGCTCTCCACGGCGTGGGGCATCGCGCCGAGGATGGTGCCGGCCCGGTAGGGCATCAGGGAGCGGATGACGGTCATCCCTGGCCTCCTTGTCGTCCCTGCTGTACGTGTGGTGGTCGTTGTGTCTCCGGTGTTGTGCTGCCGGCGCCGGAGTCCGTTGTGTCGTTGGCGGCCGTGTCGACGGCGGCGCCGGGGCCCGTTGTGTCGGTGCCGGTGTGAGCGGCTGCCGTCCCGTGGTCCGCCGCCGTCCCGCGCAGGGCGAGGACCGCCGTTTCCAGTGCGCGCCGGTCCTTCGACGTGCGGCCGTAGCCGCTGCCCGGCAACCCGATCAGCATTCGGTGGTGGTCCAGTACGACCTCCCCTGCCAGCAGCGCCGCCGCCGGATCGCCCCGGCGTGCGCCGCTTGCGACCGCGGTCACCAGCTCCGTCACCTCGGCGAGATAGCGCAGCCAGCTGCGCTCGCTGCCGTGCAGGATGAGGCGCTCCATGCGGTGCCGCTCGGCTGCCGTCAGTTCAGGCGCTGTCGTGTCCGCGTCGGGCGCGAGTGAGCGCAGTGCTGCGACGGTGGAGGGAAGTTCCCGCTCCGGTTCGGGTGTCAATCCGAGCCAGGCGAGACTCCGGCGACCACTCATGGTGCCTCCGAGTGGGAGTGGTGGAGTGGAGTACGGGAGCAGGGGAGTCGCTGCGGCGCGGGCTGCGGACCGGGCGCCTGCGCAGGGCCGGCGTCCAGGGGCGGTGTGCCGTGCGACGGGGGAGTGCGGCGAAGGGGGAATTCGGCGAAACGCGGGTGCGGGAGCTCGGTCCCGGGATGGATCCCGGCGCTGCCGCCTTCGGTCCGGAGCAGCGGCTGTGTACCGGATCGCCGGCGGTGGCGATGCCGACTACGCTAACTAATTAATTAGTCAGTCCACAAGTCTTGACACCGTGGAAACCTGCCAGCAATCTGACTGGCCAGTTAGTCAGCGCGCTTTCGGTGCATCTACGCCGCCAGGCCCGCCGACAAGCCCCAGGGCCTGCCTCAACACCGATCGCCGCGCTTGGCGGCAGTGAGGAGTCATCCGATGCAGCCCGAAGCCCCCGCAACCGAGTCGACCGCATCGCCGACCGGTGCCGCCCCCGCCTCCGCTCCTTCCCCCAGCGTGCCCATCGCGCCCGGTACGAGCCCGTCCGCCCGGCCCGGTCCCGATGACCGGCCTAGCGAGGCTCGCCCTCCGACCACCGGCCGGGGATCCGGACCGGAACCCGTCCCGGACCCGGGGCAGGCCCTTTCCGCCCGCTACTACACCGCCCCGGACAGCCTCGCGGCGGAGCAGGCGCACGTGTTTGCCAAGTCCTGGCAGCTGGTCTGCCATGAGTCGGACCTCCCCGGACCCGGTGCACGGCTCGCGGCCACCGCCGGTGGGCGCGAGGTGCTGGTCGTCCGAACCGAGGACGGCGGCCTCGCCGCCCACCTCAATGTGTGCCGCCACCGGGGAACACGCCTGGTCACAGCCCCGGAGTCGGAGGGCAAGGCGATCCGCTGCCCGTATCACGGCTGGACGTACAAGCTCGACGGACGCCTTGTGGGAGCTCCCGAGGCCAGGCAGATCCCTTGCCTCGACAAGCCGAGACTCGGTCTCTTTCCGGTCCGGGTCGAGTCATTCCTCGGTTTCGTCTTCGTGAACCACGACCCCGACGCCGTACCGCTCGCCGAGCAGTGCGCGGGCCTCGCCGAGGCCGTCGGCCACTACGCGGGCGCCGATCTGGTGCCCATCGGCCGCAGCCGGATCCATGACCTGGCCGGTGCCGAGGTGCAGCATGCCAACTGGAAGGTCGCTGTCGACAACTACCTGGAGGGCTACCACGTACCCGTGGCACACCCCGGGCTGATGCGCCTGCTCGACTACCAGGGGTACACCTGCGAGCTCGGCGAGTCGTACGCGCTCTTCGCCTCGCCCCTGCGGGACAAGCCGTCGTCGAACTGGGCCGAGCGCCTCTACCAGCGGATCACCGCCCCCATGCCGGGGCTCACCGAAGCGGACCACAAGGTCTGGCGGTACGCGGTGATCTATCCCAACACACTCATCGACTTCTACCCCGACCATGTGCTTGCCTGGACCGCCATACCCACGGCTGTGGACCGCGTGGCCGTACCCGGCGCGTTCTACACCAAGCGTGGGACCGGGCTGCGCACACGTATCGCCCGACGGCTGAACATCCACATCGGGTGGATCACGAACGACGAGGACGCCGAACTCGTCGCCCGAGTGCAGAAAGGACTCACCACTCCCGGGTTCGAGCCCGGCCCCCTCTCCCGGCGTGAGTCGGCGGTCGGCTGGTTCGCGGAGCGCGTCCGGGCCGACCTGGACGGCGCGGAGCACTGACCCGCCCGGTCCTCACCTCACCCCGTCCTCACCTCACCCCGTCCTCAACCCGTCACCCCGTCCTCACCCCGCGCCAGTCCCCGACCGTCCCGCCCCGCCTTCCCGATTGCGGGTGTCCGGCGCTTCCGCCGTACCACCCGCACCCGCATCTGTCCGGCCCCGGCAGTGGTGATCCCCCACCGCACACCGCACACCGCCCGCGGCCCCCGGGCCCCTGCCCGCAGGCAGGGCCCAAGCCCCGCGATCGCCCCTGAGCAGTGCTCGCACCGCGCAGATCCACGGAGAGGACACCGATGTCCCCCGAGGCACCGCCTTCCCCATCCCCGCTCCCAGCCGCCGCGCACCCATCGCCCGCCCCGCTCTCCCGCCGCTCCCTCCTGCGCACCGGCGCAGCCGCCACCGCCGGTCTCGGTCTCGGTCTCACCGCTTCCGGATGCGGGTTCCTCCCGGCCGACGCCAGCGTGTACGGGGACACCGAAGCCCCCATCGACGTCAAGGTCGACGGGGATCTCGTCTACTTCAACTGGGCCGACTTCGTCGACCCGGCCGTATTCGCCGGGTTCGAGAAGGAGTACGGCGTCAAGGTCATCCAGTCGAACTTCGATTCGATGGAAGGCATGGTCGCCAAGCTCAACGCGGGGAACCGTTACGACATCATCTTCCCCAGCGCCAAATGGGCCCAGCGGCTGACCGCCGGCCACCGGCTGCGCCGGATCGACCACAGCAAGCTCAGGAACGCCGAGTCGGTATTCGGTCACTACCCGTACTTCGCCGACCCCTGGTATGACGCCGGCTCGCACTACACCGTCCCACGGATCGTGTACAAGACGGGGATCGGCTGGCGCAAGGACAAGATCGGCGACGACCTCGGCGGCTCCTGGGACGACCTCTGGAGCGCAAAGGCCAAGGGCCGGGTGTTCGTGCTCGACGACCGCGACGAGGTGCTGGGCTTCGCCGCCCTCAAGCTCGGTCTCGACCTTGCCACGGAGGACGAGGGCGACCTCGGCAGGATCGCCGAGACCCTCAGGTCCCTGCGCCCGCATCTACGCGGCTTCTCCAGCGACAGCTACAACAACCTGCTCAACGGCAACGCCGTGATGACCCAGGCATGGAGCGGGGACATGGCCGCCATGCTCGCCCAGGCCGAAGACCCATCCGCGCTCGGCTTCGAGATCGCCAAGGAGGGCTCGCCGGTCAACTCGGACTGCTATGCCATCCCCTCCGACGCACGCCACCCCGGCACCGCGATGCTCTTCATCGACTACATGCTCCGCCCGGAGAACGTGAAGAAGAACATCGAGTACATCGGCTACCCGATGCCGGTCGGCGGCACCGAGGACACCTACGCCGCGCTCGTGGAACCCTTCCCCGAGTGCCTGGTCTCGGCCGATGACCTCAAGGACGACCTCTACTTCCGCAACGGCACCGCGAAGGGCGAGCAGGCGCGTGACGCCGCCTGGACGCACGTGAAGGCGGGATGACATGGCCACCCACACCACTCCCGACCCGCGCACCGGTTCCACTCCGCCGTCCGGGCCCGCCAAGCCCCGCCGGGGCCCATCCGCCAAGGCCAACCGGACCTGGACCTGGCTGATGCTCCCCGGCACCCTCTGGATGGCCGCGTTCCTGCTGGCCTCGCTCGTGCTGGTCGCCACTCTGGCGCTCGGTACCACGGACCCGCTCGGCAATCCGCGCTTCGGCTTCAACCTCGACAACATCACGGCGCTGGGCGACCCCGCCTACCGGTCGGTGATGCTCAGATCCCTCGGCTACGCCCTGCTCACCGTGGTGATCTGCCTGGCCGTGGCCTATCCGGTGGCCTACGCGATCGCCCTGCACGGCGGACGGTTCAAGAACTTCCTGATCGCCGCCATCGTCGTACCGTTCTTCGCCAACTACCTGGTGCGGATGTACGGCTGGTCCGTGGTCCTCTCCGACGACGGCCCGCTGCTGAAGGCACTGCGCTCGATCGGAATCGCCGACGGCGACACCAGGATCCTCCAGACCGGTCCCGGAGTGATAGCCGGGCTCGTCTACGGCTTCGTCGTCTTCATGATCATCCCGCTCTACGCGGCCCTCGAACGCATGGATGTCTCCCTCATCGAAGCCGGACGCGATCTCTACGGGGGACCGCTGAGAACCTTCTTCCACGTCACCCTGCCCGCCACCCGGCAGGGCGCGGCAGCCGGCTGCGTCCTTGTCTTCCTGCCCGCCATGGGCGACTTCGTCAGTGCCCAGTTGATGGGAGGCCCCGACCAGATCATGATCGGCAACCTGATCCAGGACAAGTTCTTCCAGGGCCAGAACTGGCCGCTGGGCTCGGCTCTGACCATGCTGATGATGGCCGTGCTGTTCCTCGGGATGCTGGGCTATCTGCGCCGCACCCGCAAGGACGAGAAGGACGAGGCGGAGGCGGCCCAGTGACACTCACCGTACCGGGCAGGACCCCCCACCAGGACGACCCCGGCGCACGGAGCAAGCCCCGGCGCGGCACCGCACCGCGCAGGGCCCGCCGCGGCACCGACCGCAAGCCCCGTCTCGCCATCGCCGTGACCGCGGTGTTCTTCGCGCTGCTCTATCTGCCGATCGGCGTGGTCGTCCTCTTCTCCTTCAACTCCCAGAAGTCCCTGACCGTGTTCAAGGACTTCAGTCTCCGCTGGTACGGAGCCTTCCTCCGCGACGACACCCTGCTCCAGTCGCTCGACATGAGCCTGCGGGTGTCGCTGGTGGCCATGGCCGGATCGCTCATCCTGGGTGTGACACTGGCGCTCGGCCTGGTGCGCAGCCGCAGTCGGCTCGGCTCCCTGGCCGGACTGATCATGCTGATCCCGCTGATCACTCCGGAGATCGTCACCGGGGTCGCGGCGATGCTGCTCTTCAAGGGCATGGGCATCACTCTGTCCACCACCACCGTGATGCTCGCCGAGATCACCTTCTCCATCTCCTACGTCACGGTCGTGCTCCGCTCCCGGATCGCCGCACTCAACCCGGAGACGGAAGAGGCCGCGATGGACCTCGGAGCCACCCGCTGGCAGGCCCTGCGGCTGGTCACCCTGCCCGCGCTGCTGCCCAGCATCCTGGCCTCGGCGGTGCTGATCTTCGCCCTGGTCTTCGACGACTTCGTGCTCGCCTACTTCACCACCGGCGTCGACCCGCAACCGCTCTCCGTGCGCATCTACTCGGCGATCCGCTTCGGTGTGCAGCCCACCATCAACGCCGTCGGCACCCTGATGCTCGCCGGATCCATCGCCCTGATCGTCCTCGCCCTCTTCATCCCGCGTCTCTTCGGCCGTCGCGGCGGCCTCGACCTGCTCTCCGGGAAGTGACACCGTGACGCTCACCCCTGACACCAACCCCGCGGCCCCCTCGGACTCCACCGCCGCGGCCACGGCGCCCGTACCGGCGGTGCGGCTCCAGGACATCAGCAAGAGCTACGGCGACGCCTTTGCGGTGCACTCGCTGTCGCTCGACCTCGCCCCCGGTGAGTTCTTCTCGCTGCTCGGCCCGTCCGGCTGCGGCAAGACCACCACTCTGCGCATGATCGGCGGATTCACCGACCCCACCGAAGGCACCATCCTCCTCGGCGGTGAGGACGTGACCTGGCTGCCTCCCAACAAGCGTGACGTCAACACGGTGTTCCAGAGCTACGCCCTCTTCGACCATCTCTCGGTCGCCGACAACGTGGCCTTCGGTCTCAAGCGCAGCGGAGTGCCACGCGGCGAGATCCGCGAACGGGTCGGCACCATGCTGGAACGCGTCCAACTGTCCGCACTCGCCGACCGCAAACCCCGCACACTCTCCGGTGGCCAGCGCCAGCGTGTGGCGCTCGCCCGCGCCCTGGTCAACCGCCCCCAGGTGCTGCTGCTCGACGAGCCGCTCGCGGCGCTCGATCTCAAGCTCCGCCGCCAGATGCAGGTGGAACTCAAGCAGATCCAGCGGGAGATCGGCATCACCTTCGTCTTCGTCACGCACGACCAGGACGAGGCGCTGACCATGTCGGACCGGCTGGCCGTGATGAGCGAGGGCCACGTCGAGCAGTGCGGCACCCCGGAGGACGTCTACGAACGCCCCGCCAGCAGCTTCGTCGCCTCCTTCATGGGTACCTCCAACCTGGTCCCCGGTACCTACCGCGCCGGCCAGGTCGTCATGGACGAGGGGCCGGCGCTCCCGGTGGGCGCCCGCGGCACAATCGCCGACGGCACCAGGGTCAGCCTGTCCATCCGGCCCGAGAAGATCTGGCTCTCCGACTTCCTGCCGGACATGGCCCGGGTCAGCGGAGTCGTCCGCGAGACCGTCTACTCCGGTCCCACCACCACGTATCTCATCGAACTCGCGCCCGGCGTCACGGTGTCCGTGCTGGAGCAGAACACCGACCGCTCCCGCATGGAGGACCGCTGGAGCGGCGGTGAGACCGTCGAGATCGGCTGGAAGCCCGAACACTGCCTGGTACTCGACTGAGCTCCCCGCCTCCCGACCGCACCCGAAGGAAAGTGCCCCATGAACCACGATGTCGTCGTGCTCGGCGCCGGACTCGCCGGTCTGGCCGCCGCACGGGACCTGGCCGCAGGCGGAGCCGATGTGCTGGTCGCCGAGGCACGCGCCCGGCCCGGCGGGAGGGTCGAGCAGACCGCTCTGCCCGACGGCCGACTCGTCCAACTCGGCGGTGAGGTGGTCGGCCGGGCCCACACCGCATATCTCGCGCTGGCCGCCGAGCTCGGCCTCAGCCTGGTCCCCAGCTATGTCGCCGAGCCCGGTGCCATGGCCCGCGCCACACCCGAGGGCGTCTCGGCGGGGGACCCGCCGCACTGGTTCGGTCCGGGAGACGACACCGCGCACCGGCGTGTCAGCGCGGCATTCGCCGGGCTCGCGGCCTCGGTCGACCCGGACGACCCCTGGACCCACCCGGAAGCCAACGCGCTCGACCGCCTGTCCGTTGCGGACTGGCTGCGCTCGGAAGGGGCGAGCCCCGCTGTCGTACGTCTGTGGGAGATCGGCCAGCTCGCACTCGCTGACGGCTCCTACGAACGCACCTCGCTCCTGGCCGCCCTGCGCAAGCACGCCGCGGTGCCCGGCGACGGGACCTCAGGACACTACGACTACGAGGACTGGGAGGGACTGCGAGTCGCTGAAGGCTCCGCCACCGTGGCCCTGCGCATGGCCGACGTCCTCGGCGATCGCATCCGGTACGGCGCGCCCGTCGAGGCGGTCGACATCGGTCGCCGGCACTGCGTCGTCCGGCTTGCGTCGGGGGAGGCTCTCACCGCGGGAGCCGTTGTCAGCGCACTCCCGGTCGGCCCGCTGCGCTCGGTGTCCTTCACCGGTGTGTCGACTGAGCGCATCACTTCGCTGCACCGCCAACGCCATGCCGTCGCAGCCAAGTTCGCCGCCGCGTACGACAGACCCTTCTGGCGCGACGGCGGACTGAACGGCCTGTCCGAGAGCGAAGGCGTACTAGGCAGCACCTGGCCGCAGAACGAGGGTGTCCTCTCCGCGCTCATCCCACCGGAACGGTACGGGGTGCTGCTCGGCATGCCGCAGGCGCTGCGCGGGACGGAGCTGCTCAGCGACATCGCCCGGCTCTACGGCGACGAGGCGTACCGCCCGCTGGGCAGCTGGATCCGGCTGTGGGGCACCGACCCCTGGACCCAGGGGTATGTCACCCAGTGGACTCCCGGTGATGTGCTGGCCGTCGGCCCTCTGCACGGCACTCACGAACCACCCTTCTACGTCTGCGGATCGGACCAGTGGGTGGCGGGCTACATGGAAGGGGCGGTACGCACAGGCCGGGCCGCCGCCGACGAGGTGTTGCGCCATGGCTGACGCGTCCCGTACTCCGCCGGTCCTCCGGCAGGTCCGCAACCACATCGCCGGAACGGACCGGCCCGGCGCATCCGGCGAGTCGATGCCCCTCGTGGACCCGGCGACCGGCAGGGTGAGCGGCAGCGCACCGTGTTCGTCCGCCGTCGATGTGAGCGCGGCCTGCGCCGCCGCCGAAGAGGCCCTGGAACGCTGGGCCGCCACCACTCCGATGACCCGTCAGCGGGCCCTCCTGCGCATGGCCGACGCGCTGGAGGCCCGCGCCGACGACCTGGTGTCCGCCGAGGTCGCGGACACCGGCAAACCGGCGGAGCTGTTCCGCACCGACGAACTGCCCGCGGTCGTGGACACCGTGCGCTTCTTCGCCGGAGCCGCCCGCGCTCTGCCGGGAGCGGCGGCGGCCGAGTACTCGCAGGGCCGCACCTCGATGCTGCGTCGTGAACCGGTCGGGGTCTGCGGGCAGATCACCCCGTGGAACTACCCTCTGATGATGGCGGTGTGGAAGCTCGCACCGGCGCTGGCTGCCGGTAACACCGTGGTGCTGAAACCGGCCGACACCACCCCGTCGTCCACGGCCCTGCTTGCCCGGATCGCCGCCCCGCTGCTGCCGCCGGGGGTGCTCAACGTGGTCTGCGGTGACCGGGACACGGGCCGGGCGCTCGTCACCGATCCGCGGGTCCGGCTGGTCGCAGTCACGGGCAGTGTCAGGGCGGGGCGGGAGATAGCGACGGCGGCTGCCGACGACCTCAAGCGCGTCCACCTGGAACTCGGCGGCAATGCACCGGTGATTGTGTACGAGGATGTGGACGTAGACTCCTGCGCCGCCGAACTCGCCGCCGTGGCCTACTACAACGCGGGCCAGGACTGTACCGCGCCCAGCCGCTATCTGGTGCACGAGCGGGTGTACGACGCCTTTGTCGCAGCGTTCGCCGCCCATGCGGCGGAACAACGGCCGGGGGCGGACTTCGGCCCCCTCAACAGCGCGGCGCAACTCGCCTCCGTGCAGGCCCTGCTGAGCCGGCTGCCCGGACATGCCGAGGTGGTCGCGGGAGGTTCGCGTATCGAGCGGCCGGGCCACTACCACGAACCGACCGTCGTCACCGGGGTGAGGCAGTGTGACGAGATCGTGCAGGAGGAGATCTTCGGACCGGTCGTCACCGTGCAGCGCTTCACGGAAGAGGCGGAAGCCCTGCGCCTTGCGGACGACGTACGGTTCGGCCTCGCCGCGAGCGTGTGGACCAGGGACCACGACCGGGCCATGCGGGCCACCCGAGCCCTTCACACCGGCATTGTGTGGGTGAACACCCATGGCACGACGGTGTCGGAGATGCCGCATGGCGGAGTGAAGCATTCCGGATACGGGAGCGATCTCTCGCTGGCGGGCCTGCTGGACTATACGCAGGTCAAGCATGTGATGGTCTGAGGCGGTCGGTTCCGGGAACGCGTATGGGCATGTTTCCGGCCAGTTTTCGCCTGTGAGGCCTGGCACACCGCAGCCGTCGGAGCCGCAAATCCTTCACGCAATAGGCATCTTGTGTGAAGGATTTGCGTCCGTCTGTCCCGGTGGCGGTTCGCACAGCAAGATCGACTGTGACTGGTTTGGTGGTCAGGCTGAAACGGGGATCCAGGCGCCTCGGCCGTCGAAGAGCCGGGTGACCACGTCGATCAGGTTTTTCCCCTGTTTCGCGGCGGTGGACAGGTAGCCGCGCACGGCGAAGAAGCGTTCGGCGCCGGGCATCGTGCGCCAACCGCCGGAGATCTTCTGCTGCACCTTGGCCATGCGGATGGCCTGCTCACTGGTGTTGTTGTCGAAGGGGACCCGCCAGTCGAAGGCGAACCGGAGTACCTGGTCGCGCTCGGTGTCGAGGCGGTCGAGTAGGTTCGCGGCCTTCGCCCGCTTGCGGCGGGGCTCCCCGGGCGCTCGGGGCGGGTGCAGTGCTTGACCGGCGGCGATGATCTCCTCGTAGCGGGCCGCAGTACGCTCGAGTTCATCCATGGTGAAGCCGGAGGCGTGCTCGTGTGCGGCCCGGATGTCCTTGATCTGGTCCCTTCGGCTTGGCCAGGCCGTCACTCGACGGCGGCTTCGAGGAGTTCTTCGAGTTCATCCCGAGACGACGCTTGAGTTCGGCGTTCTCCGTCCTCAGCTCGGCGATCTCGGCTCGCGCCGCCGTCAGCTCCGCGTGGACCTGGGTCAGTTCGCTCCGCAACTCGCCTACGAACGCGAGCGGTTTCGCGTAGCTGGGAGGTTGGGTCTCGGACACGATTCCCAATGATCAACACTCTGGCCCCGAAGATCAACTCAGGCCGACGCGACCACCAAACCAGTCGCCCTACGACAAACTCGTGGCGCTGCACGCAGGCAGGTT
The DNA here is from genome assembly GCF_037023745.1 of Streptomyces sp. SCSIO 30461. Lineage (NCBI taxonomy): Bacteria > Bacillati > Actinomycetota > Actinomycetes > Kitasatosporales > Streptomycetaceae > Streptomyces > Streptomyces sp. SCSIO 30461. Next base: position 3,437,620 of record NZ_CP146101.1, read on the forward strand.
CAGGGAACTCTACGCACTGTCGCAGGATTGCTGAGGCCTCCGGGGCCGTCTGTAGGTTCCGCGATTCCGCGAGCAATTCCGCGTGATCATGAGCACTGTCCGAGCAATTCCGCGGTTCGGTGCGCAATGGATCTCGTGACCTGCGGCTTCTTCACGACACTCGACCATGAAGTCCGCGCTTCCCAAGCCAGATTGCTCATGATCCGGCGACAGGCTGCCCCAGCAACAGTGCTCACCATCGCGGACGTCGCAGGTCAGCCCTTCTGGTCCCTGTCGGGGAACGCCTTGCCGGCGTGAAAACATGATCGCGGCGCCCGCTCGCCGACTCCGGTTGCTCGTTGGGACACCAAGCCCGTAGGTCAGTCTGGTGCAGGGGCCGCTGCGGGGCCTTGCCTTGTTGCCGTAGAGCACGCCGGTCAGATTTCGTCTTCCCCGTGGCCCCTTGGGGCGGGCGCCGCCTGTACGAACGGAACGAGGGGGAAGGGGCACGCGCCCGTGGCGGAGACGGATGCCGAGGAGAGCGAGCAGGGACCGGAGCTGGTGGAGCGGGTCGCGGCGATCGATATCGCCAAGGCATCCGGGATGGTGTGCACCCGGGTGCCGCACGAGGACAAGCCCGGCCGGAGAGTACAGCGTGTGTGGCACGTGGCCGCGACCAGCGGCGCCATCCTGGATCTCGCGGACCACCTGATATGCCAGGGCGTCACCCGGGTGGTCATGGAAGCGACCTCGACGTACTGGAAGCCGTTCTTCTTTCTCCTGGAGGCGCGGGGGCTTGAATGCTGGCTGGTCAACGCGCGTGACGTGAAGAACGTGCCTGGCCGCCCGAAGACCGACAGGCTCGATGCGGTGTGGCTGGCCAAGCTCGCCGAACGCGGCATGCTCAGAGCCTCGTTCGTGCCGCCAAAGCCGGTGCGGGAGCTGCGGGACCTGACCCGTTCCCGCGCGGTCCTCACCCACGAGCGCACCCGGCACAAGCAGCGCGCGGAGAAGCTCCTGGAGGACGCGCAGATCAAGCTGTCCTCGGTGATCTCCGACATCTTCGGCGTCTCCGGCCGCGCGATGCTCGAGGCGCTGATCGCGGGCGAACGCAGCCCCAGGGCCCTGGCCGACCTGGCACACGGCACCATCAAAGCCAGCCCCCAGGCCCTTCAAGAGGCACTGGCGGGCGGGTTCGAGGAACACCACGCGTTCATGCTGCGGATGCTGCTGGACACCGTCGACTACCTCACCATGCAGATCGACAAGCTCACCGCCCGCATCACCACCCGTCTCACCGAGCTGTCCACGACCCACGACGACAGGGACGGTGACAGGGACGACGACCGGCCCGGTCAGGGCATGCTGATGCCGCTGACCGACGTCGAGCGCCTGGACGAGATCCCCGGGGTGGGACCGGCCACCGCCCAGGTCATCCTCGCCGAGATCGGCACCGACATGAGCGTGTTCCCCACCGCCGACCACCTGGCCTCCTGGGCCCGCCTATCCCCACGCACCTTCCAGTCCGGCCCGAAGAACACCTCCGGACCCGCCGGCAAAGGCAACCCCTGGCTGCGCGGAGCACTCGGCGAAGCCGCCATCTCCGCCGCCCGCACCGACACCTTCCTCGGCGCCCGCTACCGCCGCATCGTCAAACGCCGAGGCCACCTCAAAGCACTGGTCGCCGTCGCCCGCTCCATCCTGGTCACGGTCTGGCACCTCCTGAACGACCCCACCGCCCGCTACCGCGACCTCGGCCCCGACTGGCACACCAAGAACCTCGATCCCGCCCGCAAGACCCGCGACCTCGTCCGCCAGCTCACCGCCCTCGGCCACGACGTCACCCTCACCCCGGCAGGCGCCTGACACACCACCGCACCGCCCCTCAACCCCGTCGGCACAGCCCCAGGGGCCACATCGCCATGCCCGTCGAACCCCCGAGTTTTCCGGTCAGGAGCGCGCGAATGCTCACGGAATCGCGGAACCTACACCGTCCCCCTGACGGCCGGTGGCGCGCGGCGTCAGACGCGGTGCACGGCGAGTGCCGGGGCGTTCTCGTCACCGTGTGTCCGAAGGGTACTGCGGGTAGCGCGGCTGCCATCGTGCGCCCCGCGGGAGGACGGGACGACCCCGTAGGTGCCGCGTAGTCATGAAATGCGTCACTGGTCCGGCGTGTACCGGCCCTCACCCGGGACCTTCGGTCGTGAAGCGGGGGCTATCCGCGCGCCACCAGGCGGTGTCCGCCCACGACCACACCCACGAGGAGGAGCACTGCGCCGACGTGGAAGACCGCCCGCAGACCGAAGTCGTGTGCGACCAGCCCACCGAGGACCGTGCCCACGATCGCTCCGCAGCGCACCAGCAGCTTCTGGGCCATGGTCACCCGGCCCAGCAGACGGTTGGGCACCAGGTTCTGGCGCACGGTGGTCGTGCCGACCCGCCAAGCGTTCACCGACGCACCGTAGAGCATGACCAACAGCCCGGCCGGCAGCCACGCGTCGACCAGTCCGAGACCCAGTGACGCCATCGCTGCGACGAGCAGCGACCCGAGGAGCAGGCGCCCTCTGCCCAGCCGGTTCACCCAGCGTCCCACCAACACGGAGCCGGCCAGCGCGCCCAAGCCGAAAGCCGCGACCAGCAGGCCGAAGCCGGTGTCGCTCAGACCGAGCTCCTTCCGGGCGTACAGGATGCCGATCGCCACCTGCGCCATGCCGACCATGTCGTAGAGCGCGCTGAGCAGCGTGATCCTCCGCAGCACACGCTGCTTCCACAGGGCGTGGAGTCCGCCGGTGAACTGCCGCACCACCATGCGCCGTGACGGGCCGGGGGCCTCGGGCGGGCGCTCGGCCCGGAAGCGCCCGCGGAGAGAGAAAATGAACACCGCGGAACAGAGGAACGACAGAGCGTCGAAGCCGAACGGCAGGACCGGATGCATGTCGTACAGGAGCGCGCCCAGGGGATTGCCCAGCAGCATCTGGGCCGTCACCACCCCCCCGGCCAGCGCGGCGTTCGCCCGGTCCCGCTCCAGCCGTCGTACGGTCATCGGGACGATGCCGGCCGCCGCCCCTAGGTAGAACCGCTGCCCGAGGTCCAGCAGCGCGACGGCGACGCAGATCACGGCCAGCGTGATGTCCGCCAGCCCCACGGCCACGGCCAGGCCCCCCGCGACCAGGACCCGTGCCGAGTCCAGCGCGACCATGATCTGGCGCCGGTCGAGGCGGTCCGCGGTCATTCCGGCGGCCAGCATGACCAGGGGCCAGGGGAGCTGGCCGACCAGGAACACCAGGGCGATCTTGCGGGGGTCCGACGTCAGGTGCGAGGCGAGCAGGGGCAGGGCCACGTAGCGCATGCCGTCGCCCAGGCTCGAGACGACCGCCGAGAACCAGAGCAGCCGGAAGTTGCGACCCATTGCGGATGGGAGGCTCCAGTGCACGGAACACGCTCCTGAGCTCAGGTGTGAAGTCGTGTCACTTTAAGTGGCCATCCGTGAAGGATCCCGCAGGCGTCGCTGCGGCCGTCGCGGCAACCGGGGCGGCGAAAGCCCTGCCCGCAGGCACCGAAGGTCAGGGCCCCGGTGGCGGCCGCACCCCACGCCCCGTGCCGTGGCCCGCGCCGCCGTCGTGGAACTCCGGGGCGCCGCCCTCGTTCCGCTCGCCCTTTCCTGATCCGGAGCACACCAGCGATGACCGTACGCATGAACCAGGCCCAGCTGAACTCCGACGAGAAGCGCCGCTTCGTCAACGCGCTCCTCACGCTCGAGCGCAACGGCCGTTACGACACCTTCGTCACCACTCACAACGCCCTCATCGTGAGCGACACCGACAGCGGAGACCGGGTAGGCCACCGCTCACCGTCGTTCCTGCCCTGGCACCGCAGATTCCTCATCGAGTTCGAGCAGGCGCTCCAGTCCGTCGACCCCAGCGTCGCACTGCCCTACTGGGACTGGACCGCCGACCGCACCGCCGCGTCCTCGATATGGGCGGCCGACTTCATGGGCGGCACGGGCCGGTCCAGGGAGGGCAGGTCATGGACGGCCCGTTCTCCGCCGCGCGCGGTGCCTGGGCGATCAACGTGCGCGTCGACGGCCGCACTTTCCTGCGGCGCGGCCTCGGCGCGGGCGGCCGGCAACTGCCCACCAAGGCCGAGGTGGACACCGTCCTCGCCATGTCCACCTATGACATGGCGCCGTGGAACAGCTCTTCCGACGGCTTCCGCAACCACCTGGAGGGCTGGCGCGGGGTGAACCTGCACAACCCCGTCCATGTCTGGGTCGGCGGCCAGATGGCCACCGGTGTCTCCCCCAACGACCCGGTGTTCTGGATGCACCACGCGTTCATCGACAAGCTCTGGTCTCAGTGGCAGGCTCGCCACCCCGGCTCGACCTACCTCCCGGTCGCCGGCACTCCCGACGTCGTCGATCTGCACGACACCATGCGCCCCTGGAACAACGTGACCCCCGCGGACATGCTGGACCACACGCGCCACTACACCTACGACGCGCCGGCGGCGTAGGCGGCAGCACACCCTCACCAGGCCCCGGCGGGAAGCCCGTCCCGCCGGGGCCCGGTCCCGCGTCTGCGCCTACCCTTGGGCGGGTGAGCCAGCAGAATCAGCACCAGCCCCGGCCGCTCGCCGTGTTCGACCTCGATGGCACCCTCGCCGAAACCGGCCACCGCCAGCACTTCCTGGAGCGCAGGCCGCGCGACTGGGACGGGTTCTTCGCCGCCGCTCCCGAAGACGCCCCGCTCGCGGAGGGCCTGCGCATGATCGCCGAGGACGCCGCGGACTGCGAGATCGTCTATCTCACCGGCCGCCCCGAGCGCTGCCGCACCGCGACCGTCGAGTGGCTGGAGCGGCACGGGCTGCCGAGCGGCCGCATCTTCATGCGCCGCAACCACGATCGGCGTCCCGCCCGCACCACCAAACTGGAAATTCTGGGGCGCCTCGGACGAAACCGTGCGATCCGGATGCTCGTGGACGACGACGAACTGGTCTGCGACGCCGCACGGAGGGCGGGCTTCACCGCCGTGCAGGCGGACTGGGCGAGCACGTCGGCGGTCATGCGGGACGCCCAGCAGCGCCAGGGCCGCACCTGACCCCCTGCCGAATCGGCTGGGTCGGCTGAATCGCCCCGCGACCACTGTCGGCGTCCGCGCGACGAGGCCGCGTCGGCCTGCCGTCGGCGTCCGCTCCCGGCGGTCGCGGGTACGGCTTCGCCCCGTCGTACGCCGCGGGTGCCGCGACACGGGGTGGCTTCCCGGTCGGTGACCGGGAAGCCACTCCCGCAACGGCGTTGCGCCGAACGGGTGGAGGTCGTCCGAATCCGTCAGTCCTCCAGGCGGAATCCGACCTTCAGTCCGACCTGGTAGTGCTCGATCTCGCCGTCCACGATGTGGCCGCGGACCTGAGTCACCTCGAACCAGTCGAGGCCCCGGATGGTCTGTTTGGCCCGTGAGATGCCGTTGCGGATGGCCTGATCGACCCCTTCGTGCGAGGTGCCGACGATCTCGGTGACCCGATAGGTGTGCTGGGACATGGGTCTGTCCTCTCCATTGCGCCGTGGCGACGTTCCCCTCCACGGTGCCCCAGTCGGTGACGGCCCGCTCCCCGGGGCCTCGCCATCGGACACAGCCGGGCGCGGCTGCCCGGAGTCGCCCGGCATTCAGACGGCGCACATCCCCGCTCCGCACCCCCGTCACGTCGAATGCAGCCGGTCACGGAATTAATCGGATACCGGGCTGCCGCAGGCGCTGTCCGGCGCATCCATACGGCAGAGGAGAGCCGCCATGCCCGTTTCGCCCGCAGTCGTCCCCGCCCCGGCCGTGTCCGCCGAGCCCCGCTACACAGTCTCCCTCGCACGCACCCAGGAGGAGGTGCGCGCCGCCCAGCGGCTGCGGCACCAGGTGTTCGCCGGAGAGCTCGGAGCCCGGCTCGACGGCCCGGAGCCCGGGCTGGACGGCGACGCCTTCGACGCCTACTGCGACCACATCCTCGTACGTCACGAGGAGACCGGCGAAGTCGTGGGGACCTACCGGGTGCTACCGCCCGAGCGGGCGAGGATCGCCGGACGGCTCTACGCCGAGACCGAGTTCGACCTGTCCAGGCTCGCTCCCATCCGTGAAGACCTCGTCGAGGTCGGCCGCTCCTGCGTCCACCCGGCGCACCGGGGCGGCGCCGTCATCGCGCTCATCTGGGCCGGACTCGCCCGCTACATGACCCGCACCGGACACACCTGGCTGTCCGGCTGCTGCTCCATCCCGCTCGCCGACGGCGGCACACTCGCCGCCGGTACCTGGGACACCGTCAGGGCCAAGCACATCGCGCCCGATGAGTACTGGGTCGCCCCGCACAAACTCTGGAGCGCCGACGGCGTCTCCCGGTCGCCGGACCGCACCGAACTGCCCCCGCTGCTGCGCGGCTACCTCAGGCTCGGGGCCTGGGTGTGCGGCGCCCCGGCCCACGACCCCGACTTCAACGTCGCCGACCTCTACGTCCTGCTCTCACTGCGCCGCACCAACCCCCGCTACCTGCGCCACTTCCTCTCCCTGGCGCCGGTGGAATGAGCGTCTGGCTGCCCACCGCGCCCTGCACGCCGGGCGGTTGCGCCACGCCCCGCTGGCCGACCGTCGGCCGATTCCGGGCGGTCGGCCGGCTGCTGGCGGGCGTCGTCGTCGTGCTCGTGGGCGTCGCCGTGTCGCCGGTGGCGATCCCGTGCGGCCCGGACCGCAGGTCCCGGCTGGTCCGTGTGTGGTGCCGGGTGGTGCTCAGAGCCTTCGGCGTACGGGTCCTGGTCATCGCCCCGGCCGTGTACGGCGGGCCAGGCGGTTCACCCGCGGCCGTGTCAGGACTGGTCCCAGGACCCCGTTCCGCGTCGCCCACCGAGCCGCCGCCGGGGACCCGCCCGCCCGCGTGGCGCTCCGGCACGCTCGTCGTCCCCAACCACGTCTCCTGGCTGGACATCCCCCTCGTCGCCACTGTGCTCCCCGGGCGGATGCTCGCCAAGAAGGAGGTACGACGCTGGCCCGTGCTGGGTCCGCTCGCCCGGTTCGGCGGCACTCTGTTCGTGGACCGGGACCGGCTGCGGGCACTGCCCCGGCTGGTCGCGACCATGGCGGACGCACTCAGGGGCGGGGCGCGCGTGGTCGTGTTCCCCGAGGGATCGACCTGGTGCGGTCGTGCCCATGGGCGCTTCCGCAACGCCGCCTTCCAGTCCGCGCTGGACGCGCGAGTCGCCGTACAGCCGGTGCGTATCAGCTACCGGCCCACCGGTGCCGCCGCGTTCGTGGGAGACGACCCGCTCATGGCGTCGTTGTGGAGGGTCGCCGCGGCGCGCGGGCTGACCGCGGAGATCAGGATCCTGCCCCCGATCCCCGCGGGCCGCCACACCGACCGGCGCACACTGGCCCGGGCGGCGCACGCCGCCGTGACGGACGGTGGGACGGTTTCCGGGCCGGGTCACACCGACGGCGCCGAGGCCCGTTCCTTCTCCGCCGCGGCGGAGGCCGTCGGCCGCTCCGGTCACACCGCCGTCGACAGCGACAACGCGAACCTCCCGGCCGAGTCCGTCCACCACTCCGACAACTTCATTCCTGCATGCGCCAGTTCGTTGCGCACACCCTCCTGACGGAACTTGGCGGACACCTCGGTGCGTATCTCCTCGCCGGCCTCGAAGGGCACCACCAGGTCGAGGTCCCGGATCGTCACCTTGAGTGTCTGCCGGGCCCGCAGCCGCATCTCGATCCACTCCTTCTCCCTGTTCCACAAAGCCACATGGGCGAACGTGTCGGGATCGAAGTCGGCCCCGAGCTCGCGGTCGATGACGGCGAGGACGTTCCGGTTGAACTCGGCGGTCACCCCGGCCGCGTCGTCGTACGCCGCGACCAGCACATCCTCCTCCTTCACCAGGTCCGTTCCGAGCAGCAGCGCGTCCCCGGGTGACAGCATCTCCCGCACCGCGCGCAGGAAGGCCTGGCGTTCACCCGGCAGGAGGTTGCCGATAGTGCCGCCGAGGAAGGCCACCAGTCGCGGCCCCGGAGTGACGGGCAGCTCCAGCGCCCGGGTGAAGTCGGCCGTCATCGCCCGGATGTCCAGATCCGGATGCTCGTCGAGCAGCGCTGTCGCCGCACCTGTCAGTGCGCTCTCGCTCACGTCGACGGGCACGTAGCTGCGCAGGCCGGTCAGCGCGTCCAGCAGATGCCGGGTCTTCTCGGAGGATCCGGAGCCCAGTTCCACGAGGGTGCGGGCGCCGGTCACCGCCGCGATCTCAGCCGAGCGTTCGACGAGGATCTCCCGTTCGGCCCGAGTGGGGTAGTACTCGGGCAGTCGGGTGATCTCCTCGAACAGCTCGCTGCCGCGTGCGTCGTAGAACCACTTGGGCGGCAGTTCCTTGGGGGTGTGGGTCAGCCCGTGCAGTACGTCGGCGCGCAGAGCGGCGCCGGCCGCGTCGTCGGGCAGGGTGCGGGTCAGCTGGAACGGGCTCACGCAGGTGGCTCCTTCAGCGGGGTCAGCAGGACATCGGTGCGAGTGGCGACCAGCAGGGTGCGGTCGGGCACCTCGCGCCAGTGGGGATCGTCGTCATACGGTTCGGACGCCACGACCACCCGGCCGCTGGGGGATCGAGGGAGCCCGGGGCGTCCCGGCTCCGCGAGGTACCAGAGCGTGTCGCCCCAGGCGGTCGCCGCGATCGTCACGCCGTCGGTGAGCAGCAGATTGAGCCGTGATCCCGGAGCCGCCCGCGCGACCTCCGGCACGGTGTAGGCCAGCGAATCGCCCAGCCCGTCTCCGTCGCGCAGCCGGTGCAGCACCAGCGCCCACAGCAGTGCCGAGTCGCAGCGCGCCTCCATCGAGAGGAGCTCGGCCGCCGGCAGCGCCGTGGCCTGGGACGCGACCGAACGCGGCCAGTCCGTGACAGCACCGTTGTGACTGAACAGCCACGGCCCGGAGGCGTAAGGCGCCGCCGCGGCCTCCCCGTCCGCGCCCGGTTCCGTGGCGTCCCTGACCGCCGCGAGGAGCGCCCCGGTGCGGACCACCCGCGCCAGGTCGGCGAAGGACCGGTCGCCCCAGACCGGTCCGGCACGGCGGTAGCGGGCCGGCACCGGGTCACCCGGCGCGTACCAGCCGACCCCGAAGCCGTCCGCGTTGACCGTCCCGTACCGCTGGCGGCGCGGCGCCCAGGACTGCCGCAGCAGCCCGTGCGGCGGAGCGACCAGCAGCTCACCGATCGCCGTCTCGGCTCCGACGAAGGCGACATGGCGGCACATCAGGCGTCCCGCGCCGTGCGGAAACCGGCGAAGATCTGCCGGCGCACCGGCAGGTCCCAGTTGCGGAACGTACCGCGGCAGGCCACCGGGTCCACGGCGAACGAGCCGCCCCGCAGTACCTTGTGGTCGCCGCCGAAGAACACCTCCGAGTACTCCCGGTACGGGAACGCCGTGAACCCGGGATAGGGGAGGAAGTCGCTGGCCGTCCATTCCCAGACGTCGCCGATGAGCTGCCGCACACCGAGCGGTGAGGCGCCCTCCGGATACGCGCCTGCGGGGGCGGGACGCAGATGGCGCTGCCCGAGATTGGCCTGGTCGGGCGTTGGGTCGGTGTCGCCCCAGGGATAGCGCCGGGATCGCCCGGACACGGGATCGTGCCGTGCCGCCTTCTCCCACTCCGCCTCCGTCGGCAACCGCCGCCCCGCCCAGCGGGCGTAGGCGTCCGCCTCGAACCAGCTGACGTGCAGTACGGGCTCGTCGGCCGGCACGGGTTCGGTCACCCCGAACCTGCGGCGCAGCCACTGGCCGGCCTCGCGCCGCCAGAACAGCGGCGCCTCGATGCCGTGCTTGCGGATCTGGGCCCAGCCCTCGTCCGCCCACCACCGCTCGTCCGTGTAGCCGCCCGCGTCGATGAAAGCCTCGAAGGCGCCGTTGGTGACGGGGACGGTGTCGAGGTAGTACGACGGGAGCTCGCGTGAGTGCGCGGGCCGCTCGTTGTCCAGCGCCCAGGGCTCCGTGGAGGTGCCCATGGCGAACGGGCCTGCGGGGACCAGCACTTCGGACGGAAGCCCGGACACTCCGCCGGCGGGTGGATCGGGTGCTTCCAGCGCGGCGGATCCGGAGCGCAGCTGATGGGTGATCAGCATCGTCTCGTCGTGCTGCTGTTCGTGCTGGGCGATCATGCCGAAGGCGAAAGCGGAGTCCACCAGCGGTCCGCCGCGCAGCGGATGCTTTTCCAGGACGTCGAGCACCCGGCATCGGATGTCGGAGGCGTAGGCACGGGACTCGGCGGGGGAGAGCAGCGGCAGTGAGGGCCGTACGGCGCGTGGGTGCTCGAAGGCGTCGTACACCGGGTCGATGTCGGGACGGATCGCCTCGCGTCCGGCGACGGCCCGCAGCAGCCACTGCTCCTCCTGGTTGCCGATATGTGCCAGATCCCAGACCAGCGGCGACATCAGCGGCGAGTGCTGTGCGGTGAGCTCGTGGTCGTCCACGCAGCCCGTGAGGAGGACGGTGCGGGCCCGGGCGGCGGTCAGCGCGTCCAGGGCGCGCTGCCTGAGCAACTCCTCGTCGGTCGCCACCGGGGACTCGTTCATGAGTGGATCTCCTTGTCGTGGAGCATGGCGTTCCGGTGCGCGTCTCCGCGCCGGTCGTCGGGGAACGTGAAGTCGTCGGCCGGACAGCGGCCGGGCAGCACATAGCGGTCGAAGAACACCGCGACCGCTTCTTGTACGGCCGGGGACGCCCCCAGCCTGGGCAGTGCCTCCAGCGCCACGGTGAAGCAGCTGACGGCGGCGCCGTGCAGTTCGGGGTCGCTGAGCCCGGCACGGGCGGCGGCGGTCCACAGGGGGTTGCGCGGCGCGCGCAGGGTCCCCGCGATCTCGGCGAGCGGCTTGACCGTTCGGTAGGCGATCTCCGCGGCCTCGGGGTCGTCGAACAGAGCGGTGGTGACCGCGACCGGGACCTGCCAGCCGTTCTCGCCCGGCTGCGCGTCGATCATGCGCAGTTCGAGATGGCCGCGCGGGCGCACGGGGGGAAACAGCGTGGTCATGTGGTATTCGAGGTCTTCGTGCGTAGGCGGTCTCGGTTTCCCGGTCCTAATCCACTCACGGAAGGTCAGTTCATCGGGTGCCGCCCACGGTCCTTCGGGAGCCCTGACGCACATCACCGGTGTGTCCAGCACATGTGCCGCCCACGCTCCGCGGGGCGGTGCGCCGGGCTCGGGCGCGAGCACCCTGCGCGGGTCCAGATCCGCCCACAGGGCCTGCCGGGTGGACCGCAGGCCGGTCAGGCGGCCTTTCCCGGCGGGGGAGTTGGCGAACGCGGCCACCAGGACCGCGCCCAGGAGGTGCGCCAGCTGCCAGCGCCTGCCGAGGCCCAGCGGACCCGGTTCCTCGAAGCCCGCGTCCAGACACACCTGCACGGATGCGGACGAGCACATCATCGAGCGTCCGGCGGGTCCGGTCCGGTCGAGGTACTTCTCCATCGCGTCGTAGCGCGGCGCTCGAAGGAGTCTGCGCGGGGGATTCCACGGGTCGTGGCCGTGGCCGCTGAGAGCGAGCCCGTACGCCCGCAAAGCGGTGCGCACGGAGTCCAGATCGGCCGCCATGGTGTCGAGGCACTCCATCAGCGACGGGGCGGGCTGCGAGCTGAGCTCGAGCTGCCCACCGGGTTCGAAGGTCAGCGCCGCGCGGAGCGGGAGCTCCCGCACGTCCGCGTACGCCTGCTCCAGTCGCGATGACGCAACGGGCCGGTCGGGCCGGTGCGGGTCGTGTACGAGCCATTCGAGCTCGACCCCGACGGCCCGGGGCGGGCCGGTCTTGAAGCAGATGCAGCGCAGCAGCTCTTCGGCGGCGTCCTCGCCGGGCAGCGGATCATCGGCAACACGTGCGACCATGATTGAATCCTCCTGTCACAAGGGCTCGTCCACCAGGGTGCACGGCCGACCGCTCACGCGAAGCTGATCACGTGCGCGGTAAGAGGGCCGTAATGGGTTTGCCGGTGCCCTGGGGGATCACTGAGGATTCCGGGCATGAGTGCACGTCTGCGGGGGATCGCGAAACAGACTCAGGAGATCGTCGGAGCAGGTTGCTACCGGGCGCCGGGCGGCCAGTGGGTGACGATCGGCGGAGAATTGTCCGCGGCTGTCGAAGGAACTCGGATGTACGGGCCCGGACCCGTGCCGGTGGTGCCCGACACGGACCGTTCCAGCGTATGCGAGGTCACCGGAGAGAGCAGCCTGGACGCTGCCCGTCGCCTCACCGCGCGGGCGCCGGGCCCGGTGGCGGTGCTCAGCTTCGCGTCGGCCCGAAATCCGGGCGGAGGCTTCCTCAACGGGGCGCAGGCCCAAGAGGAAGCGCTCTGCCGTGCGTCCGCGCTCCACAGCACGCTGCTGCGGGTCCCGGACTTCTACTCCCATCATCGCGCGGATCGGAGTCCCTTCTACTCCGACCGGGTGATCCACTCGCCCGCGGTCCCCGTCTTCCGCGACGAACGCGGCCGGTTGCTGGGCACGCCGTACATGGTCGGTTTCCTCAGCTCCGCCGCACCGAACGCCGGCGTCATCCTCAGTCGTACGCCCGGCGACGCCGCCCGCATACCGGCCGCGCTGGCGTCCCGGGCCGAGCGGGTGCTGGAGACGGCCGCGGCAGCGGGCTACCGGCGGCTGGTGCTCGGGGCGTGGGGATGCGGGGTGTTCCGCAACGACCCGGGGCAGGTGGCGGGAGCCTTCCGCGCACTGCTTCACGGCGGCGGGCGGTTCTCCGGGCACTTCGAGGAGATCGTGTACGCGGTGCTGGACCGCTCCGAGCGGAAGCGGACCCTGGGCGTGTTCAGGGCGGCGTTCTCCGGTGCCCCGGGTCCCGAGGCGGGCCGGTCCCCCTCCTGAGGGGGTTCGCGCACCGGTGGGCCGAACCCACGCCCAGCTTTACCAAAGAAATTCTGCAAAAACTATTTGGGAAAGTGCTCCGATCGGCCTACGCTGCTGCCGTGTCCAGTGAACAGCGTGAACGCGTCCTCGATCCCGAGCGCGACGCGGCGGCCGTGAAGGCCCTGACCCATCCTCTGCGCATCAGGCTGCTGGGGCTGCTGCGGCAGTACGGCCCCGCGACCGCCAGCGAACTCGGTGTCCGCACCGGCGAGTCATCCGCTTCGACCAGCTACCACCTCCGTGTGCTGGCCAAGTACGCCTTCATCGCCGAGGCCGCCCACCGTGACGGACGCGAGCGCCGCTGGCGTGCTGTCCACGAGCTGACGTCCTGGAGCAACGAGGCCATGGCCGCGACCGACGAGACGCGGGCCTTTGTCTCCGCGAGCCGCCGGGCCCAACTGGTCCACCTGGAGAGGTCTTTCACCCAGTACGACGACGACGCGGCGGCCGGGCGCCTGGGGGCGGAATGGGCCGAGCCCGCAGGCATGACCGATCTGCTGTACCGCCTCACGCCCGAGTCGCTGACGGAGCTGTGGGAGTCGTTCGAGCGTGCGGTGCGCGCGTTGGCGGAGCGGGACGAGGGCGATCCGCGTGCCGAGCAGGTCGCGGTGTTCTGGGCCGGGCTGCCGCTCGCCGGTCAGGTCTCCGCTCCTGCCGGCCCTTCCGCGGCTCTCTCCTCAAGCCCCGAGCCGACCGGATCCGCTCCGTCCACCTCGTCCGACGGGGCCGACGGTTCCGATGGGGCGGACGAGCATGCCACGGGCACAGCCGGGGAGGTGCGGTGACCCCGTATCTCGACCCGCGTACCGCCCGCCGCCGTTTCACCGTCGTCACCTTCCTCTTCTGGCTGCCCGTGGGCCTCTACCTGCCCGCGCTCGTACTGCTGCCCACCGAGCGCGGCTTCAGCGTCGCCGCCATCGCCGGACTCTTCGCCGTGTACTCGCTGACCGTGGCCGCGCTGGAGCTCCCCACGGGCGGGCTCAGTGACGTCATCGGCCGGCGCCCCGTGCTCGTGGCGGCGGGTGTGCTCAACCTGGCCGCCCTCGTGCTGTTCGCCGTCGGCACCACTGCCTGGGTGCTCACCCTGGCGATGCTCCTGCTCGGTGCCGGGCGTGCCCTGTCCAGCGGGCCCGCCGAGGCGTGGTACGTCGACACCGTGCAGGCGCACTCAGGGTGGGATGCCGAGCTGCGCACCGGGCTCGCCCGGGCCGGTACCGCGTCCGCGACGGCGCTTGCCGCCGGCACCCTGATCGGAGGGGCGCTGCCCTGGCTGCTCGGGCTCGGACCTGACCCGGGGGCGTGGCTGGCCGAAGCCACATCCGGGGTCGTGCTCCCGCTGTCCGCGCCGGGGCTGCTCGGGGGAGCCGTGGTCATCGCCTTCATGGGCTTCGTGCTGACCCGACTGCCGGAGCCGCCCCGGCCTCCCGCCACACTGCGCGGGGTCGTCGCGGGCGTCCCGGCCACGGTGATCGGCGGCCTCCGACTGGGGGCGAGAGACCGGCTGGTCCGCAGGCTGCTGCTCACCGCCTGTGCGACCGGCGCCGCACTGGGCACCATCGAACTACTCATGCCCGGCCGGGCATCCGCGCTGACCGGCGCTCCCGAATCCGGTGCGGCGGTCTTCGCGGGCCTGGCCTGCGGCGGGTTCGCCTGCACGGCCGTCGGTAGTCATCTCGCGCCCTTCCTCGCCCGGGTGGCAGGCGACGCCGACCGTGCGGTGTTCGCCGGTCTCGGTGCGATGGCGACGGGCCTGCTGGTGCTCACCGTCTCCGTCGCCTGCTCCGGAGTCCGGGCGCTGGTGCTCCTCGTGGTCGGCTATGCACTGGTCTATCTCGCCCTCGGCGCCGCCGGGCCCAACGAGAACGAACTACTGCACGGCCGTGTCAGCGGCGCGCACCGGGCGACCGCACTGTCCGTGCAGTCCCTCGCGTTGCAGGCGCTGGGCGCCGTGATCGGACTGCTCGCCGCAGCCCTGCCGCAGGGCCCCTTCCGCTGGCTGCCGGGTGCCCTGCTCCTGGTGGCGGGCGCCCTGCTGTGGGTACGCCGGGACCGCGGCGACGGGGTGGGCGCCGCCGGTGGCGGTGACGGCAGCGGCTACCGCCGCGATCGCGCCGAAAGCCCGCACGCCGATGCGGCAGCGTCGACCACGCGCGCTGGCGCCGGAGCGTGACCACTCGGTCGCTCCGCGCAGTGGGATCCGGGGCGAATGGGCGTGGCTGCGGCGGGTCGGCGCGTCCGGAGGGGCGGCCGAACCGCCTCGGCCGGTCGTAGCTGCCGACCGCCGATGCCCTGCGAACACTTCAGGCCAAACGCCGATTTCCGGGCCTGACCGCTCTGGAATTATTCCGAGAGCGATGAGTCAGACACCCAGGGCGATGACCCAGACACCCAGACATCCGGCAGAACGCTCCCTCGTGGCCAGCAGGGCCGTACCGACCAGCGCCGACGTCGCGCGGCTGGCCGGCGTCTCCCGGGCCACGGTCTCCTACGTACTCAACAACACCTCGGCGGTTCGCATCAGCGAGCCCACCCGCCGGCGGGTGCGCCAGGCGGCCGAGGAGCTGGGCTATGTGCCGCACGCGGCGGCCCGCAGCCTGCGCGCGGGACACACACGCATCGTGCTGCTGCCCACGGCGCATGTGGCGCACGGCCCGCTCGACGGGCGCTTCATCGGTGAACTCCAGTGGGCGCTGCGGCGCCTGGACTACACCGTCGTGCAGTACGGCAGCCTCGGCCTGGACGGCGACGCCGCCGCCAGAGCCTGGGCCGAACTCCGGCCGGTCGCGGTGGTGTCGCTCGGGGAGGTCGCGCTCACCTCGCAGGGTGTGGACGTGCTGAAGCGGTCGGGAGCGCGGGCGGTGATCACGCTTGGCCCTCAGCAGGTGCGCGGAGCCCACTCGCTGGTCATGGACCAGCGCGAGGTGGGAGCAAGGGCCGCGCAACACCTGCTGGAGCGGGGCCGGCGACGGATTGGCATGATCATGCCCGAAGAGCCGGGGCTCGAACTCTTCCGCGAACCCCGTCTGGCCGGTCTGCGCCAGGTCGCCGAACCACTCGGAGCCACCGTCACACCCCTTTCGCTCGGATACGACGAGTCTGCCGCGGACGCGCTGGCGGGGCGCTGGCGTGAGCTCGGGCTGGACGGTGTGTACGCGTACAACGACGAGTACGCCATGCTGTTGATGCGCGCCCTCCAGGACGCCGGGATCGGCATACCCGACGAAACCGCGGTGATCGGCGCGGACGACCTGCTGTTGGGGCGGCTGCTGCGGCCGCGGCTCAGCACGGTCCGGATCGACATGGTCACCGGACAGCATCTGGCGGAGCTGGTCGACCGGGTGGTCCGCGATCCCGGTGGTGCGCCCGAGCGGCACGATCTGCTCGGCGCACGGGCGATCAGCCGGGAGTCGACCTGAGCGTGCGCTGGGGGCGGCGCGTCGCTAGCGTCAAGGCATGAGTATCCTTCCGCGGCACTTCCAGGTCCTGCTGGTGCCGTCGCATGTGATGAACCGCTCCGGTGCGGCGGTGGAGGACAGCGCGGTGCGCTCGGCGACCGTGGAGTACACGGGCGAGAGCGGCGCCTCCGGCTATCCGCGCTACTCGGGCCACGGCGTCGTGGCCGACATCGACCCTGAGACACGCACCGTGGAGGCGCTGCTGGTGGACGGCTCGGAACTGGACTACGGCCTGACCGCGCTCGTGTCCGACTATCCGGGTACCACGGGTACCGCCTGAGCGGGCGAGCGCGGGCGGATCCGGGCGGAGCCCCGCCCGGATCCGCCCGCTCCGGCGGTGACTACTGCGCCTGCTGCTCGCTGCCCTGTGTCTCCTGGGCCTGTGCTTCCGTGATGGACTTGCGCACCTCGTCCATGTCCAGCCCCCTCGCCTGGCCGATCACATCCTCCAGCACCGGCTCCGGCAGCGCTCCCGGCTGGGCGAACACGGCCACCTTGTCCCTGATGACCATCAGCGTCGGAATCGAGCGGATCTCGAACGCCGCCGCCAGCTCCGGCTGCGCTTCCGTGTCCACCTTCGCGAACACAAGATCTGAGTGGCGCTCCGACGCCTGTTCGTAGACGGGGGCGAACTGGCGGCACGGCCCACACCAGGAAGCCCAGAAGTCGATCAGGACGAATTCATTGTCTGACACGACCTGATCGAAGTTTTCCTTGGTGAGCTCAAGGGTGCTCATGTCTTCCAACCTCTTCCTGCTGTCCGTCGGGGGGACGCCCAGCACAACCATGTGCCGGGCGGGCGGTATTCCGCCTGCCCATGTGGCCCCGCCGCACACGTGGCCCCGGACTCGTCCGTCGGACGAATCCCGAGCGCATGTCGGCCGTGGTCGGGTACCACCGCCGTGCCCGTCGAGATGCACGACGAATGGATCGCCTTCCCCCGCTGCCGCCTCCCCGAAGACAGCACGGACAAGATCCACCCCGACAACGGCCCAATCGGTCCGGCTGCACCACCGCAGGGGATGTGAGTGTCACCTGTTCGCACGCGCGTATGTGCGCGGGGCGTGAGGTAGTGAGCGTCGAGAATGCGACGCGATGCCGGAAACGTCTCACCGGTCAGGTGCCCGCAGGCACCGAGGTAAGTGCCGTACCAGGTCCCAGTAGGCGGGAGCCGTGCCCGGGCATCGTCTCCGAACACCTATTGCGGAGGAATATATGACTTCAGGTCATGTCCCACATCTTGAGGAGCCCGGCGGTACCGCTGCTCACCCACCGGAGCGGTCGCTGCCGTGGTGGCGGTGGGCCGGTGTCCGTGCTCTGGTGGCAGGGATCGTCCTGCTGGCCGGTCTGGCCCTGCCCGTCATGTCCGCGCAGCCCGCGCACGCCGTCCCGCCCGGCACCTACGCCTACGTCGCCAACGCCGACGACGACACGGTGTCGGTGATCAATACGGCCACCGACACGGTCGTCGCCACCATCCCCGTCGGCGACGACCCGCAGGATGTGGCGGTCACCCCGGACGGCGCCTACGCCTACGTCGCCAACAACGGCGACGACACGGTGTCGGTGATCAATACGGCCACCGACGCGGTCGTCGCCACCATCCCCGTCGGCGACGGCCCGCAGGATGTGGCGGTCACCCCGGATGGCGCTCACGTCTATGTCACCAACAACAGCGTCAACACGGTGTCGGTGATCCAGACCTCCGACAACACCGTCGCCGACACCGTCACCGTCGGCACCAACCCCAACGGCGTGGCGGTCACCCCCAACGGTGCCTACGTCTACGTCGCCAATTCAAATGACGGCACGGTGTCGGTGATCCAGACCTCTGACAACACCGTCGCCGACACTGTCACCGTCGGCAGCGGGCCGTTCGGGGTGGCGGTCACCCCCAACGGTGCCTACGTCTACGTCGCCAATTCAAATGACGGCACGGTGTCGGTGATCCAGACCTCTGACAACACCGTCGCCGACACTGTCACCGTCGGCAGCGGGCCGTTCGGGCTGGCGGTCACCCCCAACGGTGCCTACGTCTACGTTGCCAATTCAGGTGACGGCACGGTGTCGGTGATCCAGACCTCTGACAACACCGTCGCCGACACTGTCACCGTCGGCAGCGCGCCGTTCGGGGTGGCGGTCACCCCCAACGG
The DNA here is from genome assembly GCF_037023745.1 of Streptomyces sp. SCSIO 30461. NCBI lineage: Bacteria > Bacillati > Actinomycetota > Actinomycetes > Kitasatosporales > Streptomycetaceae > Streptomyces > Streptomyces sp. SCSIO 30461. Next base: position 3,456,116 of record NZ_CP146101.1, read on the forward strand.
CGCCTACGTCTACGTCACCAATGCCTTCGACGGCACGGTGTCGGTGATCCAGACCTCCGACAACACCGTCGCCGACACCGTCCCCGTCGGCGACAGCCCGACCGGGGTGGCGATCGCGGTGGTGCAGGAGCCCGCAGCACTGCGGCTGACCAAGCTCACCACCGGCGGGAAGTTCGTGCGGGGCGGGCAGGGCACCTACACCCTGACCGTCACCAACACCGGCGACCTGCCCACCGACGGTTCCACGGTCACCCTCACCGACACCCTCCCCACCGGTCTGACCCCGATCAGCCTCTCCGGCACCGGTTGGACCTGCACGCTGACCCCCTTGTCCTGCACCCGAGACGACGCCCTCGCCCCCGGCGCCAGCTACCCGGCCCTGACCCTCACCGTCCAGATCGCCACCAACGCGCCGAAGCAGGTCACCAACACCGCCACCGTCACCGGCGGCGGCACCACCGCCACCAGCACCGCCACCAACACCACCACCGTCAACGACAAACCCAAGCCCCCGCACTACGGCAAGCCCGGCCACGGCAAGCCCGGTTATGGGAAGCCCGGCCATGGCAGGCCCAACCACGGCCACCGACCCGGACCCCGAGCGTGACCAGCAGCCCCTGACAACCCCGGCGCCCACCGTCCAACCCGGAACACCGGGCGCCGGGGCACCAGCGACGCGGAAGTGTCTGGAGGAAGGCCGCGACGGGTGATGGCGCCACCACGCCGGGGCCGCCCGCGTCGCACGCACGTCCCGCAGACCACACGTAGAGTTGCGGGTCATGAGCCCCTGACCGGGACTCCAACAGGCCCTGATGGACCCCCCGGAACCCATGGAAGGTGTCTATGCCGGAAGCCGTGGAGTACGACGTGGTGGTGCTGGGCGGGGGGCCCACGGGTGAGAACGTGGCGGAGCGGACCAGGGCCGCGGGGCTGAGTACGGCGGTGGTGGAGAGTGAGCTGCTCGGGGGCGAGTGCTCGTACTGGGCGTGCATGCCGAGCAAGGCACTGCTGAGGCCCGCGATCACCCACGCCGACGCCAGGCGCGTCCCGGGAGCGCGCGAGACGGTCAAGGGCCCGCTGGACACCGCGGCGGTACTGGCCCACCGCGACCACTACACCTCTCACTGGAAGGACGACGGCCAGGTGGCCTGGCTCGACTCGATCGGAGCCCGCCTCTACCGCGGCCACGGCAGGCTGCACGGCCCCCGGCAGGTCGTCGTCACAGGACCCGAGGGCGAGCACCATGTGCTCACCGCCCGGCACGCCGTCGCCATCAGCACGGGCACCAGGGCGGTGCTGCCCGATCTGCCCGGGGTAGCCGGCGCCAGGGCATGGACCAGCCGCGAGGCCACCAGCGCCAAAGCCGCCCCGGGGCGCCTGGTGGTGGTCGGCGGGGGAGTGGTCGGCACGGAGATGGCCACCGCGTGGCAGGCACTCGGCTCCCAGGTCACCCTGCTGGTGCGGGGCGACGGCGTGCTGCCCCGCATGGAGCCGTTCGTCAGCGACTACATCGTGAAGGCGCTCAGCGACGCCGGTGCCACTGTACGTACCGGGGTGTCCGTGGCCGCCGTCCGGCGTGACGGAGGGGACGGACCGGTCACCGTCGTACTCGAAGGCGGCGAACTGATCGACGCCGACGAGGTCCTCTTCGCGACCGGGCGCGCTCCCCGCACCGCGGACATCGGCCTGGACACGGTCGGCATCGATCCCGGCTCCTGGCTGCGGGTGGACGACACCTGCCGGGTCGAGGGCACCGACTGGCTCTACGGCGTCGGTGATGTCAACCACCGTGCGCTGCTGACCCATCAGGGGAAGTACCAGGGACGCATCGCCGGAGCAGCGATCGGTGCTCGGGCTCAGCATGTACCGCTGCTCGAAACCGACCGCTGGGGCGCGCACTCGGCGACCGCCGACCACGACGCCGTACCGCAGGTCGTCTTCACCGACCCCGAGGCGGCATCCGTCGGACCGACGCTCGCTCAAGCCGAGGCGTCCGGCCGCCGGGTGAGAGGGGTCGACTTCGACCTCGGCTCGGTCGCCGGTGCGGGGCTCTTCCTGGACGACTACCGCGGCCGCGCCCGTATGGTCGTCGACCTGGACCGGGAGATCCTGCTCGGCGCCACCTTCGTCGGACCCGGTGTGGGCGAACTGCTGCACTCGGCGACGATCGCCGTCGTGGGGGAGGTGCCGATCGACCGGCTGTGGCACGCCGTTCCGTCCTACCCGACCATCAGCGAGGTCTGGCTGAGGCTCCTTGAGACGTACCGGGGCTGAACTCACCGGATCGCCGGCGCGAAGGACGCCGGGCGCAGGGGTGGCCGCCCCACCCGGATGGACCGCAGCGCTCGCGCACACACCCGCACCGGGTTCTGCTGAGACCACCCATTCGTACCGGGAGGTCCTGCCGTGCCGGACAACGGAGTTCCAGGAAGCGGAGAGCCGCACAGCGGAGAGCCGCAACCCGGCCCCGCGGAGCCGGACTCGCTCGACAGCCTCCGTGAGCGCGTGGCGGTTCTCGAGTCCCAGCAGCTGAAGCGGACTCCCCGGCACCGCGTGAGGTCCTTCTTCGCCGCGCTGCTCATCGTGCTCGGCTGTGTGCTCGCACCGTTCGGCGTTGTCGCCGCATGGACGGCGGACGAGATCGGTGACACCGACCGCTACGTGGCCACCGTCGCTCCGCTCGCCTCCGACGCGGACGTCCAGCAAGCGGCGGCGACCCGCATCACCAACGTGGTGATGGAGCACATCGATCTGAGCGCCCTGCTGGAGGAAGCCGTCCCGGCGGACCGGCCCCTGCTGGACAACCTCATCGGCCGGGTCGGCAAATCCCTGGAAGGCGCCGTCCGCAGCTTCGTCCAGGACAAGACCCAGGAGATCCTCGCCTCAGGCACCTTCAGGACGATCTGGGTCGACGCAAACCGCGACGCCCACACGGCTCTGGTCAAGGCCCTCACCGGCAGCTCGGACAGCACCCTGACAATCCACAACAACTCGGTCACCGTCGACCTGGGGCCGGTCATCGACAGGGTCAAACAGCGCCTCGTGGACGACGGCCTGACGATCGCCTCGAAGATCCCCGAGGTGCACACCGACTTCACCGTGCTCCGTTCCGATGACATCGGCCGGGTGAAGACCTACTTCCGGCTGCTCCAGATCGCCGGTGTCTGGCTTCCGGTCATCGCGGTGCTGTTGGTCATCGGAGGTGTGCTGCTGTCCAGGCACCGGCGCCGTGCGCTGGTGGCGGGCGCGCTGGGTCTCGCTTTCGCGGCGGTGGTTCTCGGCGTCGCGCTCACCGTGTTCCGCGTGGTCTATCTCAACGCACTGCCCGACAGCGTCTCGCAGCCCGCGGCCGGGACGATCTACGACACCCTGACGCGCTATCTGCGCACCATGGTCCGGGTGACCGTCGCGCTGGGTGTGGTGGTGGCGCTCGCAGCCTGGCTGAGCGGTCCCGGCCGCTACGCCACCCTCGTACGCCAGCTGTGGGTCTCGGGCATCGCGGCGGTACGTTCGACCGCCGACAACTGGGGCATGCGTACCGGACCGGTCGGTCCGTTCGTGCGGCGCTACCGGTCCTGGATCACCTGGGTACTGGTGGCGCTGGCGCTGCTGGTGTTCATTCTGTGGAGCTATCCCACAGGATGGGTGGTCATCGCCATCGCGCTGGTGTTGCTGCTGGCCATGGCGGTGGTGGAGTTCCTCGCCCAGGACAGCGGCGACCACGGCGCCGGAAACGCCGGGGCGGACGGATCGGGACCGGTCGAACCGTCCCGGACTCCGTCCGCCCCATGACGGCGTGATCAGCCCTTGCGGGTGTTGATCTCCTCGGTGAGCTGGGGGACGACGTCGAAGAGGTCGCCGACGACGCCGTAGTCGACCAGGTCGAAGATCGGGGCCTCGGCGTCCTTGTTCACCGCCACGATGGTCTTCGAGGTCTGCATACCCGCCCGGTGCTGGATCGCGCCGGAGATACCCGAGGCGATGTACAACTGCGGCGACACACTCTTACCCGTCTGACCGACCTGGTTGGAGTGCGGGTACCACCCCGCGTCGACCGCGGCACGCGAGGCACCCACCGCGGCACCCAGCGAGTCCGCCAGCGCCTCGATCACCGCGAAGTTCTCCGCACCATTGACACCACGCCCACCGGACACCACGATCGCGGCCTCGGTCAGCTCCGGACGCCCGGTCGACTCCCGCGCCGTACGCGACACCACCTTCGTACCCGTCGCCTGCTCACCGAAGACCACCTCGAGCACCTCGACCGCACCCGCGGCCGCAGCCGGCTCCACCGCAGCCGAATTCGGCTTCACCGTGATCACCGGAACACCCCGCGACACACGCGACTTCGTCGTGAACGACGCCGCGAACGCCGACTGCGTGGCCACCGGACCCGACTCACCCGCCTCCAGATCCACCGCATCGGTGATCAGACCCGAACCGATCCGCACCGCCAGCCGCGCCGCGACCTCCTTACCCTCCGCCGACGACGGCACCAACACCGCCACCGGCGACACCGCCTCCACAGCGGCCTGCAACGCATCCACCTTCGGCACCACCAGATACGCACCGAACTCCGGCGCATCCGCGGTCAACACCCGAACCGCACCATGCTCGGCCAGCACCGACACGGTCTCCCCCGCACCGGAACCCAACGCAAGCGCAACCGGCTCACCAATCCGGCGAGCCAGCGTCAACAACTCCAGCGTCGGCTTGCGGACGGCACCATCCACGTGATCGACGTAGACGAGAACTTCAGCCATGGGACGTCTTCTCTCCTGCTATGCGACGAATGCGCGAACGCAACGGAACAAGGGCCGAACCAACGACCCCGACGGGCAGCAGCCCTCAGATGAACTTCTGACCCGCGAGGAACTCAGCGAGCCGCCTACCACCCTCGCCCTCGTCCTTCACGATCGTGCCCGCACTACGAGCCGGACGCTCAGCCGCGGAATCCACCACGGTCCACGCACCCTCCAGACCCACCTGCCCGGCCTCCAGACCCAGATCCGACAGATCCAACGACCGAACCGGCTTCTTCTTCGCCGCCATGATCCCCTTGAACGACGGATACCGCGCCTCACCCGACTGATCCGTCACCGACACCACCGCAGGAAGCGACGCCTCCAACCGCTCCGACGCCGCGTCACCATCACGACGACCCGTCACCACACCACCCTCGACGGACACCTCCGACAGCAACGTCACCTGCGGCACACCCAGACGCTCCGCCAGAACCGCCGGCAACACACCCATCGTCCCGTCCGTCGACGCCATCCCACACACCACCAGATCGAACCCGGTCTCCTCGACCGCCTTCGCCAGCACCAGCGACGTACCCATCACATCACTGCCGTGCAGATCGTCATCCTCGACATGAACGGCCTTGTCCGCACCCATCGACAACGCCTTGCGCAACGCGTCCTTCGCATCCTCAGGACCCACGGTCAGCACGGTGATCTCCGCACCGTCCACACCCTCCGTGATCTGCAACGCCTGCTCGACCGCGTACTCGTCCAACTCCGACAGCAGGCCGTCCACATCATCACGGTCAACGGTCAGATCATCCGCGAAGTGCCGGTCGCCAGTGGCATCGGGCACGTACTTCACACAGACAACGATCCTCAAGCTCACGCCGGCTCTCCTACTGAATGGCTGACTGGTTCCGCTGGTGGCGCATGGTCGCCGGGGGCGAGCCTATGGCACTCAGTTCCCGCAGTAAAGGTACTCAGTGCCAAAATGGCGATCCGATGTTAGGTTCCCCGCATGACCGAGGTGCGCAAAAGAGGCGGTGGAACCGCCGGAAACCCGGCCCCGGCCACGGGTCCGCAAGGCAAGGTCCCCATGCGGGACGCGCTGGCCGAAGCGGCGTTCCAACTGTTCATGGAGCGCGGGTACGAGCAGACCACGGTCGACGACATCGTGGCTCGCGCCGGAGTCGGGCGGCGCTCGTTCTTCCGCTACTTCCCCTCCAAGGAGGACGCGGTCTTCCCGGACCACGAGCGCTGTCTTGCCGATGTGACCGCGTTCCTCACCGCGGCCGGGGACGAGGGCGATCCCGTGGCCAGGGTCTGTGACGCGGCCAGGCTGGTGCTGCGGATGTACGCGGCCGACCCCGAGTTCTCCGTGCAGCGCTACCGGCTCACCAAGGAAGTGCCCGGGCTGAGGACCTACGAACTCTCCGTGGTCCGCCGCTATGAGCGCACGATGGCCGGTTATCTGCGCCGCCGCTGCGCGGAGTCCGCGGATGGTGCGCTGCGGGCCGATGTGATCGCCGCCGCGGTGGTCGCCGCGCACAACAACGCGCTGCGGTCCTGGTTGCGTTCGGGGGGAGAGGAGGATGCCGAGACCGCCATGGACCACGCGCTGCGCCTCGTGATGGACGTTTGGGGGGAGGGCCGTGTGGAAGGTGCTCGGGATGGCATCGCCGAGAGCCGTGGCGAAGGGGACGTGCTTGTGCTGGTCACCCGTCGGGGCACTCCGATGTGGCGGGTGGTGCAGAGAATGGAAGAGGCGCTGGATGGCCGCTGACCAGCGCTTTTGATAGTCCGCTCGGAAAAACAGGCACTCGGTATCTTTACTCTGCGGCACTCAGTGCCATACGGTGCCCACGCGCCGATGCGACGACGGTGCACATTCCGGCCGACGGCAGGGAGTCGAGACGTGTTGAAGCAAGAATCCGGCACAGCGACGGCGGTGCGCCAGGAGCCCGCACTCACCTACCAGCGATGCCGCTGGTGCGGCACCGCCTCGTTCCGGCGTCTGCTCTGTCCGGTCTGCGCCTCAAGCGACCTGGACGCCGAGCAGAGCGAGGGACTCGGCACCGTCGTCCGCACCAGCGTCGTCCACCGCAACACCGCTGTGGCGCGCAACGAGTCCCTGATCCGCTTCCCCGAGGGCTTCATGTTCCGCTGCCGGGTCATCGGAGTCGACCCGCATCTCGTGTGGGTGGGAGCCCCGGTGCGGCCCGCGGCCGGCTGGGACATGGAAGCCGGGGAAGCGGTGTTCGAGATCTGCGAGCCGGGCGGTCGCGCGGACCGCTACTGATCCGCGCCCGGCGCCGCTGGGCCGGAGGCCTCCCCGGACATGGCAGCCGCCAGCCGCAGATGCGCTGCAGCTTCACCAGCCCGTCCCTGCCGCTCCAGGGCGCGGCCCAGCATCAGCCTGGCGTAGTGCTCCACCGGATCCTGCTCCAGGATCGCCCGCAGTTCCTTCTCGGCTTTCGCGAGCTGCGCCGAGTGGTAGTACGCCCGCGCCAGCAGCAGCCGCGCAGCGGTGTGCAAGGGCGCCTCGTCCACCAGCCCGCCGAGAATGCGGGCCGCGGTGAGGTACTCCTTCGCTTCGAAGAACATCTGGGCGCGGTCCCAGCGGTCCGACGGTGTCCCGAACTCGTAGTAGTGCACGCCCTGGCAACCCGCTGAACCAGGTGAAAATTCCGCCTTGGCGTCACCTGTGGCACGCGGGTCTAGGTTGGTCCCCATGAGCAACCTAGATCGTCAGGCCGCCATGTCACCCTGCGGCGGCCGCGGCTTCGTCGTCGCCGAGCCGGTGCGAGAGCTCCTGGCCCCCCGCCGTGTCCCGCTCGGCGAATCCACCGAGGTCCGCCGACTGCTCCCCAACCTGGGCCGCCGGATGATCGGCGCTTGGTGCTTCGTGGACCACTACGGCCCCGACGACATCGCCGACGAACCCGGCATGCAGGTCCCGCCCCACCCGCACATGGGACTCCAGACGGTGAGCTGGCTTCACGAGGGAGAGGTGCTGCACCGCGACAGCGTCGGCAGCCTCCAGACCATCCGCCCCCGCGAGCTCGGGCTGATGACCTCCGGCAGCGCGATCAGCCACTCCGAGGAGAGCCCCCGGCCGCACGCCCGATTCCTGCACGGAGCCCAACTGTGGGTGGCGCTACCCGACTCCCATCGCCGTGTAGAGCCCCACTTCGAGCACCACCCCGAACTGCCCCACGTCACCGCCTCCGGTCTCACCGCGACACTCATCCTCGGCGAACTCGACGGCATCACATCTCCCGGTACGACGTACTCCCCGATCGTCGGCGCGGACCTGTCCCTCGCCCGTGGCACCGAGACCAGCGTCCCCCTTGAGCCCGACTTCGAGTACGCCGTCCTCTCCATGTCCGGCGAAGCACACGTCGACGGAGTGCCTGTGCTGCCCGGCTCGATGCTGTACCTGGGCTGCGGACGCCGCGAACTTCCGCTGCGCGCCGAGTCGGACGCGGCTCTGATGCTCCTGGGCGGCGAGCCGTTCGAGGAGGAGATCGTGATGTGGTGGAACTTCATCGGGAGGTCCCATGAGGATATCGCACAGGCCAGGGAGGACTGGATGAGTAGCACCCGATTCGGTCACGTGGAGAGCTACGGTGGGGATCGGTTGTCCGCTCCAGAACTCCCGCCGGTGGCGCTGAAACCGCGAGGGAGGGTGCGTTGATGACGTGGTGGCGGCGCCCTTCAGCGGACGACGCGCGTTGAGGGTGAGTCACGCGGCTCGCCGCGCTTGTGGGGAGGTGGGGCCCGTGGTGGTCTTCTTCGGCTGCGTTACGTGGGCCGCGAGAATGAGCAGTACCCGCTCCGTCTGCTTCACGCTGTGCCGCAGCTCACGCAGCGAGGAGTGTTCATCGGCTTCGGCCTGCCGCTGTTCGGCACCCAGGTGTTCATCGGCGTCGCTGATCCGGCGGGACGCATCGTCGTCAAGACTGCGGGCCACGGCTTCGGTCCTCTCGTCTACGCGGGCTCAGCGGGCGAACGCTTCGGTCAGGCTGATGCGGTAGCCGTCCTCTTCCATCAGCACGACGGTGACGCCGAACGGGTCGGGGTGGTCCAGCTCGATGGGAGTGAAGGAGAAGTTCACCGCGGCCTGGATCGGCGGGACCAGTTCGCCACCGGGCTGCGGGGCGGGGGCCGCCCTCCAGCCGGGGGCGAACGACGCCCGGTCCTCGGGGCTGCGGGACAGAAGCTGCTCGGTGTGGGGGAACCGGTGCGGGACGTGCCCATCCGGGGTGGCGAGCACCATGTTAAGGCACGGGGCCGGGCCGACGATCGGCAGCTCCCAAGCGAGGACGACCTCATCCGCACCGGGGCGCCGCGGCGATGTTCGCGGGTTCGGCGATCCCGGCGAGCGCGTCCTTGCCGACGTTGAGCGGGCGGACCCAGATCAGCCCGACCAGCTCGCCGCGCACAGGCGGCACCATGAGCGGGCGCGGCACGACTTCCTCGCCCAGCGAGGCGGTGTGCGTCTCCTTCGCGACGCCGACCAGTCCGTTCCACACCCGCGCTTCCAGGGAAGCCCCCTCCCTCGCGCAGAGCCGATCACCGCACCCTGCCGCGGGCACTGATGCCGTGTCAGCGGGATGATCAGCTAGCTCCTGACCAGATGCGACGAGGGAGGAGCGGGTCTCAGGCAGGCGAGGGTTCCCCGAGTCCGTCACCGAGGGAGTTGGCGGACCCGTTCAGGGCTGCGTTGCCTTGATCAATGTCAGTACCTCCGCCGTGGACCGCACATCGCCGAAGCTGCGGTAGATGGTGGCGAGGGTGGCGTTGTGGTCCTGGTCGCGGCCGGTTGCGTTGGCGTCGGCGACCATGACGATCCGGTAGCCGCGGGTGAAGGCGTCGCGGGCCGAGGACTCGCAGCACACCTGGGTGACCGTGCCGGTGATCAGAACGCTGTCGATGTTGTTCTCCTCGAGGAGTTCGGGGAGCGAGCAGCGGCCCGGGAAGAAGGCGCTCGGCGCGGACTTCTCCACGAACACGTCGCCGTCGCCGGGCGCGAGTTTGGCCGCCCTGGCGGTGCCGATGACATGCGCCCCGAGGGGCTTGGCGATCTGCACAGCGAGGTGGCCCACTCCGCCAGCGGCGGCGTGGACGAGCACCCGCTGGCCGGGCTGGACGTCAGCCGTGTCCACCAGGGCCTGCCATGCGGTGAGCGCGGCCACTGGCAGCGCCGCTGCCTGCACGTGGTCTATTTCTCTTTGGCTTGCGGGCGAAGTTCCGGGCCGGTGCGGCCGCGTACTCGGCGCCAGGTCGCGAGGCCGGGACGGCGCTGCGAGCACGCCTTTCTCGGCCTGCCGGCCCGAGTGGGGAGGGGCCCTGGCAATCAGGCCGCCGCCCAGGGCTCAGCACGCCAGCCCGGCAGTTCCTTGTCGAGCCATTCCTCGACAGTCCGCCGCCAAGGGTCGGTGGAGTCGCTGTCGACGACATCGGCCCAGGTGTCTTCGGCGAGGTCCGGATCGACGACGAGGTTGTCGAGGTAGGCGTCGAAGTCGTGAGCGACTCTGGTGAAGACCCCCTTCGGCAGGTATCCCGGGTGAGGGACGCCGTGCACGAAGGCATGGAGCTGGCCATGGGTGGCCGGGTTCAGGTCGAGGAAGAGGGTGTCACTGCCGCCGTTGCGGGCGATCGGGAGAAGGCCGACCAGTGAGACCTCCTGGGCGAGCCACCCATCACGGCTGCGTCGGTACTCGCCCAGCAGGGTGCCCCAGCCGTATTCGCCGTCGTCGTCACGGCCGAGCTGATGCAGGTCGTCGAAACTCTGGAACGGCTCCGGGGCGCAAGCCGGCAATCGGACCGAGTATGTGAGGCTCTCCCCGCCCGCCGCCTCCAGGAACGATCGATAGGCGGGCGGCAGCGGCAGTCCAATCTCCCGTTCGAGACCGTCCACTTCACCAACCTCGAACGACTTGAACGGCCCCACGACAAGGCGGCCTCGATACCAGCGCGACAGCTCCTCAGACACGGGCAGATTGTCGCACTCCGTGGCAGCCCGAAGCCTCGTAGTGGGTCCGGCTCGGGGTCTACCAGGGTGGGCGGGCATCGCGGAGTGCTGCCGGGGTCTGGTCGGGCAGGGCTGTGTCCTGGTCGGTGCGCAGCAGCACGCCCGGGTCGGGTTCGAAGTCTTTTTTGGGCGGTGCCAGCTGGTGGAAACGCTCGGTGCGCGGGATGGTGACTTCCACCAGCCGGTCCTCCTGGAACATCCACAGCCCGAAGCAGTCGTCGTCCTGGTCGCGAAGCAGCACTTGCACCGTGTGCGGATGCGGCCACGGCAGCGACTCCAGGTGCTTGAGCAGGTCCTTGCGGGCGCGCATCTTCTCGAACTCCAGGGCCCACCCGAACTCATAGCCCCAGTGTCCCGCGATTGGGACGAAGCGGCCTCGCCACGTGCGTTCCGGGTCGTCCTGAGTCAGCGGCTCCATGACCTCGTCCGACCAACGGGCAAGCACGATGACCTCGGCATCTCTACTCATGCCGGAGTGTCACCGCATCCGCACAATCTGCCGCAACCAAATTCCTCAGCCGGCCGACGCAGACAGCCGTGGGAAGAACAACGGCGCCACCACCAAGAAGCCGAAGCGGCGCACCACTACGGTCGTCCGGCGCGACGGCCGCGAGCCGCTCGGGCTCGGCGATCGACTTGATGTGGCGGTGATGGTCGTGCTGAGCCGTATGCGACTGGTGCCTCGTAGGGGCGTCTGCAACGGGAAGCGGCGGTGGAATTCGGCGAGAGCTTGTGTGGCGGCGAGGGGGCTTTGGAACAGCCCTGGGCACGCCGGAGGCACGTCACTCGCCGACTTCCTTGCGGAAGAGGATTGTGTTGTCCACCTTGAGGTCGGAACCCCAGATCAGCTTGGCGCCGGCGTCCCAGTCGACGTCGGCGTATCCCTCTTTCGGCCCGACCTCGTCGGCAGTCCACTCCGTTGCCGACGCCCACGGTGCGCTGTCGAAGTCGGCACTCGTCCAGTTCTCCGGCGTGTCGAGGGTCTCGGACTCGCACGTGGTGGGGTCGTTGCTCTGCTCGCACGCGGTGTTGAGCGGGGCGCGTTGCACGACCAGGGCGGACCAGGAGGAGTCCGTCACTGCGACGACTTCCCCGTTCTCGGTGTTCGTGATCTGTGCGATCAGGCCGCCGTCGCCCATCTGCTGCTTTCCCGTACCGATGTACTCGAGTCCCGAATCCGTCTCCTTGTAGTCCTTCGCCTCGATCGCGACCGTGAACGGAGCCGTGGCCGTGAACGTGAACGTCTCGGAATTGAAGGAGCGTTCGGTCGTGATCGGCACCGAGTCCTCTCCGACCGGTGAACCATCGACATGGACCGCCATCCAGTTGTCAGCCCAGACTTCGATTTGGTAGGTGGTTTCCGATCCGTCTGCCTGATCCACTCCTTGTGAATCGGCTCCCGCCGTGCAGGCGGCAGCCGAAGAAGAGAACAGGAGACACAGAACGGCAGCACGGATTCGATACATCGGAAGTTACCTCACCGGTAGGTGGAGCATGGACTGGCCGGCCGCCTCGACCGCGTGGCAGGAAGGCCGGTCACGCGGCCGAGAGCCCCCGCTCGGTCGCCCTTCGGTTCGTTCACGCCGTACTTGGCCGCCGGCGTCATCCGGAACGTACGTATGGACGGCCGTCCCAGGCAACAGAGAGACCACAAGGCACAGGAAAGCCATAAGAAACACAGGAGGATCTGACCCTGCACCCACCGTGCGACGGTCGGCCCTGGAACGAAGGAATGAGCAGAGACACCCGCCGACCTGGAATGACGGGAGTTCCTGCGCCAGCATCAGTCCCACGAAGCAAGGCACCTCGCCAAGCGAGGGTGAGCCCTCTCCGACCTCAGTTCGATCAGGTCGGAGCCAGGGCGAGGACTACTCGAACGACGTGGGTGACGCGGGTGGTGCCGCATCGCGGCTTCCGCAGGAGGCGCCAGGTCTTCAGTGCGTACGCGCCGCGGACCTCATGGCGGGCGGGCAGGCCCTTGGCCATGCCCTCGACGAGGGGGAGCCGAACCCTTCGCTGCCCAGGGCGAGGAGGACGCCGGCCTGTTCGTACCGGTGCAGGACGCCGCGGATCACCTCCTGACCGTCGACCGGCCCGATCCGAGGGTCACTGACGGTCAGGCCGTACGCCCGGGCGGTCTGGAAGCGTGACCTGGTGACGCGTCGCGCCTCCGGGTATCCCTCGAAGGCCGGTTGCCAGGGGGCGATCGCCTCGGAGACGTGCTCGCGGCAGCACCGCGCCCACAATCGAAGTCGTCACGCCCTCGCCGACCGGGCGGCCGGTCCACGGGTACAGCTCGGGGTCGACACCCTCGGGATCACTCCGAGGGGAACGGTCACGCCGTTGGGGCGGCACACGTCAACTTCGAAGCGGGCCGGTACGACGACCGCGCGGGCGCGGTTCAGCCTGCGGGGCCAGTCGGCGGGCAGTTCGCTCGACTCCCACGTGCTGTGCACGAAGTGCCCGGTCCCCGCGTAGGGCCCCAGCCCAGGCTCGGCGGCCGGACGACGAGACCACACCGTGCGCCCCGCGTCCCCGCCCCCTACGGCATCACATGATCAAACCGGACGATCCAGGCACTCGCCGGGGCCTTGCCGGTGACCCGCTCGGCGGGTATGCGGCCATCCGCCGGATGGAGAACGAGGTCTCCTCGTGTGTGAAGAAGAACGCGGCCGGCCAGCCGCCGGTCTGCTCCAGCATCGGCATCGACAGCGCCTGCCCGCCGCCCAGGAACGTCGTCACCAGGCTTCGCCGCATCGGGTCCTTGGCTCGCAGGCGGGGCACGTGACGCCGCTGGGTCGTGCCGGTCTCATCCGCGATTCGGAAACTGACGATGCCCAGACGAGTGTCCGCCTCGTACAGGTCGGCGATCCGCCGGAACACGCCTGTCTCGATCAGCAGCCCGTCGTCGTCCAGGTCCACGAGCACGTCCACGTCACCGAACGCGCGCAGCCGCCGCCAGGCGACGTTGCGGCGACGTGCTGAGCTCGGCGAAGCCAAAGAGGTCACCCCAGATTGAACCCACGCCTGCACGTCCTGAACAGAAGAAGTGCCAGACCTGCCCGCGAAGCGAACCCAGCATCGGTCGGAGCAGCCAGGATGGCTGCTCCGACCGATCTCGTTTGGGTTAGTAATCCGAAGCCCTTTCGGGCTCACCCCGTCGGAGTGAAAATCGGGTGGGGGCGTCCGGCTGACGTCGTGCCGTCTTGGCGCGTTCGGAGCCCGAGGGTTAGGCGGGGCGATTCGCGAGCCGAAGTCGGTAACGCCGCGTGAGGCCCGGACGGTCTTGACGGACCCGCGCAGGAACACCGTTCGCCGCCGCGGTCTCACCCGCCCAGAGCAATGCCGGGTGCGGTGCGCGACGCAACTCGGTCTGCTTGTGTGCAGAGGTCTCTCCGCGATTGTCCGTTCACGACCGGCACGGGGATCGCCCTGCACCGGGAACCGTCGTCCGTCGCACACCAAGGCAGGTAGCGCATGATGTCCTCCCGAGACTCCACAAGCCGGCGCCTACGATGTCGGGCTCTCCGGCGCCGGTCCGGGCATCTGGTCCGCGGGCTTGCCGGAGCGTCCCTGGCCATGGGGCTGGTGGCCGCTCCACACGCGGTGGCCGGTCCGGTCGCGGAGGGCGACGGACGCAACCCCGCTGTCTACATCGCCGACACGTTTAACGACCGAGTGGTGAAGGTCCGCCCGGTCGGGGACAGGCAGCGCACGGTGGCTGGTCGTGGACTGGATTTGCCCTACGGAGTGGCGGTCGACCGGCACGGCACGCTCTACATTGCCGACACTCGCCACGACCGCGTGGTGAAGAGGTACGGGGGCTCCAGCACCACTGTCGGCACGGGCCTCGACTCCCCCTACGGGGTCGCGGTCGACCACGACGGAAACGTCTACATTGCCGACACCGGTCATCAGCGCGTCGTCAAGGTCGCCCCCGGCGGCATGCAGACCACGGTGATCGACCAGGGGATCACCAGCCCCACCGCGATCGCACCGGCCCCCGACGGATCGCTGTTCGTCAACGACCCCTACAACAACCGCGTCATCAAGGTGCCGCCGCACGGGGGACAGTTCACGACCGTGCCGGTCGACGGACTGGCCGATCCCGCGGGACTGGCCCTTTGCAGGGACGGCAGCCTGATCGTGGCGGACCCCTACAACGGTACGGTGCACAAAGTCGCCCCCAACGGCGGCCCCCAGAGCACCGTGGGCGCCGGCCTGCAGTTCCCCACCGGCGTAGCCGTCACCCGGGCCTGCGACGTCTTCATCGTGGACTTCAACCAGAGCCGGGTCTTCCGGGTCGATGCCTACACGGGCTCCCAGACCACGATTGGCAACCGACTGTGGGCCCCCTACTCACTCGCCCTCGGCCCCGACCGGCGTGAAGTGGCCACCGGGGGCAAGTGACGCACCACGGACCCAGCCGCCCTTTCCGGACCCGGGCCAAACCCAAGGTCCGCAAGGGCGGGTCTCTCAGGGGCCGCACCGACGCCCTCCGACAGCCACTTCCACGCCCTGGCCCGCTCGGCGGCCGAGGCGCCCGCGTCCACGAAGGATGAACTGGCATGCCGCCCCCCCGCCTCACCCGCACCGCCACGGCGCTGCTGGCGACCGTAGCCGCGCTGCTCGCCACACCAACCCACGCAGCCCCTCCCGATAAGCACGTTCTCCGATACTGCACGGCACGCGAGCACCCGAAACTGGCCAACCGCCTCAACCGGGACATCGCTCGCGCCGTCCAGGGACGCAAATCCACCCTGTCCTTCGCCGTCTGGGACTCCGGGACCGGCCTGAGATGCGCTTTTCGGCCCGACGCGCACTACGACTCGGCCAGCATCGTGAAGGTCACCATCATGACCGCCACCCTGCTCAGGGCCCAAGAGGAAGGCCGCCCGCTGACGCCGTGGGAGAGGTACAACCTCCGGCTCATGATCACGGAGTCGGACAACACGGCCGCCGCCAACCTCTACGACAGCCTGGGCATGCCATTCCTCCAGTACACCCTGCGCCGCTGCGGCATGTTCGACACGTTTCTGAACCCCGGCATCGGTGAGTGGGGCCTGACTCAGGTGACCGCCCACGACGAGATGAAGCAACTCGACGTGTACACCGTCAACGACACGGTGCTCTCGCCGAAGAACCAGGCCTACGGCCTCCGGCTGATGAACGAGGTGGTGCCCGCACAGCGCTGGGGCACGCCCTTCGGCGCTCCCCCCGGAGTCGTCGTCCACGTCAAGAACGGATGGCTCCAGCGTGTTACCGAGGCCTGGAGGGTCCACAGCCTGGGCATCTTCACCAGCCGCGAGCGGTCCGTTCCCCTGCCGGCCGGCCAGGGGCCGCACCACCACGCCTGCGGGGACAAGGCACCCGGACAGAGGCTGTACCAGATGGCGATCCTCACCGACCAGGACCCTTCGATGTCGTACGGCATCGGAACCATCCAGCGGATCGCCTGGCACGTCCATCGCGACCTGAACGACTACTACGAGGCGACGGGAGGGCCTGTGCCGGAGTACCTGCCCGACTTCGAGGCCGACGAGGTGGGTGACGGGTCCTACCCGCGCCGGACGGCGGAGTCCCCGGACAGCTGAACGGCGGTCCGGCGCCTGCGCACGGACTTCCCCTCCCCGGCGGCAGGGGCGGCACCGCAGGCCTGGAGTACGCCTCGATCCTCCTCGAAGCGGGCGAGTCCATCGTCAGGCTCGCCCGGTGGCCCCGGGTCACCCAACGAGGATGAGCGGCTTGAGGGCGAGGCTGTCGTGCATGTTCGCACCTGACACGGCGACGGCGAGGGGGATGCCCTGGGCATCGGACAGTACGCGCAGCTTGCTGCCCTTCTTGCCGCGGTCGACCGGGTTTGGCCCGGTCAGCGATCCCCCTTTCGGCGAGAACGGAGGCCGCGTCGACGATCGCCGAGATCCAGTCCACCTCGCCCGGGCCCCGAGTTCGTCCAGCACCGCCCGATGTAGCCGACGCCACAGGCCGGCCTCGGTCCATACGTTGAAGCGGTGATGCGCGGTGGCGGAGGACGTGCCGAACGTCGGCGGCAGATGCCGCCAGGCACAGCCGCTGGTCAGCACGTACACCACTGCGGTGAACACAGCCCGCTCGTCACGCGGAGCGGTCCCGCCACCTTGCGGTCGAACCGCGAACGGCGGCAGTAACGGGGCAACCAGCTCCCAGAGTTCATCAGGAACCAGACGCTTCGACAGATCAGCACTCACGGCGGGCATCATGCCGCTCGAACATCAAGTCACGTGGGACAGCCTTCTATGCCTTGACTGTTGCGGCCGATCTGGCGGCCTGCTCGATCTTCGCGCGGTAGGCGGTGCGGGCGCCCTCATCGATCTGCATCTCGTGTTCGGGGCGCATCCCGGTTCGGCCGTCGACGCCTTCACGAAGGATGTCGGCGTGCCCGGCATGCCGGTTGATCTCGCCGAGGACGTGGACCAGGATGGCGAACAGGTTCGTGTTGGGATAAGGCTCCGGCCACCACGGCACGTGACCGGGGGCGTCGAGGGCAAGCTCGTCGATCGTCGCGTCTGAGTGTTCCCACGTGCGCCGGTAGGACTCGATGATCTGATCGCGCGCCTCGTCCTCAGCTACCCATAGATCGCTGCCGTCGTGGTCCTGCCACCGGGGCAGCGGTTCCGGGGACGGCCGGTCGAAGACCTCGCCGAAGTACCTGGCCTCGACGCTGGCCACGTGTTTGACCAGGCCGAGGAGGTTGGTCCCGGTCACTGTCAAAGGTCGGCGGGCGTCGTACTCGGACAGGCCGTCGAGTTTCCAGAGCAGCGCCTTGCGGTCCCGCCGCAGTCTCCCGTGCAGGCTGTTCTTCGCGAATTCATCGATCATGCGGCATGAGCCTGCCATGGGCTACTCGTGGCCTCAAGATCCCGCACGTGGACCACGACGACCGGCAGAGCCGAAGCCTGGCCGTGGCCACCGCCCTGAGCTTCTTGTAGCTGGTCAGGGCAGCCGTGAGCGCGGCCTCCCCCGGTACGCGAAGGGAACCTCGCATGTCCCATCCCGCTGTTGCCCGCCTGCGCGAGCTGCTGCCGCCGCCCGACTCTGGCTGCGACCCTGTGGATTGGGAAAGGACCAAGCGAACGACGCGCCTAGCGTTCCCGGCCGACTATCGCGAGTTCGTGGAGTCGTACGGCGGCGGCGAGATCGACGAGTACCTGTCCATCGGCACGCCACCGGTGCCCGGCTCGGCGTACGGGGATCTCCTGGACAAGGTAGATCCCTCCCTCTCGGACCGGGACCGTGCAGAGTTGGGCGCCCTCTTGCCGGGAGGCCCGCTGCCGCCACTCCTGCCCTTCGCGGACTCGGCGAGCGGCGATGTCGCGTTCTGGCTGCGCGCGGGCGCTCCCGACGACTGGCGGGTGGCCGTTTTTCGGAGGCAGACGCCCTACGGGATGAACCGCTGGAGTGTGTTCGACGGTGGCATGGCGTCGTTCTGCGTGGCGGTGCTGACCGGCGAGGTGAACCCGTTCAGCGAACGGCTGTCGGCGGGGGACCGGCATGAGTTCATGAGTTGGCGGGGGGTGTAGGGGTCGGGTCCGTATTCCAGCCGGATTTTCACCGTCTGACCTGGGCCGATCCTGGACGGCAAGGCTCGCACACCCGCGCTGCTGCTACTGCTGCGTCGCGTTCTTCAACGGACACGGCGGGCGCCGGATACGCGACGACAGCGCGGGGTCCGTCATCGGGAAGATATGGATCCCTACGGGCTGTCCCGTTGGCTTTCCGGGGCAGATCGACGAAGTCGCCGTCTACGCCCAGGCCCTTACCGCAGCGGCCGCCTGGTCATGGCTGACGAATCGAGGGCAACGAGGCCAGTTCCTCATAGGTGGGCAACGGATCGGCAGCAGACATAGCCCCGATGATCAACGAACCAAGGCCCAAGACCAAACCGCTCGGCGAGATCACCTATCCAGTTACCGTGACTACTGCTCGACCACGCTACGCTGCGTAGCGGTCCAGCCAACATACCGCGCCCAAGATCGACACCCAGGAGTGACCTTGTGAGTAATTTGGATCTCTACCGCTCGTCGCGCCGCACCCATGCGGCGAAGGCACAGTTCTATCGCTGGTTTCAGCTATACGAGCGACTTCACGAGCGGTCGTGCCTCGTCGATCGGGTAGAGCGCCAACTACAGATCTTCGCTGACCGTTTCGAGATCGAGGCCGCCGACGGGCGCGCGATTACAACTCGTGACGCCTATCGCGATGGTGTCGACTCCTATAGCCCCACCGAGCGCCACGCCCACCACGTTAGCAGCGTGACGGTCACTGAACTGGGCACCGACCGGCTGAAGCTGGATGCTCAGGCGACGTACCAGCGCATCGATGCATC
Source organism: Streptomyces sp. SCSIO 30461 (assembly GCF_037023745.1). Lineage (NCBI taxonomy): Bacteria > Bacillati > Actinomycetota > Actinomycetes > Kitasatosporales > Streptomycetaceae > Streptomyces > Streptomyces sp. SCSIO 30461. Next base: position 3,475,266 of record NZ_CP146101.1, read on the forward strand.
CGGTGAAACTACGGGCGCGCAAATCAGGTACGAGGGCGAGCTGATCGGTTCAGTAGATTTCGAGCCTCTGTTCACCCGGCTGGCGATGAAAGTGGCGGAGCGCACCCAGGGCAGCGAGTTCATCGACGCCTACCCGACCAACAGGGCGCTGTCCGTCGTCCATCGCTTCCTCTACCTGGTTGACGCGCCGGAGCATGGTGTCTACGGATTCGATGAGATCCTTGCACCCGACGGGGAACTCGACCTCGTACTCGCCTTCAGGGAGGTCCGCGACAGACGGGAGCTGGCCCAATGGCTGCGCGAATCGTCCCAGCTTGTGGCCACGGGGACGAGCCAACACAGCGTCGAGAACTTGCATGTCGTATCTGCTCAGGACGACCTGTACACCATCGGCATGGACTTCGACTGGCACGGCAATACTCGGGCCGACGACCTCATGACTGCTCGCCTCCGCTATGAGTGGACTCTGCAGGACACTGGGGAGCGGTACTGCCGAATCGTGCGGGCGCGCAGCACGCCGCTGCCGGTCACGCCCGCCGCTGAGCAGGGCTTTTGAGGCTCTCCCGCCGGATGTGTGGGTGCCCTGACCTGCCCTGATACGGGAAACACGCCGTCTCCTGTGATTCTTGAGGTCTCTAGGCTCAAGTTGGATCAAGCAGGAAAACGGCGTGTCCCTCTTCAGCCGAGCACACGCTCAACACCTTGCGGTCGTTCGTGTGGTGGCGGGTGGTTAACATGATCACATATCGGCGACGCATGACGTGGACCGCCCTGCGGGAGCAATGCTCAGGTGAGGTTGATCCCGGGGAGTGGACACCGGGTTTCATGCGACGAGTGTCAGCGTAGGTCGCGTCCCGCGAGGTGGTGCAAGCGATCACACGCTCCGCCCTCCGGTACCTGACTCGCGACGATCTCCCCCGTCAGCGCATCACGCGAAAGTACCCGGTCAGACGCCGGGAGTGCCCCAGCCGGTCGAAGCGCCCGGCGTGACCTGCGAGTTCCGGTCCGTTGATCGGCTGCACCACCCGGCGGGACGCCATCGTCCGCAGCCGCACCAACTCCTCGGTGCCCGTCTCCGGGCCCCGGTCGCCGCCCGCATCGTAGCCAGCCGGCTCGTCGGCCTTGACGCACCCAACTGCGCAGCGTCTCTCCCGTCACGCCCACATCAGCCGCCACCGCCGCATAGGTGCGCTGCCCGCCACCCGCCCGGAACAAGGAGACGGCGTCCCTACGAAACCGGGCGAATCGAATCGTATGAGGAACTCCTCATGGGGTGGTGGGCGCCCCCGGGGCCGCGCGTCGGTGCTGGGCCGCTGTGCTCAGCGGGAGTAGATGCCGTCGAGGCGGCCGCGCGCGAGAGCCGGGCCGCCCACCGCGTCGAGCACGTCCCGGGGCCGGGACGCTTCCAGGTTCGCCCGGCCCGGGACCGAGGTGATGGCAGTACGCAGTGCGAAGAGCTGGAAGGCGTATCGGTGTTCGCCGTGTCCCTTGGGGGGCTGAGGTCCAAGGTAGCCACGGCCCATGCCGGGGCGCAGCACGTGGATGCCTTCGACCGCGGCGTCCGCGCTCAGGGCGCCTGGAGCCAGTTCCTGCCGTGCTGGGGAGATCAGGGCCAGGCAGTGGACGAACGGTCTGCTGGTGGGGGCGTCGGGGTCCTCGACGACCAGGAGGAGTTGCGCTGCCTCCTGTGGGGTGCCGGTCCAGGTGAGGGCCGGGGAGAGGTTCCGTCCTCCTGCGCGGCGGCCGGCGTGGACGGCGGGGATCGCTTGACCGTGCGCGAAGTCGGCACTGCGCAGGTCCAGTGTGTCCGGGCCGGACAGGTTGGGGTGGTACCAGGCCAGGCGCGATTCACCTGCGCGCTTGTTCTTCAGAAGCGTTCCCAGAGTCAGCATGCCGCCGTCCCTTTCGCCGGTGGTGCGGGTGTGTCGCCGGATGCGGGTCGGTCCGGGGGTGCGTCCCGGGTTGCGGTCGAACACCGCTTGCATCCGTGAGTCATCATATCTAGAGTGACACCGAGTTTCATCCATGAAACGCAAATTCAACATCGAGTCGTGGCTGCATCGGCTGGTGCGATGCACGAAGAGTTCCGTAGGAGTGCACGATGAACGACAGCAAGAGGACCGACTTCACCGGTCGCACGGTGGTGGTCACCGGTGCGAGTTCGGGGATCGGCGCCGCGGCGGCACGGCGCTTCGCCGCACTCGGGGCGACGGTCGCCGTCGTCGGCCGATCGCACCAGAAGACCAGCGCCGTCGCCGCACAGATCGGCGCCGAGGCCCACCTGGTGGACTACGGGCGACTGGACGACGTGCGCCGCCTGGCCGGGGAACTCCTTGCCCGTTATCCGCGGATCGACGTCCTGGCCAACAACGCGGGGGGATTCTTCACCAGCCGCAAGGCGAGCGCCGACGGCCACGAGCTGACCTTCCAGGTCAACCACCTGGCGCCGTTCCTGCTGACGAACCTGCTGCTGGACCGCATCGCGGAGGCACCGAACGGCTCCCGAGTGGTGAACACCGCCAGCGTGGAGTACCGCAAGGGGCACCTGGATCTGGATGACCTCGACCGTATGCGCGGCCGCTACCGCTGGCGGGAGGCGTACGCGGCCGCCAAGCTCGCCACCGTCGTCTTCACCGGAGAACTCGCCCGCCGATCACAGGGCAGGGGCGTGACCGCCTCGTCCTTCCACCCCGGCTCCGTCGCCAGCGACGTCGCCCGGGACAACGCCATGATGCGGGCGTTCATGGGCACGCGCCTGGTCAAGGCCATGATGGCCACGCCCGAGCAGGGCGCCGAGCCGCTGCTGCACCTGGCCGGCACGCCGAACGCCCTCGCCGTCAACGGCGCCTACTTCGACCGCCTCGAACGCGAGGAGCCCCGCAACGCACAGGCCACCGACCCGGAGCTGGCCCGACGCCTGTGGGACCGCTCGGCGGAACTGACCGGCCTTGCAGCCACCGCCCTCGGGTGACGGAGGTCCGAGGCACGCACTACTCGCTCAAGCCCGGCCTGGCGTACGAGGACGCCGGGCCGGCGGCCGGCCAACATCCCGGTGACAGTCCAACCGCCCGCCTTCGGCATGCCGCCGGCCCCTTCCCGGCCGATCACCACTGACGTCTTCTCGGCAACAACGCAATGGCTGCGGAACGTGCTGTCATGCAGGGCGGCGAGACGATGACCTCACATCGGACAGAAGTGAGGCCCCCTGGCAAGAACGGATCTGCCGAGATCACGTTCGGTACGAACCAGAGGCTTCACGTATCGGCCAGTATCGCCTACACGGCCGTGCTCGATGCCCGCGGCGCGACCGTCGAGCACCTCTCGAAGCTGCCGCGCGGGCATAGCGAGCACCTGCGCCGCACCCACGGCCTCGTCTACGCCCTGAGCCGGCTCGCCGCCGCGCCGGGCATCCCCGCCCTGACCGACCTCGGCTACGAGAACATCGGAAACGGGTTCCGCCACCCGGTCAGGATGCCCGAATGCGGCGAACTCGCCGAGCAGAGGCGTTCAGCGCCGCTATCCGAGGCGTCCACGCCATCGCTGAGCGCGCCAACGCCCTGCTGAAGGTCTCCTTCAAGGCCCCGCGTCGAGTCAGCCTCGACCCCGCAGCCATCATCCGGATCGCCCTAGGTGACTGGTGTTAATCGTGTGAGCTCGCGCTGGGTCTTCGTCCTGTGTCAGGCTGCGGGGTGTTGGTCGCTGGGTGTGGGGAGAGGTTGAGCGATGGCAGTGGGCCGGACTCCGATGCAGCCGGGGTTGCTCTCCTCCACAGTGGGTTTCTGCGAGGGTCGGCTGGCGCCGAACTCGATCTACGCGGTGCTGCACCGCGAGTGCCGGGCGTTGTTCCCCGATGAGATGTTCGCCGATCTGTTCGCCGAGGACGGCCGCAGGTCGGTGCCGCCGATGATCGTGGCGGTCGTGATGGTCCTGCAGCGTCTGGAGGGTTTGTCCGATCGCGAGGCGGTCGAGCGGTTCGCGTTCGATGTGCGCTGGAAGTACGCCGCCGGCGGGCTGGACTTCGACCATCCGGGGTTCGTGCACACCGTGCTGGTCGACATGCGGGCGAGGCTTGCCGCTTCCGCCCGGCCGAACCGGATCTTCGAGCGGACGGTAGAGGTTGCTGCACAGGCCGGACTGGTCGGCCGCAGGAGGGTGCTGGACTCGGCACCGATCTATGACGCGGTGGCCACGCAGGACACCATCACGCTGATCCGTTCGGCCATCCGCGGCCTGCTGCGGGCGGCCGATCACGTGCTGCGGGCCGAGCTGCGGGCGGTGATCTCCAGCGGGGACGCCTACACCAGCACGGACAAGCCGGTCATCGACTGGACGGACGCGGCCGAGCGGGAAGCCCTCATCGATTCGCGGGCCCGTGACGGGTTCGCGCTGCTGACCGTGCTGGACGGCCGGGCCGTGCCCGGGGATGTGGGCCAGGCCGCGCGGTTGCTGGCCACCGTGCTGGGCCAGGACCTGGAGCAGGACGGGGGCGTCTTCAAGATCGCCCGCAAGGTGGCCGCGGACCGGGTCATCTCCACGGTTGATCCCGAGGCCCGGCACGGCCACAAGACCGTCCGCCGGTCCTTCGACGGTTACAAGGGTCATGTGGCCGAGGAACCCGACAGCGAGGTCATCACCGCGACCGAGGTCACGGCGGGCAACGCCGGCGATGCCGAGCCCGCCGCCGACCTGCTCGCCGACGTTCTCCAACCACCTGCCGCCGAGCAGGCAGACCAGGCGCGGGCCGAAGTCTACGGCGACGCCGCTTACGGGACCGGGCCGCTGCTGGCCGAGCTGGACGACGCGGGCGCCCGGGTGATGGTCAAGGTGCAGGCGGCCAACGCGCCCGGTGGGCGGTTCTCCAAGGACGCCTTCACCATCGATCTGGAGGCAGGGCAGGTCACCTGCCCGAACCAGGTGACCGCCGCGATCCGCCCGAAGTCTGATGGCGGTGGGACGGCCTGCTTCAAGACCGCCTGCGCCGCCTGCCCCCTTGCGGCGCAGTGCACTACCGCCAGGAACGGACGCGTCATCACCATCGGCCCTCACGAAGAACACCTGGCCCGGGGCCGGGCTCGCAGTGCGGACCCCGTCTGGCTGGCCGCCTACCGGGCCACCCGCCCCAAGGTCGAACGCAAGATCGCCCACCTGATGCGGCGGCGACACGGCGGACGCCGCGCCCGGGTGCGGGGCCGGGCCAAGATCGCCGCCGACTTCTCCTTGCTGGCCGCCGCCGTCAACGTCGCGCGGCTCGGCGTGCTCGGAATCATGTCCACAGGCAGTGACAAGTGGGCGGTCGCCGCCGGCTGACCGTCCCGAGGGCGCCCTGGACCATGCAAACGACCCGCACGCGGCCGTGCCAAGCCCTCAACAGCCCCCACGACGGCCACGAACCGCCCACACGCCGCCCGACCACCAGCCAGCAACCACGACCCTGACACCCCCAACGGCGACACCGCACGCCCAGGACGACCCGCTTAACACCAGTCACCTAGGGCGTGTTGCGAAAGCAGCTCCGTCCGCCCGCAGGGCGGGGCCTGCGGCGTCTGGTGCGTGCGATCGCAAGGCGGAGGATCATCCTCGTACTGGACGTACGTGGATGACTCCGACAACGCAGCGAGCGTGTGTGCCAGGCGTCGCGGGTCAGGAGGGACTTTCGCAACATGCCCTAGCTCGCCCTCGTCCTGCTCCGACTCGAGCAGGGCCGCGCGACCTAAGCCAAGATCAGAAACCGTCACGAGACGTTGCCGAGAGAGGTTCACTGATCGCCGAACCGGTCGGCACACCGCGGAGAGCCCGCCTCCGACTCACCAGTGGACCCGCCGCACAGACGACCCGAAGGGCCGTCGCGGTCAGCCGCGAGGGAGTTCGTGGCGTCGTGGCGTCGGTGAAGCCGGTGCACCGACGGCTCGCGGGTGCGGACCCCAGCCGTCCGTGAGGCCCGGGCCGGGCGATGCCGGTCACGGTGAGAGGGCCGCGAAGGCTTCGTCGAGCAGCGCGATGAGGTCGAGACTGCCGTCCGACGCGGTCCAGTGGTCGACGGCGATGTTCAGGCAGTCCAGCGCCGCGGCAGCTCTCACCGACAGCGCGAGCGCCGAGGACCCGGAGGAACCCGCCCTCTCGGCGAGGGCCTGCTGCAGCAGCGGGTGCCACGTGCGCTGCCGCTCCAACTGGCGCGCGCACAGGGCAGGGGTTTCCCGGACGAGGCCGGCCAGCGCCAGCGCCCCCTCCGGATCCTGGCGGTAAGGTCCGACCACCACGTCCATCGCGGACCGCAGCGCGCTCCAGTCGTCCTCGTCGGCCGGGCAGGCCCGCAGGGCCGCGGCGATCCGTTCGCCATGCGCGTCGAACGCACTGAGCGCCGCGTCCTCCTTGGTACCGAAGTAGCGCAGGAACGTGCTGCGGGACACTCCCGCAGCAGCGGCCAGGTCGTTCACCGTGACGTTGTCGAAGCCCTTCAGCCGGAACAGGCCGAAGGCGACCTCCGCCAACTCGGCACGCACGGCCGCCCGGGCGATATCCCTCGTGTTCGTACGCGGCGCTCCGCTCACCGGGCGTCCCCACCTTCCGTTCGGCATCCACTCCACGATACTCAGTCCCATATATCGAGCCCAATGCCGAATGTAAAATCAATGCTCACAGGCGAACCTCACCGACGTCAGCGTCGGCGCCCGCCGCGCCCTCGCCTTCAACCTCTCCCGCCGTCGGAGACTCACAGCGCAGGACCACCAGGCGGCTCGGGCCAGTGCGGTGGCGGTGCCGGTCCCCAGGGACCGGATGGGGCGCCTACACATCGAGCCGACGAACCGGGGACCGCCACCTCGGCGGCCTCCTTCACCGCAGTGCCGGCGAAGGAGGCATGCAGACAGACGCCCACCCGGTGCCCCGGCTCCTGCCCTGGCTCGACTTCGGCGACGGCCCTCTCTGGCCCGACGAGGACGGCCCTCGCACGCGGCGCGGAGTGCGACAGGTGCCCGGACCCGGCCGGTCGAGGGGATCGCGAGCGGGCACCCCCGCACCGCTTCGAGGCCCTCGCGCGTCACCCCGCCCGGTCGAAGGATGCTCGGCGCATCGCCCGTGGCGCCGCCGCTGGGGGACGCGACACCGACCTCGCAGGGTCCGCCGTCCGGCACGAAGCCGACAGCGTCGCTGAGCTCCGCACATGGTCAGCTGTCGTGGGGCTGACCGAGCCGCAGCACTTGACGGACGAAGCGACGGTACCGCCGGCCGAAGGCCGACAGCAGCACGAGCGCGACGGGGTTGTCGGGCACGCGCACCGCCGCCGTCTTCAGGCCGCCGGTCGCTTCGAGAGGTCCCCGGGGGCCGCGCCGCAGGACCAGCGTGAGGGGCCCCGGCCAGAGGCGTTCAGTCAGCAGACGGGCGGTCGCGGGCATCCTGAATCGCCGCGGTGCTGTTCGGTCGCTCCGATTCCCGGCCGGCCGCCGAGATCAACTTCGACCGGGGACTGGGCGATCTGCCCGTGGTCCGCACGGCCGGGCACGTGGTCGGTTCGGAAGTGTTCCGGATCAGCACCTTGAGTTCCGCGTCCCGCACGGTACGGGCGCACGGGGCGGCCAGACGCTTCTGGTGGGCCTGGCAGGTGGAAGGGGCGATCATGCAGTCGTACTCGGTGAGCGTTTTCAGATCGACTCGCCCCCGCCGAAGCGGTCCCGGTGCTCTGCGATGATCACGCCACAGCCGGGGATCTCCAGCAGTGACGGCGCCGGCTTCTCGACCGGCTTGGGCAGCCGGGCCTCCATCGCGTTGATCTGCGCGGTCAGCCGACCGTACTCCTCGACCAGATCGCGGGCGATCTCGGCCACCACACCGTCGTGATCGACGAGTGCTTCAGTGAGCGCGTCGAACACGCACAACTCGCCTGATATCCCGGGACGGGACGGGACGGGAAGCTCCGGGTCGATCTCGTGCGGGAACCAGCGCAATTTGTTCGCCGCCGCGGTGCGCGACCGTGCCAGGCGCCGGCGGTGATCGGCCAGGAGCTCCACATCTCTGGCCGGCCCTGCCAGAGACGCACGGGGCAGGCCGGGCTCCCGCAGCGCGACGCGGGCCACCGTCTCTCGGCGTCGATCGGGCCGGACCTGCCCCGCTCGCGTGCCGACCGGCGTGCTCCGGCCATCAGCCGAGTGCGCACCCGCACTACCTCGTGGCCGGCCAGTAGCAGGTCGACCTCGAACCGGCGGGTGAGGGTGACGGCAGTCCTCGATGGCGAGCAGGACCTGCCCGAACTGGCCGATCCACTTGATCCCCCTTGCGTGACCAGCCGGAGTCGCGGCGACGGTCACTTCGTCCGACCGGCGTCCCAGCAGGTCGACCGCGACCAGCGTATGCGTCCTCTTGTGGCCGTCGATGCCGATGACGGAGCGCATGCTCCAGGAGCTGATCGAGGCCGAGGCGAGGCCGAGGCGAGCTCGAGGATTGGTCCAGTCGACATCAAGAAGCTCGGACGCATCCCCGGCCGAGGATGTCGGATGGCGCATGCGTGACGTGGGCACCGATGCTGCCCACGCCTCCAAACGCACTGGTCCGGCCAAGGCCTCAGTCGGCGAAAGGACACCAAACATCACACTAAGCAATGAACCGTTCCTGCATGTGACGCATCCGGTACATCTGCGATGCCCTGGCCTGTCCACCGGTCCAGGGTCGCCGTGCAGGGCGGCCGGCCCTCCTAGGCGTTCCACAAACCCGGTCCAAGGAGTCAAGTGTCCGAGCAGAATACGGTCGAAGCCGAGACGGCCTACGGCAGGGTCTCGGGACTGGCCGGAGACGGCTGTGTCCGCTTCCTGGGCATCCCCTACGCCGCCGCGCCCGCCGGTGACCTCCTGTTCGCCGCCCCCGTACCGCCGAGGCCATGGTCTGGAGTACGCGCCGCCCACAGCCTGGGTCCCACCGCACCCAAGCCGCCATTGGGCGGCCGGTTGGGTGAGATCACCTCCGATCCGGACATCGAGGGCGAGGAGTGGTTGAACCTGAATGTCTGGACACCCGACCCCGCCGGGTCCGGTATGCCGGTCCTGGTGTGGATCCACGGCGGCGGGTTCACCACCGGCTCGTCGGCCGTGCCCACCTACGACGGCGCCGCATTCGCCCGTGACGGACTTGTGTGCGTGAGCTTCAACTACCGGCTCGGCGTGTACGGCTTCGGCTATCTGCCCGACGCGCCCGCACCCGCCAACCGCGGCCTTCTGGACCAGATCGCCGCGCTGAACTGGGTGCGGGAGAACATCGCCAACTTCGGCGGTGACCCGGGCAACGTCACGGTGGCCGGGGAGTCCGCCGGTGCGATGAGCGTCCTCGCGCTCCTCTCCCGCGAGGACGGTCTGTTCCACAGGGCGATCGTGCAGAGCGGCACCGCTCACCTCGGCCAGACTCCCGCCGATGCGGCCAAGGTCCTCGCGGCCGTCGCCGACGAACTCGGCGTCGAGCCCACGGTCGAAGTCCTGGCCGGTGTCGACACCGAAGAACTGCTCAAGGCGCAGAACGAAGTGAGCGCGGACGTCAGTCAGGCCCCGGACACCGCCAAGTACGGTGCAAGCACCATGGCCTCCTGTGGTCTGTCGTTCATGCCCGTCGTCGACGGCGACGTGCTGCCCCGGCGCCCCATCGACGCCATCGCCGACGGAGCGGGTAGCGACATCCCCCTGCTGATGGGCACCACCACCGAGGAGTTCCGCCTCTTCGTAGTCACCACCATCCTGGTCGGCTGGAATCTTCCCATCCTGTACGACAAGCATCTCAACGCCTACAGCGTCCCTGACGGCTCATGGGACGAGTACAAGAAGGGCGACACCACCGCCTACCCCCGTAACGCCGCCTCCGGCGTGGCTTGCGCGCTCTTGAGCGACCGCATGTTCCGCATCCCCACGTACCGCATCGCCGAAGCCCGCATCGTCGACAGCGCTGCCCCCACCCATCTGTACGAATTCGGCTGGCGCTCCCCCGTCACCCCCAACAACCTGCACGTCAAGATCGGCGCCTGCCACAGCGTCGACCTGCCCTTCGCCTGGAACACCCTCGCCCTGCCCGACAGCATGAAACTCACCGGCCCCAACCCGCCCCAGGCACTGGCGACCGCACTCCACCAGGCCTGGGCCGACTTCGCCAAGACCGGACAGGTCTCCTGGGCCGCCTACGACACGGTCAGACGACCCGTCATGACCTACGCCCGTGACAACAGCACCACCAACACCGTCGTAGAAGACCCCCGCAAAACCGAACGCGAATGGTGGCACGGCCACCCCGCCACCAACTGACCCGAACACACCAAGGCAATCCCGTAATCCCGGCACGCCCGCGCCTAGATTCTCGGAGGCTCCTGCCCGGACGGCGTTGCAGCCACGGCCAGCAAGATCATCGAAGCGCTCCGCGAAGCCCTCGGCGTGCAGGCTGACGAAGGAGCGAGATCCATCAAGGAAGCGAACCCGGGTGAGGCGAGTGTGCAGGATCTCACCGGCGTATGCCTCGCCCGTAGCTGCTTCTCAGCAGTGGTGCGCAGCGGCTGTTCGTAACACTTCGCCGCTGACCTTGGGCTTGCTCGCTGTTCCGGGGCTCGGAATCCAGACGGGATGACCAAGGTATGACCGAAGCCGGGATGACGCCGTGTGACGGATGCCAGTGGCGCGGTCACCATGCTCCAGGCCAGGGAGGTATGTTCCGGACGACGATCAGGGGAGTGCCCCAGGTGAGCGTACGAGGCGGCCGTGAGCTCTGCTGAGTCCCGGCTGCGGCAATCGGGCGGAATACGTGCGCACGCGGCTCGAATGCCGGAGCAGCCCATCCCGGCGTGGTCGACTGGCTACCACCGGAATCACGCGTCGCGGAGGCGCCGTAGGCGAGGCCGGGGGCCGTCTCTCCGCGCAAGAGCGAGTGGCAGCCGCAGACCGACGCGGAGGAGCGACATGGACGGGCTTGGGGAACCGGCGTGCACCCCCGTCTCACCCCTGCTCAACGCCGAGGCGGACTGTCTCCTCTGCAAGGAGATCGACGACGACGTAGCCGCGGCGGTGAGGAGACAACTCACCGTCCTGCTCGAACCCAGGGTGTCAGCCGCCGGTGTGCTTGACAGTGTGTTCGCTTCGGACATCGGTGAGCCGCTAGCCCTGTTCACGTTGGATGGCGGCCGGTGCATGCGGCCTCAGTTCTTGTGGTGGGCCATGCGGGCGTGCGGGGGCGGGGATCGGCACATCCCTGTCGCACTTCGTCTGGGCGCGGCCCTGGAGCTCATCCAGAGCTGTGCCCTGCTGCATGACGATGTGATGGACGGATCAATGCGCCGCAGAGGCAAGCCGTCGTTCCAGGCTCGGCTGGCCGCACGCCACGCCGACTCCGCGGCCGTTGAAGCCGGCACGATGACCTTCGCGTCTTCCGCCGCGGTCCTGGCCGGAGATCTCGCACTCGCCTGGGCGGACGACATCGTCGCGGAGACACATTGCGACGAAGCGGTCCGGCTTCGCGTGCTGGAGCACTGGCGAGCCATGCGTACCGAGATGGTCGCGGGGCAGTATCTGGACTTGCATGGGCAGACGACACGGTCGCGCTCCGTCGCCCAGGCACTGCGCACTGCCCGTCTCAAGACAGCGCAATACACCGTCGCGCGGCCCCTTTCCTTCGGTGCTGCTGTCGCGTGCGCCGACGCACGGACGACTCGGCAGCTCTACGCGGCGGGCCAGTATGCCGGCACCGCCTTCCAGCTTCGCGACGACATCGAGGGCGTCTTCGGTGATCCGGCGACCACGGGCAAGCCGTCCGGCGACGATGTCCGTGCCGGAAAGCTCACCTACCTCGTCGCCGTGGCACAGACCCGAGCCGAGGCCGGCCATGACCGAGCCACGCTGTCGCTACTTGAGACCGCGCTCGGGAACGCGGAGCTGACCGAGGACGGACTGCGTAAGGTGCGCGAAGTCCTGATCGAGACCGGTGCCGTGGACATCGTCGAGCAACGGATCGAATGGCTGCTGGAGGCCTGTCACCGCCGGCTGTCCGCTGCCGTCCTCTCCTCCGCAGGCGCGCGGCAGTTGCGCACCCTCTTCGCGCGGGCAGCTGCCCCGGTGACTCCTACCGAGCCGACTGAAACACCGGCGCAGGCGTCTGGCGTCCGGCGCGGCTTGCGCGCGCCCCGCGGCGTAGGCGCGCAGGCCACCGAGCCGGCCTGTAGTCCTCATCGCTCATCATGGCCGACCCCGAACACCCCACCTGTGCGGGTCTTGGCGGCGAACCCGGTAGGCCGGACGCGGTGCTCACTGGCACCCTCCGACGGGTGCCACCCATGAGGACCGTTCAGGGCCGCACCGACCATGTCGTAGTGGTCGGAGCCGGGCTCGCCGGGCTGTCGGCAGCACTGCATCTCCTCGGCGCGGGCCGCCGCGTCACCGTCGTCGAACGTGATCTTCACCCCGGCGGCCGTGCCGGGCGCATCGAGCGCGGTGGCTACCACTTCGACACCGGCCCGACCGTCATCACCATGCCCGACCTCCTTGCCGACACCTTCGCTGCGGTTGGCGACTCGATGGAGGCGAGGCTGGAACTCGTTCCGCTGCATCCCGCCTACCGGGCAGCTTTCGCCGACGGCAGCACCCTGGATGTGCACACCCGGCCCGACGCCATGGAGGTGGAGGTCGAGCGGTTCGCCGGCGCACGGGATGCGCTCGGCTACCGCCGTCTGCGCCGCTGGCTGGAGAATCTGTATAGAGCCCAGATGGGGCGCTTCATCGACACCAACTTCGACTCCCCGCTTCAGCTGCTCGCTCCCGACCTCGCCCGGCTCGCCGCCCTCGGCGGTTTCGGCCGCCTCGACGCCCGCATCGGGCGCTTCGTCCGTGACGAACGGCTCCGCCGAGTTTTCTCCTTCCAGTCCCTGTACGCCGGTCTGTCACCATCCCGCGCCCTCGCCGCCTATGCAGTCATCGCGTACATGGACACCGTCGCCGGAGTCCACTTCCCCAAGGGCGGCGTTCATGCCGTACCGCGCGCCATGGCGAACGCCGCGGCGGATGCCGGAGCAACCTTCCACTACGGCCACGCAGTCACCAAGCTCGAACGCACAGGTGAGCGCATCACCGCTGTCGTCACCGACCGGGAACGGCTGCCGTGCGACGCCGTCGTTCTCACCCCGGACCTGCCGGTCACCTACCGGCTCCTCGGACGCCGCCCACAGCGGCTCCGCGCCCTGCGCCACTCGCCGTCCGCCGTCGTGCTGCACGCGGGAACCGACCGGACCTGGTCCGGACTGGCCCACCACACCATCTCGTTCGGTGCCGCCTGGGCGAACACCTTCCGAGAGCTGACGCGCACCGGCCGGCTGATGACGGACCCCTCGCTCCTCATCACCCGACCCACCACCACCGACCCGTCCCTCGCGCCGCCCGGCCGCCATGTCCACTACGTTTTGGCACCCTGCCCCAACACGGACATCGGCCCCAACACGGCCATGTGGCAGGACCTCGGCCCCCGCTACCGGCAGAACCTCCTGACCGAGCTCGACCGCCGGGGCCTCAACGGCATCGCCGCATCGATCGAGCAGGAATGCCTGGTCACACCCGCCGACTGGGCCAGGCAAGACCACGCGGCGGGCACCCCGTTCTCCGTGGCGCACACCTTCTCCCAGACCGGGCCCTTCCGTCCGCGGAACGTTGTCAACGGCACGGAGAACGCCGTACTCGCCGGCTGCGGCACCACACCCGGCGTGGGCGTGCCTACGGTGCTGATCTCCGGGAAACTCGCCGCGGCCCGCATCGTCGGTGGACACCGGCCCGCGACGCGTCCACCGATGCGGGCGAACACCGCCAGAAGCACCGCCGAGCCCGTGCCGGCAGCCGCCGTTACCGGCACTCCCCAAGGCGAGGTCCTTCGCGCCAGCAGAAGCGGGACGCCATGACGCGCAGGGAACTCAACGCTGCCGGCATCACCGACCCCACCCTGCGCGCCGCGTATGCCACCTGCCGACAACTCAATGCCCGTCACGGCCGGACCTACTTCCTCGCCACCCGGCTGCTCCCGATCGAGCGGCGCCCCGCTGTCCACGCCCTCTACGGATTCGCCCGCTGGGCCGACGACATCGTCGACGACCTCAGCACACACACGTCAGCAACTCTCCGGCGGTCGGCGTTGCAGCGGCTCTCAGAAGACCTCGAAGCCGGACTTCGTGCCATCCGCAGCCCCGAACCGGTTGTCCACGCACTGGCCGACACCGCCCGCCGGTACGGCATCGAGCACAGCCATTTCACCGACTTCCTGGCGTCCATGCGCAGCGATCTGGAGGTCACGGACTACGCCGACTACAACGCCCTGCGGCGCTACATGCACGGATCCGCCGCCGTCATCGGACTGCAGATGCTGCCTGTCCTGGGCACCGTCGTCCCTCGCGCGGAAGCCGCACCGTACGCCGCCGCCCTCGGGGTGGCCTTCCAGCTGACCAACTTCGTACGCGACGTGGGCGAGGACCTGGACCGCGGACGCGTCTACCTCCCCGCCGATCTGCTGGACGCGCACAACGTGGACCGGGACCTGCTGCTGTGGAGCCGCACCACAGGCCGGGAGGACCCCCGCGTCACCGCGGCACTCAAGGACGCCATCCACCTCACGCGGGGTGTGTACCGCGAGGCAGCGCCGGGACTGCACATGCTTCATCCGGCGTCGAGACCCTGTATCCGCACCGCTTTCATCCTGTACGGCGGCATCCTGGATGCGATCGCCGAAGACGGCTACGCCTGTGTCCACCGCCGCGCCGCCGTCGCACCGACGCGCCGGGTGGCGATCGCCCTCGATGGGCTTGCCCGGGTGACAGCCGCTCGGTGGACCAGCCGCCGCGCCGTACGAGGCGCTCATTCGCCATGTGCCTACCCGACCCATCCCCGCTCACCTGCAGGCTACGAATCGGAGCCCCAGGAGGAGACGGCCGTATGAAGCGTCGCTTCAAGCAGGGTGGCGAACGAGGCCGCGACCGCATCCCGCTGCGGTTTCGCCGCACCCCCACGGCGTGGGAACAACAGCGCCCCACCTGGCAGGACGCCCGCCCCGCACTCATCGACAGTGCACTGAAGAGAGCTCTCGCCCGCCCGTCCGGGAACTGGTACGTCCTCGGCGACACCAAGGCCGTCCGCCCGGGCGCCCCGTACGGCCGGACCATCGCGGGAGTCGAGGTGGTCGCCTGGCGCGACAACGAGGGACGGCTCATCGCCGGCCCCGGCGCCTGCCCTCACCTCGGCGCGCCACTGCGGGACAGCCGCGTGAGCTGCGGAACGCTGATCTGCCACTGGCATGGAATGGCCCTGAACGGTGCACCCTTCGCAGGATGGGAGCCTTTCCCCGCTCACGATGACGGAGTGCTCGCGTGGGTGCGGCTGGACGCAATCGGTGGGGAACAACCCCTGGACCGCCCCATCCTTCCGGAACGGCCTTCGCTCGATGCGTCGGTCGCCGCCATCTACACCACCATCGGCGTGTGCGAACCGGAAGACGTGGTCGCCAACCGGCTCGACCCCTGGCACGGTGCCTGGTTCCACCCGTACTCCTTCGTCGATCTCACCGTGGTCCAAGCGCCGGCTACGAGCCCGGAAACGGATGCCGGGGGAGCCCCCGACGCCTTCGCGGTCCAGGTGTCGTTCAAAGTGGCGAGTCGGCTTGTCGTCCCGGTCACTGCGGCCTTCACCGCGCCGGAACCCCGCACGGTTGTCATGCACATCACGGACGGTGAGGGGAAGGGGTCGGTCGTTGAGGCGCACGCCACTCCCCTCGGATCTGACCTGCTCGGTCGGCCGAGCACGATGGTCGTCGAAGCGGTGATTGCCTCATCCGACCGACCCGGCTTCACCGCGGCCCGCGCCACCGCACCCTTCCTCCGCCCCTTGCTGAGGGCCGTGTCGGCCCGTCTCTGGCGCGACGACCTCGCATACGCGGAGCGTCGTTGGCAACTGCGCGGTAAGGGCTGCCTCCCGAACTGACTGGAAGGGGCGGGGCCGCGGTCCTCACCGTGTCCCCAATCCGGCCAAACCCCGCATCAGGATCGAGCGGCCACGCGCCGGGACCGTGCGCAGGACGTGACCTCGAAGGCCCCAGCGCGCCAGGAGTTCGTTGGCGGCCAGGAAGCCGCTGGTCGCGGCACGCTCCATGAGCGCTACGGGCAGGTTGGTCCGGACCACATCGCCTGCCACCATCAGGGCCGGGTCGGGCGTGCGGACGGTCGGCCGAGTTCTGTGACCACCGAGGGAGAACAGCGGGCAGTCCTCGCGCCACTCGTGCCGCTCGTCGATCACGCCGGCATCACGGGTCTCCGGGTACACCCGGTGCAGTTGCTCCAGCAGCCTGCCTTGCACGGCGGCCCGGTCGCCATCGATGCGAGCGGCGTACGCGTGCAACTCCACCACGGAACCGCCCGTCCGCACGGCCCAGCGGTGCGCTTCGCCCTCCCACCGGTCCAGCACACTGATGTTGTCCAGGTCGCCGTAGCCGCTGGTGCCCAGGAAGCCCGGCCGCTTTGCGGCCACCGGCCGGTCAAGCCAGAACCGGGACACCAAGAAGGGCGGCGCGGTGCGCAGTTCCGCGATCCTCGCCCGCCATGCCGCGTCTCCAAGACCGGGGGACGTGGCGATCAGCTGCTGCAGTCCTGCCGTGTCCACGGCGAGGACGACCGCGTCATGAACACACGAAGCGGCGGCAGTGGTCGCGGTGAGTCTCCCATCCGGCTGAGGAGTAACAGAGTCGACCGGCGTTGCGGTGTGGATCGTGACCCCGTGACCGTCCAGGTACCGCCCCAGCGGTTCCCACAGTGCCTGGGGGAAGGGTTCCCGGGGCACGTCGAAAAGCAGTCCTTCGCTCGAGCCCAGGAAGTAGATGTGGAACATCAGAGCCAGTTCTGCCGCCGATAGTTCCTTCGGGTCGGCGAAGAAGCTGCGCGAGAAGACCTCGAAGGCAAGGTGCTGCGCGGCCTCGGGAAACCGGATCCGGGTGAGGAAGTCCGTCGCGCTGACGTGGTCCAGGCGCTCGAAGATGTCAGGGACGCGCACGTCCAGGAGGGGGAGTGCGGCAACGGGATTCATCCGCAGGAGGTCACGCCAACTGAACGACGGGCTCAGGACGACAAAGCCCAACGCACTGAGCGGGGGAGTGCGCGGAATGCGTGCGAAGCTGTCCAGCATGCCGTCGCTGTGCCGCAGTGGGTAGTCCGGCAGGGCGGTGAGAACACGCAGCTCCGGGTCGGTGCGCCGCAAGAGTGCGCGCAGGTTGTAGTACTGGCGGAAGAAGGCGTGGAATCCGCGGCTCATTGTGGCGGTCGTACCATCGGCCAGATCCACCGGCCAACCGGCGAGCCGACCTCCCAAGGCGGGCCCGCGCTCGTACAACGTCACCCGGACGCCCCGTTCGGCCAGAGCAGTGGCAGCAGCCAGCCCGGCGATACCGCCACCGATCACCCCCACATGTGGCGGTGGCGCGTCGGCCCACGGGCGGCCCGGCCGAGCGATCAGGACATGCGAGCTCAAGTCCCGTCCCCACGGCAAACGTTCCCTGATCCCAGCGCCATCCGCGCCCACCCGGGGGCCCCTCGCGGTGGTCACTTCCGCCCTTCCCCAGCCGGTACACGCCCCACGAACGTGTGGGTGATGCCCGTGTGCCACCCTGACAGCGGCAGGACCCGCACATCTGCGAAGCCCGCCCTCCGCATCCGCCGGGCGAACTCGTCCGCCGTGTCGAAGTCAACGACGCTGCGCCACAGATGCTCGTAGAGGGCGGCGTCCCCGGACCTGCGGGCGACCGGCAGAACCACACCCCGGCATACCGCCGTCCAGACCGCGCGGTGCACCCGTCTGCCGCTGAGCGTGTACTCGTGGACGGCGATGCGTCCTCCGGGAGCGAGAAGGCGGTGCACCTGGGCCAGTACGTCATCCGGGTCGGACACATTGCGCAACAGATAGGACGCGAAGACGGCATCGAAGGGGCCTTTCACCCCGGCCCGGGCGAGATCCTCGGCGGAGGCATGGGTGAACGAGACTCCTGGAGGCCAGGCCTTGCGCTGGGCTTTGGCCAGCATGCCCGCCGACGCGTCGACTGCTGTTACCTGGGCGCAGGGAGCCACCGCGAGCAGCGCCGCGGTCGACGCCCCGGTACCGCAGCCGAGGTCCAGCACACGCTGACCGGCCCCTGCGTAAGCCAGCCCGAGGCGCCGTGTCGAGCGCCGGAGCTGGCGGTGGTATCCGGGGTTGACCGCGACCATCCGGTCGTAGGACCGAGCGGCGCGATCGAAAGCAACCGACAGATCGGCATCGCGCAGCAGAGACATCAGCACTCCTCGGAGGCGGAACGGTAAAGGAGTCAGCCTGTGGCCTGCCGACGTCCTGCGGACGCCGGAGCGCGGCGGGGCAGCAGCGGCAGCTCGCATGCGGTGTGGAGCATCGGCCAGACCGGCGTGCTCAGCCCGATCACCACGTCCTCCCACCAATGGGTGCTGCCGTCGAGGAAGCGCAGCAGGCGGTGTGCCGGCACCTGGCGGAACAGCCCTGTGAAGAAGGCCGGTCCGTCGATCCGCCCGGCGTCCAGAGCGCGCAGCAGCACCGCGTCCATGAGCCGGGACCGGGAGGAGTAGGGCCGTGAAACCGATGGGGTGCGGCTTTGCGTCAGCGCGTCCGTGATGGCACGGGTCTGGCGCTGGATGGCTGCGAAGGTATAGCCGGTCGCCGGCCGGGTGGCGCCGCCGACCGCACCGATCGGGAACACCGCCCTGCCCATCCGGCGCGCACAGCGCGCGTCAGTCATCGGAATGACTCCTTGCTCCGCCCCCGTGATGCGGAACGAACCGAGTCGCAGCACCGCGCCGGTGTAGTGGCGCAGGGCCCGCTCGTACGCGTCCATGCCGAGAATGGACGGAGAGAACTCGGTGTACTCCACCAGTGCGTCCCTCGCGCCGAGCGGCAGGACATACCCGAATGACAGCCCCCGGGCAGGTTGGGGCGTGCGAAAGTCCATGAGGTCAGCGACTGCACGGTTGAATTGAGGCCTCTCGGTACGCACGAACCATCCGCGAAAATGCTGGAACCACCTGGTGCGTGCGGGGCCAGCCTCTCGCGGCCGCGAGTCGAAGGCCCAGCGGGCCGTCAGCCGGAAGTCCACCCCGGCAACGTCCCGCCCACACACCTCGGCGCCACCGCCGGGCAGATCCCGTACATGGCTCACGACAGCCTCGTACCGAAGACAGCCGCCGCAGAACAGGAGCTCGGCAGTACGCTCCTCGAAGGGCACCGACCGGATCATCTTGTAGCGCAGCGGCGCGCAGCAGACGGTCGTCACGGTTCCGTCCACGGCCGTGATCCGCAGCCGGTCCCAGCTCGCCGCGAGAATGTCGTCGTACTCGCCACCCGCTTCCTCCCAGAAACACCAGGTCCGCTCCGGCGGCCGCAGTGGCCCCTCAGGCGCGTCGACCAGCGCGATGGAGACCCCCCGCTCCGACGTCGCCTGCTGTCCGGACGAGGTGAGCCGCCGAGCCAGCGAGAGACCGGCGGCCCCGGCACCGACGATTGCCACGTCCACGTCGTACAAGGCGACCCTCTCGCAGCGGTGACGGCATGGCAGCGGCCGATCCCGTAAGGAGAAGCCCTTACCACCACCCAGCAATGCTTCCGTGAAATGTGCCTCGGTGGACGCAGCCAAGCGCGCGTGTCGCGACTCCGGCCAGAGCCGCATGGCCGCGTGGTCACGGTGCCGAGAGCTGGGGCCTCCGGGCTGACCGTCCCTTCTCACCGGCGAGGGACCCCCGCCGGCGCGGTGGGGGCCCCTCGGAGTGCCCGGCCCCGCAAGGCCGTGGCCCTCACCTCATGGCACGCCGCACCAGCATCGCTACAGCGATGATGCCTGCGCCGGCGGCGAGCAGAGCGGTGCGGTTGCGGCGAGCAGCGCCGGCCGCTTCGAGTAGCGGCTCGCGCGCGTTGTCGTGCACGAGACGCGCTGCCTGGGCGGCCTTGTCTTTTGCTTCCGCAGCATTTTGTGCGACGTGGGTCTTGAGGTCGCCGGCCACCGCCTGGGCGTGGGCCTTGACGTCGGTCTCGTCGGCGAGGGCCTCCAGGGTGTGGCCGAGTTGCTCCCGGGTGGGCCTGAGCCTGGACGGCCAGTTCTTCGGGGGTATCAGGGGTCGCGTCGTCCTGGGGAGTCCCGGTCATCGGTGGGTCATCCCTTATTTGATCTCTGCGGTGTCGGCCTTCACGCCTTCGATGGCTTGCTCCGGCGAGGGGGCGCCCCATCGCTGTCCTTCTTCTTGCCGGCCGCCTGAGGAACCGTACGGCGTGGCGAGGCCGTGCTGCGGGCGGACGACCGACCGGTGGTGCTGATGTATTGCGGCCTGCCCATGGATCGGGAACTGAGGGCGTGGAGGCGGGCGGGATGGCAGCGTCGAGCGTGACCCGGCGGAGTGCCCCATCCGAGCGAAAGACACTGGCATCGTCTCTCCGATGCCCGGCGGCGGGTGGGTGACGAGTACGACGATGCGGTTGCACGCCGCAGGAGAGCACTATGACGGAGCGAATGGGCAAAGAAGGCCGAGCCGAGCCGAGCGCGTCGGCGCCTGCCGAACGGCCGTGGCAGCCACATCCATGAGCCTTCTGTTCCTCGAAGGGCGCGCGAGCAACTCTCCCAGCAGCCCGTCGGTGCAGACCCCGTCAAGCTCCGAGACCGTTGCTCCGTCACCCACCCGGACCCCGCGGTCGACCGCCGGGCCGCCGAGAAAGCCGCGCTCGGGGCTGTCCTGTGATCCGTGGTGGATCAGCGCGCGGCGTCAGATGTATGGGGTCTCCCCCGGCCCTTGGGACGGAGGGGACGCAGCGCAAGGCGGAGGGGCGCCCTCATACTGGTGTATTCAGGTGATTCGACAACGTGGCGAGGGGGCGCCTCCCTGCGAAGCCAGGGGGAGTGCCGTAGCTGTCGTTGCGCGCCCGCCGGGGATTACGGGACAGCCCATGGGAGCGATCCTCGGAGGGCGGCGCATAAACGGACGGAGGAGGGCGGCTAGAAAGTGCGTTGTCGGTCGGTATGGCGCCACGGGGCAGCATTCGCGGCGCTGCGGGTGCGCGGTGTCCTGCGGCGTGACCGCCTGGTGCAGCGCCTTCTGGTGCTGTCGTTCTGCACGGTGGCATTGCTCACGGCGGCATCCGGTTCCGCGTCCGCAACGGCCGCGCCGTCCTGTCGAGTGGGTGTCTATCTCGCCGACCTCTACGATATCGATCCGGTGAGGGACACCATCGGCGCGGACATGTGGCTCTGGGCCCTGTGCCCTACCGCTGAACTGGACCCTACACGGCGATTCGAGTTCCTGAACGGTAACAACATCGTCCAGAGCTCTCACCAGATCAGGAAGGTCGGCAACCAGTACTGGTCTCAGGTGAAGGTCGAGGGAACCTTTCGTGAGCACATTCACATCGGGGACTATCCATTCGACCGGCAGTCGATCAGTTTCCTTGTCGAAGACAGCGATCTGGACTCCCAGCAGTTGGTCCTCGAGCCGGATGTGGCCAACTCTTCGTATAATCCAGATATTACGCTGGACTTTTTCCGTGTGTCCGGCTTCAAGGTCGGCGCGCGGATAGACCGCTATCCCACTACTTTCGGCGACCCGCAATTGCCCAGCGGGAGCGGTAGCCAGTACAGCCAGTTCGTTATCGACGTCGAACTGGTGAGAACACAGTTCTCGAGCTTCTTCAAGGAGACGTGGCCCGTCTACATCGTGTTCATGCTGGCCGTCATCTCCTTCCTGATCTGGGCTGAAGACCTGAAGACCGCGCTGACCACGCGGTTCGCCATCCTGGGGGTCTCTGTTTTCACCCTCGTGGTCAACATGCGCGAGGCCGGTCAGTCGCTTGGCGGGATCGTGGGGGTGACGCTCGTCGACCGTATCCACTGGTGCACGCTGGCCTACGTTATGGTCGCCATGGTCACCACGACGTACGTATGGCGTTGCCTGGACACCCCTGACAAGCACAGAGGGGCACGACGCCTCAATCTCATCGTCGCCGTGGCCTCGACGGTGGTCTATGTCGGAGTCGTTCTGTCCATGCTGATGGCAGCCCTTGTTGCCTATTGATCCGAGAGGGCCTGCCGCACGATCGGAGTGACATCTGAACTGGCTTGCCCCGCGGGGTGGGTGGGAAGGTTGTCGCTGTGCCACGGCAGTTGTGGATAGCTGCTGCCGGGCTTTCTGATCATGGTGTGGTGTCGGCGTAGGCGGCCATCGGCGGTGGCAGAGGCGGGCACGGTGTTGATGGCGGCGGCGCCAGGTGGACCACCACAGCAGGTGTTCGGGGTCTCGCCGGGGCGATGGGAGGATCAAGGCCCGCAGCAGGCGGAGGAGTTCGTGGCTGCTGTGGGGGACGAGGTCGGCCTCGGCGGGATCGGAAGACGTCGGCCAGGCGATGCTCGTGCCGGCTCATCCCCCACGATTCGACGCGGCGCTGGGGAGGATCACTCGGAAGGTGCAGCCTGCTTCCGGGGCTGTTTCGAGCTGGGTGGTGCCCTTGTGGGCGGCGGCGAGTGCGGCGACGATGGAGAGGCCCAGACCGGTACCGGGGTGCGTACGCGCTGCTGCGGTGCGATAGAAACGTTCGAACACGCGCTCTGCCTGTTGGGCGGTCATGCCCGGTCCCTCGTCGGCTACTTCGATGACGGCGGTGGTCTCCCGCAGCCCGATGCGTACTTCGATGGAAGCAGATTCGGGTGTATGGGTGAGGGCGTTTGTGAGGAGGTTGTCGAGAATCTGGCGGAGCTGGTCGACATCGCCCAGGACGGGCACCGGTGTGGTGGTGTCTTGCGGGTTGTCCAGGCGGACGAGTTCGATGGGGCGGTGGGGGTCGCGGGCTCGTGCGTCGAGTACTGCTGCCACGGCGAGATCGAACACGTCGGCCGGGAGGTGGGCGCGCGGGCGATGCTGATCGAGTCGGGCCAGGAGCAGCAGGTCCTCGACGAGTGCTGCCATGCGGGTCCCACCGTCCTGTATGCGCTGCATCAGGTGCATGAGTTGAGCTGGTTCGTGGGGAGTCTGGTGGGCCAGTTCGGCGTAGCCGCGGAGGGAAGTGAGGGGGGTGCGCAGTTCGTGGCTGGCGTCGGCGATGAAGGTGCGCATCCGTTCTTCCGAGTCGCGTGCGGCCGATTCCGAGGCTCGTTGCGCGTTCACGGCTGACTCGATCTGGTTCAGCATGGCGTTGAGGGCCCGTCCCAGGCGTCCCGCCTCGGTCCAGGCCGGGTGCACGGGGACGCGGCAGGAGAGATCTCCGGCGACGATGGATTCGGCGGTGACCTCGATGGTCCGCAGGGGCCGGAGGGAAGCATGTACGAGGAGGTGGCCCACGCATGCCAGGGCGATGACCGCTCCCGCGCCGACCAGCAGGTCGATGGCGACGAGGCGCGCCACGGTCGCCTCGGATTCGGCCAGGCTGGTCATGGTCACGAGCGTCCTCCCGCCGGACAGGGGCAGGGCTACGCCCCGCCAGTCGCCGTCGGCGCCGGAGGTGGTGAAGGGCTGGTGCGCACGTATCGATGACGGTGCGGCGAGGGTCGTCAAGAGGGAGTTCGGCGGGCTGTCCTCGTGGGGCGGGATGCGGCGGATCAGGGTGCCCGCTTCGTCGACGATCCAGGCTGTGTACGCGGCGGGGAGCGGCGAGGCGAGCCGGTCGGAGCGGGGGCTGTCGATCTCGTGCGAGATGCGGGTGGCTGTTCCGGTCAGCTGGCGGTCCAGCCGTTCCAGGAGGTAGCCGTACAGCAGGTGAGAACCGAGGAATCCAGTCGCCAGGAGTGCGACGGTGACCAGTCCTGTGGCGCACAGGAGCAGGCGTAGTGACAGGGGGATGTGGGCGAGCAGTCGGCGGGTCCTGCTCATGTACGGGGGACTCGCAGCACGTATCCGACTCCGCGCAGCGTGTGGAGGAGTTTGGGCTCGGCGAAGTCGATTTTGCGGCGCAGGGTGGAGATGTAGGTCTCGACGATGCCGGCGCCGCCGTTGAAGTCGTAGTTCCAGACGTTGTCGAGGATCTGGGGCTTCGACATGACGCGGCCGCTGTTGGCGAGGAGGAAGCGCAGCAGCTGGAATTCCAGAGGTGTGAGGTGGATTTCCTGGTCGGCCCGCCATACAGCGTGGCTGTCCTCGTCCATCTTCAGGTCGGCGATCTCCAGGCAGGCCGTCCCTGCCGGCTGCCGGTGCGCGCGCCGCAGTACGGCGTGGATGCGGGCGATGACCTCTTCCAGGCTGAACGGTTTGGTGATGTAGTCGTCCGCGCCGAGGGTCAGCCCGGCGACTTTGTCGTCCGTGGCGTCGCATGCGGTGAGAAAGACCACGGGGGCCTGGTTTCCTGTGCTCCGCAGGCGACGGGTCACCTCGAAGCCATCGATGTCGGGCATGGCTACGTCGAGGATCAGGAGGTCCGGTCGCGCTCGGTCGGCACCCTGTAGCGCTTCCCGGCCGTCCGCTGCCGTGGTGACGTCGAAGCCCGCGTAGCGCAGGCCGACCGCGAGCAGTTCGCGGATGCTGGGCTCATCTTCGGCGATGAGCAACCTTGTCCGCTCGGGGCCGGTCTGTTGTTCCTGCCATGACTTCATGGCCGCCAGGATGGCCGGTCCGCCTGAGTGAGGACTGAGAGAACCCTGAGGAGACCCTGAAGGATCTTGGTGACACTCAGGTGGCGCTGAGGTTGTGCTGCGGTGGGGCCCAGAAAGATCCGCCAAGCTCTGCCGCATGAACATGAAACCTGCCGGCAGCTCCCTTTGGGCGCGGTACAAGATCATGACCGTCGCTGCTGTCACGGCCATCGCCCTGGTAGGCGGGCTCGCCGTCGCCTACGCCGCCTATGGAGGGAACGCCGTAGACAGCTCGGCTGCCACCTCGGCGACCACGTGTCCGCCGGCTCCCGCAAGCGCGGGTCAGGTCTCCAAGGGTGGCCAAGGCAGGCAGCCGGGCTGCGGCACGGGCCCGCAGGGCGCCGGCCAGCAGGGCGGTAAGCGCGGCGGGCAGGGGCAGCGCTCCGAAGAGGATCGTGCCGCTCGGGTCGCCTACCGCGACTGCCTCAAGGAGCAAGGTATTGAGCTGCCGAATGGCCCGGTCGACCAGCTTGACGCGTCCGACCCCGCGATCGGCAAGGCCCTTGCGGCCTGCAAGGAGCTCGAACCGGATCATCCCGGCGGCGCTTCGTCGCCCTCGGCCTCGCCCTCGGCTTCCCCCGTTCCCTAGCCGGTACGGCGGGGAACGGCCGCCCGGCGTCAGCGAAGGCGGCTGGGGGAGTCACTCAGAGTTACCCGACGCTCCGTATCTGGCCCGCTGCCCTTCGGCTTCCCTGTCACCGCCGCACCGAAGAGAGGCTTGTCACGCATGCATCACCCGTCATCACCGCCGGGCCGCCGGCGCAGCCGCTTTCCATGGCTGCGGCAGCGTGCCCTCGTCGTCCCGCTGGCCGTGGCAGCCCTGGTGGCCGCCGGGTGCGGCTCGTCGGCATCCACCCCGCATCGCGCCGGCGCCTCCCTGCTGCCGCTGGGGGACGGACGGGTCGGCGACCGTCCTGAAGCCGGGTCGGTCTTCTCCTGCCAGACACGGTTCCCCAAGAACGCTCCGGGAGCTTTCCGCGACGGTGAGTGGATCCAGGGCGACCAGTGGGACCCCGAAGGCAAGCCCACCGTGGACGGCGAGGTGGAGTGGCCGAACGCCGAGATCAGCATCGCGGTGGAAGGCTCCGAACGCGTCGTCACGGCGAACGGCCTGCCCTCCCATTCCACGGGGAGCTTCCCGATCTCGCCGGACGACGACGCCTACGCCTACGACCGGAACCCCAACCACATCAGTGAGCAACAGGTCCTGCTCCGCCTGCCCGCCTCGCCGAGTGCAGCGGCGGAGCCGTCCTGCGTTCCCGGGGGGATGATCGGATTCACGCTGACCGGTGCGGCCCTCTACAACGCGCTGGATGCCCAGGGACGGGATGCCGCCGCGCACGAGATCCAAGATTCCTGCGACGGCCATCCCGAGAAGAACGGGCAGTACCACTACCACAGTCTGACCGACTGCATCGACGACTCGTCGGGCGACGGCGGCGGGCACAGCGACCTGTTCGGCTTCGCCCTGGACGGATTCGGCATCTACGGCCCCAAGGACAGCGACGGGGACGCACTCACCAACGCCGACCTCGACGCCTGCCACGGCCACACCGGGCCCGTGGAAGTGGACGGGAGGACCAAGACCGTCTACCACTACCACTTCACCGAGGAGTACCCGTACACGCTCGGATGCTTCACCGGTGACCCGATCGAGCTCCCCGGCACGCGTCCCGGAGGCCGCCGGTGAATGACTCACAGCAACCATCGCGCGCGGGCTCGGAGTCGGCGCCTCGCACCAGGAAGCGCTTCCACGGCATCGCAGCCGGCCTCGTCGCCGCCAGTCTGCTTGCCGCGGGCATCGTGGCCACGGCGACCGACGGTTCACCGAGCAGGTCCGGCGCATCCCCGAACATCCTGATGGTCGTCGCTGACGACTTCGGCGTCGACGCGAGCCCGTGCTATGACCTCGGTGAAGACAAGCCTGACATGCCGACCCTGGAATCGCTGTGCGGATCGGGCCTGGTCTTCGACCAGGCATGGGTCAACACCGAGTGCACCCCCACCAGGGCTACGTTCCTGACCGGCCAGTACGGCATCCGCACCGGCGTCGGCTCCGTCGACGCGCAACTGCCCACCTCGCAGACCACCATCCAGCGGGTACTGGGGGAGCGCACCGACTACGCCAGCGCGGTGATCGGCAAATGGCATGTGGGCGGGCGGCCCAACCAGGTCGTCGCCGACCACCCAGGCCAGCTCGGTGTGCCCTACTACGCGGGCTTCCTCTCCGGGGCCGTGGAGGACTACCACCGCTGGCTGCTGACCGTCAACGGGCAGACACACGAGGAGACGACGTACGCCACCACCAAGTTCACCGACCTGGCTCTGGACTGGATCGAAGAGCAGGACGGGCCCTGGTTCACCTGGCTCGCCTACACAGCGCCGCACACCCCCTTCCACCTGCCCCCAGCAGAGCTGCACTCCCGTGAGGACCTCACCGGCACCCCGGAGGACATCGAGAAGCGGCCCAAGGAGTACTACTTCGCCGCCGCCGAGGCCATGGACCACGAGCTGGGGCGCCTGCTGGACGACCTCCCCGACGGTGAACGGGAGAACACCACCGTGATCTTCGTCGGTGACAACGGCACCCCCCAACAGGTCGTCCAGTCCTACCCGCGCGGTCACGCCAAGGGCACCGTCTATCAGGGTGGAGTGCACGTGCCCCTCGTCGTCTCCGGGGCGTCTGTCCAACGCACGGGCGAACGCGAGGACGCGCTCGTCAACGGCGCCGACCTCTACGCCACCCTGTCCGACCTCGCCGGAGCCAGCGCCACCGGCACCGGCGACAGCGTCAGCATCGCGCCGCTGCTGACCACCGACGGCGACGGCGGCCGCACATACGCCTACACCGAGGCATTCGGCCAGACCAACCGCCGTACCGGAACCACTGCCCCCGACGTATGGGCGATCCGCGACAGCCGCTACAAGCTCATCCGCTACGACGACGGCAGGGAAGAATTCTACGACCTGTCCGACGACCCCCTCGAAACACGCAATATCCTGACCGAACAGCCTGAAGCGGTAGCGCGCCTGCGAAGCCAGGCCGAGAACCTGCGCAGAGAGTGACATGCCGCCTGATGCTCCCGGCACCGTCATGCCAAGCGTCGCCTCAACGGCGAGGTCTGGCGACGAAGGCGGTCAGCTGGGACCTCGTTGCCCGCTACCTCGTGATCGGCGACAGGCCCTCGCGGGCCGCGTTCGCCCTCCCTGCCCAACTGGCCCAGGCCGCCCCGCTCATGACCGATTTCGAGCGATGGGTCCGGGCACACCTGGCCGATCCTCCCCCGCTGACCGACGCCGCCCGAGCGCTCGGAGTAAGCCAGCGCACCCCGCAGCGCACCGCACAGACGGTCCTCGGTAGATCACCGCTGGACTTCATTCAGGACATCCGACTGGACGAGGCCGCCTTCCTGCTGCGCACCACCACGCTCAGCGCCGAGGCGATCGCCGGCCGGGTCGGCTACCGCAACGTCAGTACCCTGCGCAAGCTCGTCCGGCGCCGCCGC
The DNA here is from genome assembly GCF_037023745.1 of Streptomyces sp. SCSIO 30461. Classification (NCBI taxonomy): domain Bacteria; kingdom Bacillati; phylum Actinomycetota; class Actinomycetes; order Kitasatosporales; family Streptomycetaceae; genus Streptomyces; species Streptomyces sp. SCSIO 30461. The sequence continues at coordinate 3,503,384 of NZ_CP146101.1, forward strand.
GGCTCCTCTCTCGAGGCGCTGCGCCAAGGCGTCGGTGCCGACGCGGTCGTGCCGCGACCGTGAGGGACGGCGGCTGACGCCCGTCCGCTCACGCGCCTTGTCACGGGTCCGACGGTGCAGGGTGCAGATGCCGTCACATTGGCCGGTGGGCGAGATGATCTTCGGGGTTGGTCACGGGCGGGAGGGCGCGTGAGACCGCGGTGCACGACCGCGGTCTCACGCGGCGCGGCGGGGCCGCCCGTCTGCGGCACAGCCCGGCGGACAGTGGGTCACGATCCGGTCTCGACCCTGCCCCCGACCCTTGATTAGCCGACATGTAATCGATTTCAATCCTCCCTGTCGGTTGTGTAAACGATTCCACGAAACAAGGGGAAGTGGTCCGGTGATGGCGAGTATCAAGGACGTCGCCGCCGAGGCGGGGGTCTCCGTCGCCACGGTCTCGCGCGTCCTGAACGACCACCCGTCGGTCAGCGCCGACGCGCGCACCCGTGTGCTGGCCGCCGTCGATGCGCTGGGCTACCGCCCGAACGCCGTCGCCCGGTCCCTGCGCACCGACCAGACCCGCACCCTCGGGCTGGTCATCAGCGATGTGCTCAACCCGTACTTCACCGAGCTGGCCCGTTCTGTGGAGGAGGAGGCCCGCGCCCTCGGCTACAGCGTCATCATCGGCAACGCCAACGAGCGACCGGACCTGCAGGACCACCACGTACGGAACCTCCTGGACCGCCGTATCGACGGGCTGCTGGTCTCCCCGACCGACGGCGGCTCGCCGCTGATGCTGGATGCCGCGCGCGCGGGAACTCAGATGGTGTTCGTCGACCGGTGGATCCCGGGCGTCGACCTACCCGTCGTACGGTCCGACGGACGCGCCGCCATCCATGATCTCGTCGCCCATCTGTACGGGCTCGGCCACCGACGGCTGGCGATCATCGCGGGCCCCGCGGCGACCACGACCGGCCGTGAGCGCGTGGAGGTCTTCCGCCAGGCCATGGGCGAGTTCGGGCTTCCCCTCCCGGACGCGTACATAGGCCAGGGTGACTTCCAGGCCGAGAGCGGGCGCCGGGCCACCGAGCGGTTCCTCGATCTGGCCGAGCCACCCGAGGTCGTGTTCGCCACCGACAACCTGATGGCGCTCGGCGCGCTCGACGCCGTCCGGGCGCGCGGACTGCGGGTGCCGCACGACATCGCGCTCGCCGCGTTCGACGACATCCCGTGGTTCGTGCACACCGACCCGCCGATCACCGCGATCGCCCAGCCCACCGGCGAACTCGGGCGTGCCGCCGTCCGTGCGCTGGTCGACCTCATCGAGGGCCGGCCCACTCAGTCCGTCACCCTCCCCGCCCGTCTCGTCGTACGCCGCTCGTGCGGCGAGGCCGCCTCCTGCCCGCAGGCCCCGAGGAGCACCACGTGAGCCATCCAGACGAACTGCTGCGTATCGAGGGGATACGCAAGACTTTCCCCGGCGTCGTCGCGCTCGACGGCGTCGACTTCGACCTGCGCCGGGGCGAGGTGCACGTGCTGCTCGGTGAGAACGGCGCGGGCAAGAGCACCCTCATCAAGATGCTCTCCGGCGCGTACCGTCCCGACGCCGGGCGGATCCTGGTCGGCGGCGAGGAGGTGCGCATCCACGGTGCGCAGGACTCCGAGCGCCTCGGTATCGCCACCATCTACCAGGAGTTCAACCTCGTTCCCGACCTCAGCGTCGCCGAGAACATCTTCCTGGGCCGCCAGCCGCGCCGCTTCGGCCTCGTCGACCGCAAGCGGATGAACGCCGACGCGGCCGGACTCCTCGCCAGCGTCGGTGTCGATGTCGACCCACGTACCCGGGTGCGCGAACTGGGCATTGCCCGGCTCCAGATGGTCGAGATCGCCAAGGCGCTGAGTCTCGACGCCCGTGTCCTGATCATGGACGAGCCCACTGCCGTCCTGACCACCGAAGAGGTCGACAAGCTCTTCCGGATCGCACGGAAGCTGCGTGACGACGGCGTCGGCATCGTCTTCATCACCCACCACCTGGAGGAGATCGCCGCCCTCGGAGACCGTGTCACCGTCCTGCGCGACGGCCGCAGTGTCGACCAGGTCCCGGCGAGCACCCCCGAGGACGAGCTCGTACGGCTCATGGTGGGCCGGAGTATCGAGCAGCAGTACCCGCGCGAACCCGCCGAGGCCGGAGCGCCGCTGCTCAAGGTCCGCGGCCTGACCCGGGCCGGCACCTTCCACGACATCGACTTCGAGGTACGGGCCGGCGAGGTCGTCGGCCTGGCGGGCCTGGTCGGCGCCGGCCGCACCGAGGTGGTACGCGCCGTCTTCGGAGCCGATCCGTACGACTCCGGCACCGTCGAGGTGCAGGGCCGCGCCTTGCGCCCGTACGACGTCAACGCCGCCCTCGATGCCGGGATCGGCCTGGTCCCCGAGGACCGCAAGGGCCAGGGCCTGGTCCTCGACGCCACCGTGCAGGAGAACCTCGGCCTGGTCACGCTGAGCCGCTCCACGCGCGTCGGTTTCGTCGACCGGGCCGGGCAGCGGCGGGCCGCCGACCGTATCTCCGGGCAGCTCAAGGTCCGTATGGCCGGACTGCACCAGCACGTACGGACACTGTCCGGCGGAAACCAGCAGAAGGTCGTCATCGGCAAATGGCTGCTGGCCGACACCAGGGTGCTGCTCCTCGACGAGCCGACCCGCGGCATCGACGTGGGAGCGAAGGTCGAGATCTACCAGTTGATCAACGAACTGACCGCCTCCGGGCACGCCGTCCTGATGATCTCCAGCGACCTTCCCGAGGTGCTGGGCATGAGCGACCGCGTCCTGGTCATGTCCCAGGGCCGGATCGCGGGCGAACTCACCGCGCGGAAAGCGACCCAGGACGCCGTCATGGCGCTGGCCGTCAGCGCGACCGCGACAACGAACACAGCAGCAACGGCAGCAAAGGATGTGGAGGTCTCCCGTGGCCACTGACACGCTCAAGAGCAGTACGTACCCGGGCGGTGCCTCCGCACTGCGCCGCATACTCCTCGACAACGGTGCCCTCACCGCCCTGGTCGTCCTGGTCGTGGCGATGTCGTTCCTGTCCGGCGACTTCCTGGCCACCCAGAACCTCCTCAACGTCGGCGTCCAAGCGGCCGTCACGGCGATCCTGGCATTCGGCGTCACCTTCGTGATCGTCTCCGCCGGCATCGACCTGTCGGTCGGCTCGGTCGCCGCGCTCTCCGCCACCGTCCTGGCCTGGACCGCCACGAATCAGGGCCTCCCGGTCTGGATGGCGGTCCTGCTCGCCCTCGGCACCGGCGTCGCCTGCGGCCTGGTCAGCGGCGCGCTCATCTCCTTCGGCAAGCTGCCGCCCTTCATCGCGACCCTCGCCATGCTGTCGGTGGGCCGGGGCCTGGCACTGGTCATCTCGCAGGGCAGCCCGATCGCCTTCCCCGACTCGGTGTCCAACCTGGGCACCACCATCGGCGGCTGGCTGCCGGTGCCGGTCCTGGTGATGATCGTGATGGGGCTGATCACCGCCGTGATCCTGAACCGCACGTACATCGGCCGCACCATGTACGCGATCGGCGGCAACGAAGAGGCCGCCCGACTCTCCGGCATCCGCGTCAAGCGCCAGAAGCTGGTCATCTACGCCCTGGCCGGCGGCTTCGCCGCCGTGGCCGGAATCGTCCTCGCCTCGCGGCTGGCTTCGGCACAGCCGCAGGCGGCGTACGGATACGAACTCGACGCCATCGCCGCGGTGGTGATCGGCGGCGCCAGCCTCTCTGGTGGCGTCGGCAAGGCATCGGGCACCCTCATCGGAGCCCTGATCCTCGCGGTGCTCCGCAACGGCCTCAACCTGCTGTCGGTCTCCGCCTTCTGGCAGCAGGTGGTCATCGGCGTCGTCATCGCGCTCGCCGTCCTCCTGGACACGCTTCGCCGCCGCGCGTAGCCGGCGCCGTTTCTGCGCTCTCTCCTTCTCCTGGCTCTCCCCGTTTCCTGCCTTTCCCCAATCACAACCCGCACCCGCAAGGAACAGCCATGCGTACCAAGCAGATCACGATCACTGCCGCCGCCATCGCCTCGCTCGCCCTCACCGCCACCGCCTGCAACTCCGGGTCGGACGGCTCCTCCGACCTGAAGGTGGGCCTGTCGATCTCCACCCTCAACAACCCCTTCTTCGTCCAGATGAAGGCGGGCGCCCAGGCCGAGGCCAAGAAGCAGAGCGTCTCCCTCACCGTCACCGACGCCCAGAACGACGCCTCCCAGCAGGCCAACCAGATCCAGAACTTCACCAGCCAGAACATGAAGTCGATCATCATCAACCCGGTGGACTCCGACGCCGCCGGCCCGTCAGTCAAGGCCGCCAACAACGCGAACATCCCGGTCGTCGCCGCCGACCGCACCGTCAACAAGGCCACGATCGCCACCACCGTCGCCTCGGACAACGTCGAGGGCGGCAAACTGGCCGCCAAGACGATCGCCGAACAGCTCAGCGGCAAGGGCACCATCCTGGTCCTGCAGGGCACCTCCGGCACCTCGGCCGCCAACGAGCGCGGCCAGGGCTTCACCGAGGGCCTGAAGGCCTACCCGGGCATCAAGGTCGTCGCGTCGCAGCCAGCCGACTTCGACCGCACCAAGGGCCTGGACGTCACCACCAACCTGCTGCAGGCCCATCCGGACGTGAACGGCATATTCGCGCACAACGACGAGATGGCGCTCGGCGCCATCAAGGCCTTGGGCAGCAAGGCCGGCAAGTCGGTCAAGGTCGTCGGCTTCGACGGCACGCCGGACGGCCTGGCCGCGGTCAAGGCGGGCACTCTGTTCGCCTCGGTGGCCCAGCAGCCCAAGCTGCTGGGCCAGCTGGCCGTGCAGAACGCCGTCAACGCCGCCAAGGGCAAGAAGATCGACAGCACGATCAAGGTCCCGGTCAAGGTCGTCACCAAGGACAACGTCGCCGGGTTCACCAGCTGACCCCGCACCCGTCCGGTCGCCACGGCCGCAGGACGCGCACGACGCGCGACCCGCGGCCTTGGCACCGGCCTTCACCGCTGCAGGGATCCGCGGGGTCCGTTGACAGGGGTCCTTGGAGCCCGTCGATCCATGGGGTCCGTGGGGACCCGTAGGGAGACAGTTCATGTACGACTACGACCTCCTGGTCGTGGGATCAGCCAACGCGGACCTGGTGATCGGGGTCGAGCGACGGCCCGCGGCCGGGGAGACCGTGCTCGGCTCCGACCTGGCCGTCCACCCGGGCGGCAAGGGCGCGAACCAGGCGGTCGCCGCCGCACGCCTCGGCGCGCGTACGGCGCTGCTGGCCAGGGTCGGCGACGACGCGCACGGCCGACTGCTGCTGGACGCGCAGCGCGACGCCGGCGTCGACGGCGTGGGGATCCTGGTCGGCGGGGCGCCCACCGGGATAGCGCTGATCACCGTGGATCCGTCGGGGGACAACAGCATCGTGGTGTCTCCAGGAGCGAACGGGCGGCTCGCCCCGGAAGACGTCCGGGCCGCCATCGGCCTGCTGCGCGCCTCCCGGGTGGTCTCGGCGCAGCTGGAGATCCCGCTGGAGACGGTCGTGGAGCTCGTACGGAACCTGCCGTCCGGCGCCCGCTTCGTACTGAACCCCTCGCCGCCCCGGCCGCTGCCCGCGGAGGTGCTGGCGGCCTGCGACCCGCTGATCGTGAACGAGCACGAGGCACGGGTCATCGCGGGCGGGGACCTGGGCAGCTCGCCTGAGGACTGGGCACACGCGCTGCTGGTGCTCGGCCCCCGCTCGGTCGTGGTGACACTGGGCGCCGAGGGTGCGCTGGTGGCGACCGATGACGCCACGACCAGGGTCACGTCCGTGAAGGTGGATGCCGTGGACACGACGGGCGCGGGCGACGCGTTCACCGCGGCGCTGGCCTGGCGGCTGAGCAGGGGCTCGTCGCTATCGGACTCGGCGGCGTACGCGGCGCGTGTGGGGGCGGTGGCGGTGACCCGACCCGGGGCGCAGGGGTCGTTCCCCACCGCTGAGGAGGTCGTCGCACTGTGAAGAAGGCCGGAATTCTGAATCGTCATCTTGCGGGCGCGCTCGCCGAGTTGGGGCACGGGGACGGGGTGCTGGTGTGCGACGCAGGCATGCCGATCCCGGCGGGCCCGAAGATGGTGGACCTGGCCTTCCGCGCCGGGGTGCCGTCCTTCACCGAGGTCCTGGACGGTCTGCTGGACGAATTGGTGGTGGAAGGCGCGACGGCGGCGTGTGAGGTCCGGGATGCGAACCCGGAGGCCTGGGCGTTCCTGGACATCCGCTTTACGGGGTTGGGCCTGGTCCCGCACGAGAAGCTGAAGGACATGACGGCGGACGTACGTCTGGTCGTCCGTACGGGCGAGGCCCGCCCGTACGCGAACGTGCTGCTGCGCTGCGGGGTGTTCTTCTGAGAGGGCGTTCGAAGTGGGCTGATTGCCCTTTATGTTCTAGTAGGTTCCTCGCCGGGTTGGTGTGGTCTCGTCCGTTATCCGCATGGCCGGGTTGTCGATGGAGGCGATGTGGATCATGGCCTCGGAGCTGGTGGTGAGGGTCTCGTAGTCGCGGGCGAGGCGGCGGTGCATCATGATCCAGCCGATACTCCGCTCTACGCCCCAGCGCCTTTTGACGACATGGAAGCCGCGCTTTTCGGGGTTGCGGTTGACGACTTCGACGTCGATGCCGAGTTTGGCGCCGTGCTCGATGACGGCGTTCTTGAAGCCGATGCCGACCCAGCTTTTCGTGATGGTCGGGTAGCTTTCTTTCGCCTGGTCACGGCAGCTGTGGAGAGCTGCTGCCGGGCTTTCTGGTCATGGTGTGGTGTCGGCGTAGGCGTGCCATCGGCGGTGGCAGAGGACAGCGTGGCTGGACCGACTCGCTGCGGGATCAATTCGCGGCGCCGCTGCCCGAGCGTCCCGCGGTTGATCCGGCCCAGCCGCTGGTGAGTGCCCGTAGGATTAGCGGCCGATCTTGTCGAGCCCGGCGAGATCGTCGTCGGAGAGCTGGAGTCCCGCGCTGGCTGCGTTCTCGCGCAGGTGTGCCACCGACGAGGTGCCGGGGATCAGCAGGATGTTCGGCGACCGCCGCAGCAGCCAGGCCAGGGCGACTGACATGGGCGTAGCGGCCAACCGGGTGGCTACGGCCGTGAGCGTCGAGGACTGCAGCGGGCTGAAGCCGCCGAGGGGGAAGAAGGGCACGTAGGCGATGCCCTGTTCGGCGAGTTCGTCGATCAGCTCGTCGTCGTGGCGGTGGGCGAGGTTGTACATGTTCTGCACGCACACGATCGGGGCGATCGAGCGTGCCTCGGTGACCTGTTCCGCCGTCGCGTTGCTCACGCCGAGGTGTCGGATCAGGCCTTGTTGCTGGAGTTCGACGAGTGTTGCGAAGGCTTCGGCGAGCGAACCGGGCACGGGGCCCTGGGCGTCGCCGAGCCGGAGGTTGACCACGTCCAGCGTCTCGAGGCCGAGGTTGTCCAGGTTCTCCTGGACGGCCCTGCGCAACTCTTCGGGCTCGCGGGCCGAAGGCCAGCCGCCCTCCTCGTCGCGGGTCGCGCCGACCTTGGTCACGATGTGCAGCGCGTCGGGGTACGGGTGCAGCGCTTCGCGTATCAGCTGGTTGGTGATGTGCGGGCCGTAGGCGTCGGCGGTGTCGATGTGGGTGATCCCGAGGTCGACGGCCTCGCGCAGGACGGCCAGTGCGCCGACGCGGTCGGCTGGTGGGCCCATGACCCAGGGGCCGGCGAGTTGCATGGCGCCGTAGCCGAACCGGGTGACGGCCAGGTCGCCCAGGGTCCAAGTGCCGCCGGGAAGCGAGGCGGAGGGGGTGCTCATGGTGTGCCTTTCGTGTTGAGCCAGGGGGTGGTGCCTGACAGCCACCTTGCACCACTATTGGTGCGTAACTTCTGATCGGGAAGTAGGCACTTCGAAGTGCGTAGGGCACCCACGGGTGGGAGGAATGGTCCATGGCGACGATGACGGCAGCCCAGCAAAGGTCACAGGCCAAGGTGGAGTACAACGCCTTCGTGGCGGCCTGCCCCAGCCGCAAGCTGATCGACCGGATCTCGAACAAGTGGGTCACGCTGATCCTGGCCGCGCTCGGCAGCGACAGCGCGCATCAGCCCGGCGTCGACTGCGCCGGCGGGTCCCGGGTGATGCGCTATTCGGAGTTGCAGCGCCTGCTGGCCGGCGTCAGCCAGAAGATGCTCACCCAGACGCTGCGCTCCCTGGAGCGCGACGGCCTGGTGTCCCGGACCGTGGTGCCGACCGTCCCGGTCACGGTGTCCTACGAGCTGACCGATCTCGGCCTGTCGCTGTACGAGATGATGCGCGGACTCAAGGCCTGGGCCGAGGTGCACATGGACGATGTGCTTGCCAACCGCGAGACCTACGACACCCGCGTCGCCTGAACCGCATCAGGGCTGCCGATCAGCGGGAACAGACTGCGTGTAAGTACCCGCTGTCGTTCTGGTCTCGAGGGGTCGGCGTCGAACGGGAGTCTCGATCGGGTGATCGCGTACTGATCAGAGCCCGCGCCTTCGTCGCCGCGAGCCCCATGGAGGTCTTGTCTGACGGGACCCATCTGACCCGGATGAACCTTGCCGGGCGGCGGCGCTCCCATCCGTGCGGGGTGACAGTGTGGGCGATCGACTACCCGGTCGACGGCGGCGAGACCATCGGGGAAGGTCGACCGCTGCGGTCGGCATCGCCGGAACTGGTACGGCAGGGAATCTGGGCCCACCTGACCCTCCATCCCTGTCTGAACCGAATCATCATGCGGCCGGCCGACGGTGAGGGACCGGACCCTGACCGGATCTCGTTCGTCAAGATCCTCAAGCACACACGGCGCAGCGTCGACCTCCAGGCAGGGCGGTCGCCCCGCCGCCTGCAGCAGTTCATGAAACGGCTGGCCACGAAGGTTGTGCGCAAGCTCGACAAGGGTGGGCCTGCCACCAAATCCTGAACGGCCCTTTCCTCAGCCGCCGGGCGAGACCCCGCCGTGCGACCGGGATGATCAGCCCCCGGCTGGCAGCGCCCCGCGGACACCACGGCCATACGTACGGCTAGGCTCGGGGCATGGCCACGGCCTGGATGCCATCCAGCAAGCCGCGGACCGGCCTGTCGGCCGGTCCGCTGCGCGTGCTGTGGTTGGCGGCCCTGCTGTTCGGCGTGCTGTACACCCACGGCGTGAGCGCCGAAACCGCCACAAGTCACACGACCAACGTTGCCGCCGGGCCTGCGGCGTACTTCCTGCCAGACCGCCACGCCGGGCCGCAGGACGCTCAGTCCACGTCGGACCACGACGAAGGCGGACAGCACTCCCATCCGGCCGGCAAGTGTGTGTCCGGGCAGCCGCAGCAAGGGTCCGGCCCGTCGGCTCCCGCCCAGACTGTGCTCGAACCGCACTCGCCCTGCCCGCTGGCCATGGCAGGGAAATCCGCGCTGCCCGGCGAACGGTCTGCGCTGCCTCCTCCTCGAAGTACGGCCAACTGGGTCATTCAGCGGGTATAGATTCCGGAATCCCGCACCGCTGCGCGGTGCGCCCTTCTGCCATCCCGCTGCAGTGCGGCACGGCGCGCGACGCCCTCTGCCGCGCAGGCCGTCCGCTGTCTTTCCTTCCCCTTCTGCCATGCCGGCGCCGCGACGTGCGCCGACCCGCCAAGGAGCATGCCCTTGTCCTCGTCCCAGCTCATCGACCGACCCGCTCACGCGACGAATGCTGCTCCAGTGGGCGGGCGGGCCGCGCTGCGCAGAGCACTCTCTGCACGCATTGCCGTCCTCGTCCCGCTTGGCCTGCTGGTGTCCTTCGTTGCCGACGTCATCAAGGACCCACAGGTGCCCTGGCAGCGGAACTTCAGCTGCGGACAAGGAGGGTGGCGGTGAGGCCGACGTGGGACACGACGACAGCCACAGCCACCGACAGAACCGAAAGGACGGCAGGCGATGCCTCGCTACCGTCCGGGCCCCACGACGGGTACGCTCCCCACCCCGGCAGGACCAGGAATATGAAGAACACCACCCGACGGCTTCTCGCCGCCACCGTAATCCTCGCGCTCGGGGCCGCCGTGACGGCCTGTTCCGGCGACTCCGACAGCGACTCCGCAAACGAAGCCGCTCCACCGAAGACATCCGCCGTCGTGCATGGCCACGTGCACGGTCTGGGAATCGACCCCTCCGACGGTCGGATCTACGTCGCCTCCCACCAAGGCGTCTTCACCCTGGGAGAAGACGGGGCAGCCCGGCGGGTCGGCACCAGCAGGGACGACTTCATGGGCTTCACCGTGACGAAGGCGAACACCTTCCTGGCCAGCGGACACCCTGCCCAGGGCACCGGCGGCCACAGTAACCACGGGCTGATCCAGAGCACCGATGCCGGACGGACGTGGCAGCCCCGCTCCCTCACCGGCGAAGCCGACTTCCACTCCCTCGAATACGCCCATGGCATCATCTACGGCTACGACAGCACCAACGCATCGCTACGCGTCAGCAAGGACGGATCCGCGTGGGTCGACCGTGCCGAGCTTCAGGCCCTGGACATCGCAGTCAGCCCCGCGGACCCGGACACTGTGCTCGCCACCACCGCCGACGGTGTCGCCAAGAGCGCCGACGGCGGACGAACCTTCGCCCCAGGAAGGCAGCCGGTCATCGCTTTTCTCTCCTGGGTGGCGCCCAGGGTCCTGTACGGGATGGACGACTCGGGCGGGATCAGCCGCAGCACCGACGGCGGCTCCACATGGAAACAGGCGGGCGCGGTGCCGGGCGGACAGGCCCAGGCGCTTACTGCGGTTGACGCCAAACGCATCCTGGCCGCCACCCAAACCGGCGTCTACGAGTCGAAAGACGGTGGCGAGACCTTCACCAAGCTGCTATCGGTCGAGGCAGGAGACGGCCACTGATCACCGTGCGGGGGTGAGCGGCGCACCTGCACGGCCGTACATCGAACGTCGAGTTCGGGCCGCTCACGTATTCCCGATCGAAGCTGCGAGATTCCACACCCTGCACAGCAGACGTCCTGAGGCGAGAAGGAGCCGATGACAGCAACCAGTGCCCGCACCGCCAGTAGCCCGGCAGTAGCCCGGCTGCTGGCGGTCTGTGTGCTGCTTGCCGGTCTGTTCCTTATGCACGGCAGTCCGGCTGCCGCCGAAGGCTGCCACGGGGACACGGCGGGTGGCGCGTCCCCGTCCGGTGGGGCAGCCGCGCTGCCCCACCACGACATGAGCACCTCGACCATCCCGGTGGCCGGTGACTCCACCGGTCCGGCGGTTCGCGCCGGTCTCCCGTCTCCTGCCCATCACGCGGTGCGTGTGTCCACTCCCGAGCACGGCCCGCTCCTGCTGCCCGCCCTCACGGTCTTCGCCCTGATGGGGACAGCGGCGATGTGGGTGTTGACCGGTCGAACGACCGGGCTGTCCGCTGCCCGTCGGCGGGCACCGCCGGGTGGCCGTCCCCTGCTGCTTCAGGTGTGTATCGCGCGGATGTGAGCAGGCCGTGCCCGCCCCTGATCGGGCAACTTCTCACGCTCCCTCGGCCACAGGCGCTGCGGGCCACGACATGGCCGGCAAGATGGACATGGCGTCCGACGACGGCTTGGCCGCAGCGAAGAACGGCTACCGCCTCAGCGCCGCCTCGCCCACCCTCCCCGCCGGAAAGGCAGCCGCCTACCGGTTCGCCATCACCGGCCCGGACGGCAAGCCCGTGACCGAGTTCAGCGTCGAGCAGACGAAGCGGTTGCACTTCTACGCCATCCGTAGCGACCTCACCGGCTTCCAGCACATTCACCCCACCATGGCCCCCGACGGCACCTGGACCGCTCCACTGACGGCCCTCCAGCCGGGCACGTGGCGCATGTATGCCTCCTTCACCCCGGACAGCGGGCCGGGCAAGGTCCAGGGTTTCGTTCTGAGTACCACGGCAACCGTCCCCGGCTCCGCGTCCAGGGTCACGCTTCCCAAGGCGTCCGGCACCACCACCACCGTCGACGGCTACACCGTCACAGTCAACGTCACCGGTCGGCCCATGGCGGGCATGGCGCAACCGCTCACCGTCACCGTGACCAAGGACGGCAGGCCGGTCTCCGACCTGGAGCCGTACCTCGACACCCACGCCCGCCTGACCGCCTTCCACGCAGGCGACCAGGCCCTGGCGCATCTCCACCCCGAGACAGAAGTCTCGGGCGACCGGGGCGGGCCCAGTCTGACCTTCCACGCCGAACTGCCCAAGGCAGGCGACTGGCGGCTGTTCCTGCAGTTCCAGACCGCCGGCACGCTCCACACCGCAGCCATCACCATGAACGTCGGCTGATCGCCCGCCGGGGCGGGAGCGTGCATGCATCCCGCCCCGGCATGGGCTTCCCGGAAACGTCACAAGGAAGAGTGACGAGCATCGAGCACGCGGCCTTCCGCTGCGGCGTGACCACGTGCCACCGCACCGTCGGTCAGGTGACCAGTCGGGCGGTTGTGGTGACGGCGTACACGGCGTACTCGAGCGGGCCACACCGGAAGATCCACGGGCAGACGCACCCGTCGCCTTCGGAGCCGCACATCGATGAGTGAGGAAGTAGCCATCAGCCGCCGTGTACCCGATCACGGTGGAGGCGGGACCGCGGATGCGGCTGGATGCATGCGCGAACCTTCACGAACTCGGCGCGCCCCGCCCTCATCGCAGCCCACGGCAGGAATGCTCTGAGAGGAAGTCCGGCCCGCTCGCCGATTGCGTGGGCCCCCGGGAACGGCTCGGGACCGCAGCGAAGAGGAGTTCGCAGATGGCTGCCCAGGACGGTGGGGTTCGCCCCGGGCCTGTGATCCGGCGCATCCGGGGCCGTCCGCCGGTCGCCTGCCCGGCCATGGGCGGTGGGAAGAGGTGAGCGGTACCGCCGCGTTGCTGTCGCTGCTGGGAGTGGGCGTGCTGACCGTCGTCGGCGTCTACGGTGCGGCCTGGGCGGCGCGGTTGTCCTCCGAGCAGGTGACCGTCGCGCCGTTCGGGTCGGGGCTGGAGCCGGTCGAGCATGCGGTGAGCCGGTTCCACGTGCGCTGGTACACCGTGACGATGCTGTTCCTGGCCTTCGACATGGAGATGGTGTTCATGTACCCGTGGACGCGGGTGATCTCCGTCATGGGGCCCGGTGCGGTGATCGAGATGTTCGTCTTTCTGGCGGTTCTCCTGACCGGTGTCGTCTACGCCTGGCGGGAGGGTGCTCTGCGATGGGCGTGACCGCTCTTGCTTTGCGGGCTGCTGCCGCCCGACCCCGAGTGTTGCTCGCCGTCCTCCCTGGCGGAACGGCCGCGCGGCTGGAAGCCGAGCGCCTGCTGAGGCAGTGGGACTGGCCTTCTGCCTCCACCCCGGCTCAAGCGGACGTGCTGCTCGTCGCAGGGCCGGACTGCCCGGATCTGCGCGTGGCGGTGGACCGGCTCTGGCGGGACCTGCCGGCTCCCCGGGTCCGTGTGCACGCGTCCTGCGCCGGCGATGTGCAGGCCCTACTGGAGGGTGGACGGCACCGGCTCGGCTCGCTCGCCGATCAGCGCATCGAAGTCCTCGGGGCGGCCGGAGCCGCCGGGATCGGTGATGACGACGGTGTCCACCCCTCGACGGGGCCCGGTGATCAGAGCCCGGGCGAGTGGGACGGTGCCCGCGGCGGTCGGCACGACAAGCCCGACGGGGACAGCGGCCATCACCATGGTGCGAAGGCGCAGCACGGAGGTGGCCAGGCCGACTCCCAGGATGAACTCCGTCAAGGTCACGGCGGCGGGGGGGATCACGGCCACGGGGGTCACGGCGGTCACGGGGGTGGCGGTGGCATGGATATGCCGGGCGGGTTGCCGATGGCTGGTCAGGGCCAGGACCGCGACGGGTTGACGCTCGATCAACTGCATATCTCTCTCGGGCCGTTGCTCGCCGACTGGCCGTCCGGGCTGATCGTCCGTGTGACCTTGCAGGGCGACGTGGTGCAGCAAGCCGAGGTTGCAAAGCCGGGCCGGTCCGCCCTGGCCGTATCGGGGGCGTTCTGGGCGGAGCCGTGGGTGCGCGAGGCGGCGGGGGAGCGGGTGAGCGGGGGCGCGGCGGCCCGCAGGCGAGCCGCCGCGCATCTGGACAGTCTGGCCCGACTGCTCTCGGTGGCCGGCTGGCCCGCCGAGGCGACCGTGGCCGGACGGCTGCGTGACGACCTCCTGGAGGGTGCGCCCGGCGCGGCCGTCTGGCCACGGCTCGAACGTTTCGCCAGCCGGGTCGGCCGGTCACGGACGTTGGCCTGGCTGACTCGCGGGATCGGCGGGTTGAGCACGCAGGAGGCGAGTGATGCCGGGGTGAGCGGGCCGGCGGCGCGGGCCGGCGGTGACGTGACCGACCGCTACCGGCAGTGGCTCGCCGACATTCGCCGTGACGTGCAGCGACTGGAGGAAGCGTCACCGCTCCGGCCGGAAGTGGACGACAGCCCTCGCGGTCACTGGCGGGACGGTGCACCGCCGTCGGACGCGCTGGTCAGGCTGCTGCCCGGTCTGCTGAAGGGGGCGGAGCTGGCCGCGGCCCGGCTCATCGTCGCCAGCCTTGACCCGGACCTCGACGAACTCACCGTCACGCCGGGCGGGGTGATGGCCCGTGACTGAGGCGGGGACGTGGTGGACGTTGTTGGCGGCTCCCGTGTTGCTGCTCGCTCTGGCGGGCCTGGCGGTGGCCGGCAGCGCGTTGCTCGATGCCCGTGACGCGGGCAGGCCCGTGCGCGTCGCAACCCTGGGGCGGCCGTTCCTCGGTGTGCCGCGGGCGCTGCTCGCGCAGCCCCGGCGCCTGCCGGCTCCTGATGTCCTGCTGTGGCGGGCCGGGGTGATCACCGTTCCGGTGGCCGCGATCCTGTCCACCCTGGTGATCCCGTTCGGCGGCGCAGTAGTGGCTGACCTGTCGGTCGGGGTGGTGTGGTTCAACGCCATGGAGGTGCTCACCTGGGCCGGGCTGTGGCTCGCCGGGTGGGGGCCGAACGCGGCGTTCTCCCTGGTCGGCGGCTACCGGTTTCTCGCCCAAGGCCTGGCGTACGAACTTCCGTTGATGTTCGCACTGATCTCGGCCGCGACCGGGGCGCAGTCCCTGCGGGTGGGTGACGTCGTCGCTGCGCAGCACGGTTTGTGGTTCGCGGTGTGGATGCCCTTCGCCTTCGTGGTCTACCTGGCGGGAGTGCTCGCCTTCAGTTTCCTGGGCCCGTTCGCCTACCCGGCAGGGCGGGACATCGCCGACGGGGTGCTGGGGGAGACCTCGGGTGTGGACCAGTTGCTGCTGCAGGCCGGTCGATGGCTGTGGCTGGCGTCCGGTGCTGCGATGGCGGTGCCGCTGTTCCTGGGCGGCGGTGCCGGTCCGGGGTTGCCGGGATGGGCCTGGCAGGCGGTCAAGACGGTGCTGGTGCTGGGGTTGCTGGTGTGGGTGATGCGGCGATTGCCGGTGTTGCGGGCCGACCGGTACGTGGAGTTCGCCTGGGTGGTGCTGCTTCCGGTGGCCGTCCTGCAGACGCTGGTGCCGGCCCTGGCCGCCCTCGGCTAGCAGGGTGAATCAGTCGGCGGAGAGGAGCGAGCGGTGAGCGTGACGGGCGTGGTGCTGCTGTGGGTGCTGGGTGTGCTCGCCCTGGCCGGCGGCGTTCTGGTGTTCACCCTGGACTCCATGGCTCGGGTGACCTTCGCACTGCTGGGCTCCCTCATGTGCGTCGGCGCCGTGGTGACGGTGCTGGGGCTGCCGTATCTCGGCGTGGTGATCGTGCTGATGATGGTCATGGAGATGGTGATCATGGCCGTGTTCATGATCGCTTACATGATGAATCCGGCAGGTCTGATGCCGATGTCGATGCTGCACAACACCCGCGGTGCCCTGGTGATCAGCGTGGCGGTGTTCGCCGCGCTGGTGGCCGGGATCTTCGTGGTGCCCTGGCCCGACCGGTCGCCACCACGCCCGAGGGACACGACCGTTCAGGTCGGTGTGTCGCTCATGGGGGAACAGATGCTCACCATGGTCACGCTCGGTTTCGTGCTGCTGGCCACGATGGTAGGCGCCACCGCGCTCGCCACCCGGCGGGGCCGCTACGACCGCCTCGGCGACGACCTCGACCAGCGTCCCGCGAAGGATCCCGCGGTCGGGGGTGTGGGCCGATGACGTTCGAACTGCTCCTGGTCCTCGCCGCAGGACTCTTCTGCACCGGTCTGTTCGGTGCCCTCTCCCGGCAGTCCATCGTCATGATCATGATGGGGATCGAGCTGATGATCGGCGGGATCATCGTCGCCGCCGCGGACTTCTGGCACTTCCTGGCACCGGCCGCCGGCAGCGGACAGGTGGTGATCGTGGCGGCCGTGGTGGCGATGGCGGTGGAGATGGCCATGGGCTTTGCCGTGACCACCGCCATTTACCGCGCACGGCAGGTCGACATGACCGACATGGCCGAGGACCTGAAGGGATGAGCGCGCTGCTCTGGCTGCTGATCGCCCTGCCGCTCGGGGGAGGCGCGCTGCTTGCGGTGTTCGGGTCACACTTCGACCGGCACGTGCCCGCTGCCGCCGTGGCGCTCGCCCTCGCGACGCTCGGTACGGCGCTGGCCGCCGCGGTGACCCGACCGGAGGCATCCACGCCGCTGTTCGCGGAGATCGAAGCCGGGCTGGCGGTGGACGGCCTTTCCGCGGTGATGGTCGTCACCGTCACCGCGGTCACCGCCGCCGTCCTGGTGTTCGCGGTGGGGGAGATGGGCGGTGAGGAGAACCGGGGCCGGTTCTTCGGTCCTATGCTCCTCTTCGCCGGAGCCATGCTCGTCACGGTCACGGCGACCACGCTGCCGTTGCTGCTGATGGCGTGGGAGCTGATGGGTGCGACCAGTTGGGCGCTCATCGGCTACTGGTGGCGGCAGCCAAAGCGCGTGGCGGCGGCCGACGTCGCTTTCCTGACCACTCGCACCGCCGACCTCGGCCTGTATCTGGCGGCCGGCGCTGCCGTGGCCGGCGGTGTAGGCGGTCTGCGGCTCGACGCCCTGCCGACGGCGGCTTCGCCGTGGCTGCACGTCGTCGTCGCCGGTGTCGTCGCGGGAGCGCTGGGCAAGTCGGCGCAACTGCCGCTCTCCTTCTGGCTGTCACGAGCCATGCAAGGCCCGAGCCCGGTGTCCGCCCTGCTGCACTCGGCGACCATGGTCGCCGCCGGCGCCTACCTGCTGCTGCGACTGGACCCGTTGCTGGCCGCGACCGGCTGGGCGGGGCCGTTGGTCGCCTGGACCGGTGCGGCCACGGCTCTCGCCCTGGGCCTGGTCGCCGTGGCCCAGACCGATCTCAAGCAGCTCCTCGCCGCCTCCACCGCCGCCCAGATCGGCTTCATGGTGCTGGCCGCGGGCAGTCACGGCGTCACTGCGGGCACCACGCAGCTCGTCGCGCACGCCGCGACCAAATCGGCGTTGTTCATCGCCGCAGGGGCCTGGCTGACGGCACTGGGCACCAAGAAGCTGGCCGCCCTGCGTGGGGCAGCACGCGCCTATCGCACCGTCGGCGCGGCCTTCATCGTCGGCGCTCTGACCCTGGCCGGACTGCCGCCCCTGTCCCTGTGGGCGGCCAAGGACGAAGTCCTCGCCGCCGCCCGCGCCCAGGGAACCGGGCTGTACGCCCTGGGCCTCGCGGCGGCGGCCGTCGCCGCCGTGTACAGCATCAAGGCCGTCTGGTACGTCACCCGCCCGCTCCCCCTGGACCCGGAGCCCGGCTACGACACGGAGCAGCACGGCACCCGCAGAATCGCCCGTACGACACCGGTTCCGCTGCTCATGCTCACGCTCGCCGCTGCCGCTCTCGGCGTCCTGGCCCTGCCGGGTCCCGCGTCCTGGCTGAGTCGACTGCTCGGCGCAGAGCACGAGCCGTACCCCGAGCCGTGGGAACTCGCCCTGTCGGCCGCGGTCGCGCTCGCAGCCGCCGTGCTCGGCTGGTCGTGGTCGTCCGGGCGGACGCCGACGCCGACTGCCCCCGAGCGCTGGGCGTACGGATGGCTCGGTCTGGAACAGGCCGCGTACCTCCTCGTGGTCCGCCCCGTAATGAAGGCGGCCGGGGCCCTGGCGGTCTTCGACGATCGCGTCGTCGACGGTGCCGTACGACAGACGGCGCGCGGCGCGCTCGCCGCGGCGCGCCTCACCCGCCGCCTGGACGACGAAGGTGTCGACGGCGTCGTCCGCGCGATCGCCACCGGCGCACGGAACCTGGGGCGCTGGGCGCGCCGCCCGCAGACCGGCCTGCTGCACCAGTACTACGCCCAGGCCGCCGTCGGCTTCGCCGTGCTCGTCCTGATCATCCTGTTGGTGAGGTAAGTCCTGTGCTCAGCATCGTCACCTTCCTGCCGCTGCTGGTCTGCGGTGTGCTCTTGCTCTCGCCGCGCACCCTCCACGACCGGGCGTACGTCTGGACATGGATCACCGCCGCGGCCGCCGACCTCGCGCTGGTCGTCGTGGTCTGGGCGGGCTTCGACGCCGGCGGCGGGATCCAGTACGAGCAGCGAGTGCGCTGGATGCCCAGCGCCGGCGTCGGCTACCACGTGGGCGTGGACGGACTCTCCCTGCCCCTGGTGGCGCTGACCTGCCTGCTGTTCCTGGCCGTCGCCGTGTACTCGCTGCGCGAACGGCGCCACGTGCGCCCCTATGTCTGCCTGTTCCTCTTCCTCCAGACAGTCAGTCTGGGCCTGTTCGTCGCCCTCGACCTGATCCTCTTCTTCGTCTTCTTCGACCTGTCGATCGTCGGCATGTTCTTCGTCATCGCGGGCTGGGGGCACGGGGAGCGCGCCCGCGCCGCGGCGCTGAAGTTCTTCCTCTACACCTTCGTCGGCTCCCTCGCCCTGCTGCTCGGCTTCATCGGCCTGTACCTGGCCGCCGACCCGCACACCTTCGACATCGTGGACCTCATCCGCACCGACCCGCTGTCCGGCTACGGCCTCTACGCGGGACTGGTGCTGCTCGCCATCGGCCTCGGGCTGGCGGTCAAGACCCCCACCGTGCCCTTCCACACCTGGCTTCCCCCGGCCCACACCGAAGCCCCCGCCGCCGGCTCGGCGATCCTGGCCGGGATCCTGCTGAAGATGGGCACCTATGGGTTCGTCCGCATCGCCATGCCCATGCTGCCGGGAAGCTGGCGTCACTACGCGCTCGTCATCGTGATCGTCGGCGCCGTGTCCGTCGTCTACGGGGCTCTGGTGGCTCTGGCCCAGACGGACTTCAAACGCATGATCGCCTACACGTCGGTCAACCACATGGGCTACGTCGTGCTGGCAGTCGGAGCCGCCGGGTCACTGGCCGGAAGCGACGCGCAGGCGCGCTCCCTCGCGGTGACCGGCGCGGTCACCCAGATGGTCAGCCACGGTCTGATCACCGCGGCCCTGTTCCTGCTCGCCGGAGTGCTGTGGGAACGCGGTGGCACCTACGAGATGGACGCCTACTCCGGCCTGGCCGCCCACACCCCCCGCTTCGCGGCCGTCACCGCCGTCGCCGCGTTCGCCAGTCTCGGCATCCCGGGATTCTCCGGCTTCATCGCCGAGTTCCAGATCTTCACCGGCAGCCTCGCCTCCCGCACCGTCGCCACCTCCATCGCCCTCACCGGCATCGTCCTCACCGCGGCCGTGTTCCTGACGGCCCTGCGACGCATGTTCCTCGGCACCCCGCGCCTGCCACAGAACCTGCCCACCGGCGCCATCGCGGATCTCAAGGCCACCGAGACGGTGTCCACCGCGGCTCTGCTCGCAGTCGCCCTCGTCATCGGCGTCGCGCCACGCTGGCTGCTCGACGTCATCGAACCGGCCGGCCGCACCCTGACCGGCCTGGTGGCACGGTGAACGAGAACCTGACCGCTCTCGTTCCCGAACTCGCCCTCCTGGGCGCAGCCGTCATCGGCCTGCTCACGGGCTCCTGGCTGCCCCGGCGTCGCCAGTGGATCGTCGCCGCGCTCGCGGCCACCGCCTGCGCGGCCGGACTGACGGCCACAGCCGTCACCATGTCGACGGGCCGTGAACAGACCGTTTTCGCGGACACGTTCGCCGTCGACACCGCTACCGGCGTCGGGCGGATCGTCGTCCTCGTCGCTCTGCTACTGATCATCACCATGTCCACCGAGACCGTCCGCGGTCACCCGCGCGAGGCCGAGTACTGGGTGCTCCTGCTGCTCACGGGGGCGGGCACCCTCGCCCTCATGGGCGCGAACGGCCTGCTGATGCTGTTCGCCGCGTACCTTCTGGCCAGCATTCCCGCCTATGCGCTGGCCGCTTTCGCCAAGGACGCCCCCGGCACCGAGGCGGCCCTGAAGTACTACCTCATGGGCGCCTTGCTCGGCACCACCATGCTCGCCGGCATCGCGCTGCTGTACGGGGCCGGCCACGCCACGCAGTACCGCGAACTCGCAGACTCCCTGCCGGACGCTCCCTACGGAATCGTCGCGGTCGGGCTCGTCGGTGTCCTGGCGGGCCTGCTGTTCAAGGCCGGGGCGGTGCCCGCGCACTTCTGGGTACCGGACGTCACCGACGGGGCGCCCACCCCCGTCGCCGCCTACGTGACGACACTCCCCAAGATCGGCGCCCTGATCGCCGTCTACCGCCTCCTGCACCAGGCGCTGCCTGACACCGACCTCGACTGGCCACTCCTGCTGGCGATCATCGCCGCTGCCACCATGACCCTGGGCAACCTGGCTGCGTTCTTCCAGACCTCCGTCAAGCGGCTGCTGGCCTACTCCACGATCAGCCAGGTCGGCTACCTCCTGATGTCCGTGTCCGTCGCCACCCGCTCCGACCTGGCACAAAGGAGCCTGCTGCTGTACCTGGCCGCCTACGCGGTCACCAACCTGGGAGCTTTCGCCGTAGTGACCGAACTCCCCGGCGCCCGCACGCTGACGGACTACCGCGGTCTCGCAAGACGCCGCCCCGGCCTCACCACCGTCCTCGTCATCTGCCTGCTCGGCCTGGTCGGCACACCGCCCACTGGGGTCTTCCTCGGCAAACTGGAGGTGTTCAGCGCGACCGTGGACGGCGGCTACACCTGGCTGGCCGCCCTTGCCGTCGCAAACACCGTCGCCTCCCTCTTCTACTACCTCCGCTGGCTCGGCCCCCTGTTCCTCACCAGCGACGCCATCCATTCGCAAACCCAAACGGTCCAGGGTCGTTGGTCCGCCGCCACCGCCTACACGGCAGCCGCACTCTCCCTCGCCCTCGGTGTCGCGGGGGAGGCCGTGCTCTCGCTCGCGGACGGACCGTTGCTGCGGTGAGAGGCCCCGCGTTCTCTCATCACGAGGGAGCGACCCCCGTTTGACGCTCCAGGCCGCAAGTCGAAGCCTCACATGACCTCTGACCTGGCACCTTGGGTCCCGTGACCAGGGCTGATCAGACCCTTGCCGACCCAACTGACGCAACATCAGGTCGATGATGCCGCCGGCCATGCGGTCCGGGAAAGAAGGCTTCACCCGAATATTCGGGAGTGTCAAGCAGCCGGCGAGAGTTCACGTGAACGGACTGTGGAGCCGCTGTCGCCTTCCGCCGGGGTCATGGTGGGGCTCTTCAAGGGCTTCACTTCGTGGGGAACGGCAGTTGCATCCTCGCGGACCCTTCCGGTGCGGCAGCGTTCCGGTCCTCGGTCCAGGACTTCGGGAGGCAGAGCTCGCAGTCGACCAAGGGTTCGGCCGCTTGCGGAGGCGTAGGCGGCGAAGACGCCGATCTGGCGGTTCTCGGTCCGGTCGGCGGTTTCGGAGTACTGGCGCTGCACCCCTGTTGAGGTGGTGCCCTTACTTGATGAACCCCCGGTGTCGTCGATGATGGGGATGCCGCCCGTCCTCGCCGAGCTTGTCGGCGACGTAATCCTGCAGATCGTCGCGGGTGCCTTCCGTGCTTCGGCAACGGAGGCCTTGCGGATCGGGCGGTCGGCGCCTCCTTTGCAGGCTCGCGCGGAGCGTGTTCCGGGAAGTCCGTCCACGTCCTGGGTGGGCCACAGGTCAGATCAGATGCGTAGGTCCCGGAGTCTGTAGCCGACAGCACCCAGGGCCGCGGCGAGCGTGGCGAGGACTGCCATGAGAACAGCTGCGGGCCAGTTGACGGGTTCCGCAGGCACTGCCCCCAGATGTGCGAACGGAGACAGCAGGCCAATCCACGCAGGCCAGTCGGAACTGTCGGCGATGACTTTCAGCAGGAAACCACCCGCGGCCGGGAACGATCCGATGACAGCGACCGCGCGCGGGGTCCAGCCCACCGCGAGTACACCGGCGCCCAGGCAGAGGAGCGTGATGGGCAGTACGTTCCAGGCCCCGGACAGTGCCCGGGCAGGGCCGAGGTCGGCGCCGGCGGCCCATGTGCCGATCCAGGCGGCGAGGCCGGCGACGGTGGTGAGCACGATGGTGCCGCCGAGAACCACGGCGATCTCACCCATGAGTACTCTCGTCCGGGCCATGGGCTGGGCGAACAGAAGGGTCAGCCGTCGGCTGGTTTCGTCGGCGGTGAGCGTGGCGAGTCGCACTGCGACGAAAGCCCCCGTCGGGAGCGCTAGCAGCGTGAACAGCGTGCCGGTGTATCCCTGGACGGTGCCGAGACCGGCGAAGCCGGCCTCCGCAGCGAGATCGGCGAACCGCGGGTTGTCGGTGAGGAACTCCGTCATGGACATAGCCAGCACCCCGACGATCAGGTAGTACGAGCCGACACCAACGGACCAGGCAGCCAGAGGCCGCACCATCCGCCGTAGCGCGAACGCCTGAACCGAGCCGAGCAGGCTCATTCGCGGTGACCGGCCGGAGGAGATGCGCAGATGGCCGCCGCGGATGTCACGCCGCCCTGAAGCGGCCACAGCGCACGTGGTGACCGCTGCGCAGGCGACCCCCAAAAGCACCAGCGGCCTGATCTGGTTCCCGTCGTAGGGGCGGGCCAGCACTGCCAAGCCGAAAGGCGAGAGCCAGCGAAGCCACCCCAGGACGGCGACACCGTCCCCGATCATCTTGAGCAGCATGCTGATGCCGAGAACTGCCACTGCCGCGCCGCTGGCCGACGACCGTGTCGCGCACACCTGAGCGGTCATGGTCCCCACCGCGGCGAAGAACACGCCGCACAAGGCCAAGCCGACGCCGTGCGCTGCGGCGCCGCCCGCAGTCGCACCCGCCGCGACCAGGCCGACGAACGCAGCTGCGCCAACGAACAGAGACGCGACCATCAAAACGGCGATGTGGCGTGCGACCACGGTCTTGACCGCTACCCGCCCCCCGAGCAAAACATCCCACCGGCCGGCATCCTCCTCGCCCCGGGTGATCCGCGTTGCAGCGAGCAGTCCCCACACCGCCAGTACAACCGCCAAGGCTGTCCCTGTGCGCCATACCGCGAATCCGCCGGCGTCACCCAGTGCGACCGGTTCCCCGAACATGGTGCGGATCGCTGGATTCGCAGCCAGCGCCTCCAGGGCCACCACATCCACCTGATCCCTGACCGTGCTGTGATGGGCGGCCACCGTCATCGCCGACATCGCTGCCGCCAGTCCGGCAACGACGAGCGCGCCGCGTCTGGTCTGACGCAGAGCCAGGGCCGTCACCGCACGCCTCGCCACGATAGGGGAGCCGGTGCGCCCGGCCGGCGCGTGCATGACGGTCATCGCCTCTGCCCGCCGTAGTAGCCGAG
The DNA here is from genome assembly GCF_037023745.1 of Streptomyces sp. SCSIO 30461. NCBI lineage: Bacteria > Bacillati > Actinomycetota > Actinomycetes > Kitasatosporales > Streptomycetaceae > Streptomyces > Streptomyces sp. SCSIO 30461. The sequence continues at coordinate 3,526,955 of NZ_CP146101.1, forward strand.
GAAGATTTCTTCCAGTGAGGGTTCCCGCACCGCGAGGCCGGCCACGTCTGCCGCTGCCAGTGTTCGTAGCGCAGGCCCCGGGGGGCCGGTGAGGGTGAATCGAATGGACGCCGGGCCGGTCGTCTCAACGCTCTCCACGCCGGGGACCCGGGTCAGGTCCGGTGGTGTGCCCGTGAAGCACACAGTCACCTCGGTGCGGTGCAGACGTCGCAGGTCAGTCACGGCGGCAACGTCGACGAGTCGCCCGGCACGCAGAATCGCCACCGTGTCACAGAGGGCCTCTACCTCGGCGAGCTGGTGGGAGCTGAGGAACACGGTCTGTCCGTTGTCCCGTGCCTCGCGGACCGCGCGGCGAAACTCACGTTCCATCAGCGGATCCAGGCCGCTGGTCGGCTCGTCCAGCACGAGCAGGGGCGCCCGGGTGGCGAACGCGGCCACCAGCGCCACCTTCTGCCGGTTTCCCGTTGAGTACGCCCGGCCCGGCTTGGACAGGTCGAGGTCGAACCGTTCGACCAGCTCGTCCCGGTAGGGCAGATCTGTTCCGGGGCCCGTACGCGCCAGCAGTTGCAGCGTTTCCGCCCCGGTCAGCTGCGGCCACAACGCCACGTCTGCCGGCACGTAGGCCAGGTGCCGGTGCGTCGCTGCGACGTCAGCCGCGTCGGTGGCGAAGATCGATACCCGGCCGACGGTGGGGCGGGCAAGTCCCAGCAGCAGCCTGATGGTGGTGGACTTGCCCGCACCGTTAGGACCAAGAAAGCCGAACACCACGCCTGGGGGAACGCTCAGATCCAGGTTGTCCAGTGCCAGGACGCGGCCATAGCGTTTGGTCAGGGACTCCGTAAGGATGGCAGGGGAGACCATGCGGCCCTTCCACAGTCAGCGCGGCGGGCACATGCCCCTGATCGCCGACCAGACTTCCCGGCACACCGCTTACGAACATACGCTTGCTGGACCACGCCGACAAGACATCCTGCGCGCGGATACTGGCGAGCGCTATCGAGGCGAGTGACGCAGATCCAGGCCGAGGCGGACGCGGCTGTCCGCATCCTTTCTCATGATGCCGAGCATGTTGTCGACCGGGTCGACGATCCCCATCGCCTCCGGGTCGTCGCCAGGACCGATGTTCTGGTATTCGTCCCAGATCTCCGGGTCGTCCTTCTCGGCCGCGATGATGTCGTCGGTCAGCCCCGTCGTCATGTGCGGTGGGTACTCGCTCCGGTCACCGTGCTTGAACCAACGGGGCAACCGGCTCCCAGAGTGCGTCAGGGGAACCAGGCGCTTCGACAGATCGGCACTCATGACCGGCATCGTGTCGCTCGAACATCACGTCCCATCGTGAGACGGCCTTCTGCTGAATCTTCTCGTAAGTTCGGTGCTATGGGCTCCCACAGGTCATCAGGAACCGGGCCAGCAGACACACGCGCAGAGTCTGCCGAAACCTCCCGTCAGATGCCAACGGAGCCGCGAGTGTGGGCTGGTCAAACGGTCGGGACTCCGTCCGACTCAGCGCCAGTGGAGCTCGCGAACACGACCGGTCGGCGGCCTTCTTCCTCGGCACAGAGCAAGTACGCCCCACCGGTGAAATCCCCTGCGATCGGCTCCAGCGACGCGCCAGAGGCAAGCCTCAGGCCATCACCGCACTCCCTCCGCTCGACATCGAACTCGAAGGTCGCCCGCAGCAGCCCGTGGGCATCCGGCGTGCTCCGGATCAGATCGAGCAGGTGATCGCTTGAGGCCATGACCTCGACGATAGCGAGAGCCACTGACGGGCAAGGCCTGGACCGCCCCACGATGTCCCCCGCGACGACCGGTCTGCAACCGCAGCTCATTCTGAAGCGATCAGGTGCGACACGAGGTCGCTCCAAGTAAGTAAGAGGCCGCGCGGATAGGGATGCGGTCATGGTCGGTGGTTCGGGCGTTCGTCCCAGCGGTGAGTCGTCGATGCCTGCCGGATCAGACTACGCACGGTGATGATCACGTCGGCGAGGTCGAAGGATGCCTTGATGACGGTGGTGCGCCGCTCGTAGTAGCGGGCGGGGAGACTGCTTCGGCAGCCTGGATCACGAGGTGCTGCTCGCAAGTCTGGAGGAGAGAATCCACGATGGATGATTTCTGCGGCTGATCCGGTAGATGCTCAAGGCCGGGTATTTGGAGGACGGGCGGTGGAACCCCACGCTCAGCGGTGCACAGCAGGGTGGCGTGATCCTGCTGCCGGAACAGGCCGACTACCTGGTCTGCCGCGCACACGGCTTCCTGGCGGACCGCCCGCCCGCCGTGCCCGTCCTCAGTTGACCTCCCGCACTCTCGCAGCGGTCCGCTCGGCGAGCTCGCGGACGCCGTTCGCGGCGTTCCCCGAGAGCTCGCCGAATACGGCGTCGGCGGCCGCGAGGAGGGCACGGGTCTCCTCGGGGCGGCCCGCGTCGGCCAGGGCGAGGGTGAGCCGGTAGTGCTCCTCGGCGATGAAGCGGCCGAGGTTGACCCGCTGCCAGTGGAGCAGTGAGTCGTCGCCCGGGGTGGCCAGGGCGTCGCGCACGGCGGCCAGGCTGTCCGCCGCCTGCGGCAACCGGCCCGCCTCCCGCTCGAGGCGGGCCAGGGTGTAGCCGGCCGAGGCCCGGTCCCATGCCGTCTCCTGAAGGGCGGCGTACAGGCGCTGGGCGCGCAGCGCCTGGGGAAGGTCGCCGAGTTCCTCGAAGTCCCGGGCGAGCCAGTCCAGCGGATCCGTGGCCAGGCTGCGGGGCACCTTGGGGCGGCGGAGTCTGCTCTGGTCCATGAAGATGCTGTCGAGTTCGCGGATCAGCGTCACCCGCGCGAGGTCCGTCATCCCCTGGTCCCGCGCCAGGTCGGTCCATGTGGAGACCGGCTCGTCCGACGGGTTCGTCCCGAACATCGACTCGTCGAGCTCCCGCGCCCACTGTTGCAACTCGTCCGCGCTTGCACCCGGTTCCGGTATTTCGCTCAAGCCGCACGCCGTGTCGAAGTCCGTCTTCCGGACCTCAAGCAGCAGCGGCAGATCTCCGGTGTCCCCGGCCAGCCCCACCAGCACGGCCGCGAGCCGTCAGTTCGTCCGTCATCGACGACCGTGTCTCGTGCCGCAGCAGATGCCGCAGCAGCTCCAGATCGCCCTCGGCGCGGTCGAACTGCGCGGCCCGCAGGGTGATCCGGCGCCGCACCGGGTCCTCGGCGACTTCACGCCATGCCGTGCAGTCGCCCTCCCGCAACCGGGCGAGATCGGCGTGGCCCGCCGCGAGCACCGGCTCCCACAGCGGGGGACCGGCCGGGCCTATCCGGTCGTACGCACACCCCTCATCCGCATTGAGCAGTACGAACTCCGGCTCGGTGCGCAGCAGCGCGGCACGCAGCCTGCCCACCAGCTCGACCGGGGAGCGATTCGGGAAGCCCAGCACCGCCCGGAGCTCGGCACGCTCGTCGTCGATTCCGTAGTGCTCACGGATCTCGTCCTCGGTCTCCGCGACGCACGCCAGGATCTTCTCCTCGCTGTCGTCCGACGACATACGTGTGTAGCCGCGCCAGCCGGGCAGGCCGATCACGAGCTCAAGGGCCTCGTCGACACTGGAGCCGATGATCCCCGCGGCGCCCTCCGAATCGGCGTAGAGCACCGAGCCGTCCGCGCACACGAAGTACGTACCGCCGGTATCGTCCCCGGCTACCGTCTCCAGCGGCCCACCCGAGGCGAGGCGGACCTCCTCGACATGGCCGTGGGCGGCGCGGTCCAGGTCGAAGCCGAAGGGGAAGGCGGCCAGTTTGGCCAAGCGGCGGTCCTGCCGCAGCAGCCATAGCGCGTGATCGGTCACGTCACAGAAAGTAACACCGGGCACTGACAACGGACTCGCGGCCCCTGTAGGAGGCCGTGCGGATAGGGATGCGGTCATGGTCGGTGGTTCGGGCGTTCGTCCCAGCGGTGAGTCGTCCATGCCTGCCGGATCAGACTACGCACGGTGATGATCACGTCGGCGAGGTCGAAGAATGCGTCGATGACGGTGGTGCGCCGCTCGTAGCAGCGGGCGAGCCGGTGGAAGGCGTTCTGCCACGCGTGGGTGCGTTCGACATGCCAACGCTGACTGGCCTGGATGGGCGCCTTCGCGCCCTTGTGCGCGATGCGTCCGTGCAGGCCGCGTTCGCTGAGCAGCGCGCGGGTCTTGTCCGAGTCGTAGCCGGCGTCCAGGTGCACGGTGATGTCGTCGGGTAACGGTCCGAGGTCGTCCAGGCGGTCCAGGGTCGGTGCGAGCAACGGGGAGTCGTGGCGGTTGGCACCGGCCAGGACACGCCCCAGTGGAATGCCGTACCCGTCCGTCATGCCCGAGCGTTTGAGGCCCTGTTTGCCGCGGTCGACCGGTGAACGTCCGGCGGCTTCGCCGCCTCCGGGGGCCTTGGTGATGGAGCCGTCGACCGCGATCTGGTTGAGGACGAGACCAACGATCCGGTCGTAGGAGTCGAGCGCGATCTGCTTGAGCTGGGCGAAGACGCCGAGTCGTATCCACTCGTCGCGACGGCTTCGGATCGTGGTGGCCGAGCATGTTGTGTCGGCGATCGCCTCGTAAGAACAGCCGAAGCGCAGCAGTTGCAGCATCTTGTCGAAGACGATCCGGTCGCTGATGCGTCGACGGTGGCAACCGAGTGGATGGTCCGGGTGGTACTCCGGCCTCTCGGGCAGCAGCGCAGCGAATTGGTCCCAGAGCGGTTCGGTCAGCCATGATGGCAGCGTGGGCACAGGCCCTCCATGTGATCACAGAGCGTAGACAACTCCATGATCACCGGGACCTGTGCCCGTTCTGTTGCCGGTATCCCCAACCGCGCCTATCCGCGCGGTCTCTAAGGACAGCCAGATGAAGGAGGTATCGATCGGCTGAGCTTCGGGCCAGTGTCCAAGGCCCGTCCCCGCGCTCACGTGCGTCGCTGGCAACGGCGGGGTGCGGAGCTGAGCGCTCAAGCCCAAGGACGCCTCGGCCATCGAGGCGACACAGGTGAGGGGAAGGCTGGACGGGCGAACGCGAGTGAACCCCTGACGACGCCCCGTGATTTCAAGACCGCGCGATGGTAAGCAAACGGCGGTCACAGGACCCGGTGCTGTGAGGCACCGAGCGACCCTCAGGAAGCTGAGACTTGAGGGGAGGACACCGCTGGTCCCGGGGCAAAGGGGGCGCCCACCCCAGCCGCGTCTTACTGGTGCGGAACGTGGAAACCCCGTCGGGGTCCAGGCGAAGAGCCGGTAGGCCGACCGCAAGGAGAGCTGAACTCCCCGGCGGGAGAAGGATGATCCAAGAAGCGAAGGCCGGTGGGCCGAAAGGCCAGAGGAAACCGGGAGAACGGGACCTTCACCCGCTCCCGCATAACTCGCCGGATACGGGCCTTGGTGGTCCGGCCCGAAAGGGAGCCCACGTGGATCAGGTGAGCCTTTGAAGTCACCGCTGCAAGGACGTCAGAACCGAAGGACAAGTTAGGTACTGGAGGCGCGAATTGGGGGCACGGTCTTGGCTGAGCCTTCGGCGGCTGCGGTGAACGGACCGGAGGACGAAATACTCGACTGGCACAGCATCGACTGGGCCGAGTGCGAGGAGAACGTACGGCGACTGAGGCAGAGGATCTTCAAGGCGACGCAGGACGGGGACCTGAAGAAGGTCCGCAACTTGCAGAAGCTCATGCTGCGAAGCCGGAGCAACACGCTGGTCAGCGTGAAGCGGGTGACGCAGCAGAGCAGTGGTCGCAAGACCGCCGGCATCGACGGGGAGCGAGCCCTCACCCCTGCGGCGAGGGGGAAGCTGGCGGCCGAGATCCATCGGTCGTCCCAGCCCTGGAAGGCCAGGCCCGTCAAGCGCGTATTCATCCCCAAGAGCAACGCGAAACAGCGACCGCTCGGCATCCCGGTCATCCGTGACCGTGTGCTCCAGGCCCGCGTGAAGAACGCGCTGGAGCCCGAGTGGGAAGCGCGGTTCGAGCCGAGGTCCTACGGCTTCCGGCCCGGCCGCAGCTGCCAGGACGCGATCATGGCGATCTTCCTGACGGTGAAGGGCAAGTCCTCGAAACGTCAGTGGGTGCTGGACGCGGACCTGTCAGCGGCGTTCGACCGCATCGACCACGACCACCTGATGACCTCCATCGGCCAGTTCCCCGCCAGGGACCTGATCCGGGGCTGGCTCAAGGCGGGAGTGGTCGACCGAGGTCGATTCGCACCGACGGAGGAAGGAACTCCTCAAGGCGGTGTGATCAGCCCGCTGCTGATGAACGTCGCTCTGCACGGGTTGGAACAGGCCGCAGGGTGCCGATACAGAGTGGTGCGAGCCGGGCGAGAACCCGGCGCATCCCCAGGCACTCCCGTGCTGGTGAGATACGCCGACGACTTCGTGGTGCTCTGCCACGACGAAGCCCAGGTGCACCAGGTCAGGACCCGGCTGGAGGACTGGCTGAAGCCGAGAGGTCTTCGCTTCAACGAGGAGAAGACTAAGGTCGTCCACCTCGACGAGGGATTCGACTTCCTCGGCTTCACCGTCCGCCGGACGGGCGGCAAACTGATCATCAAACCGAGCACGGCGGCCTGCAAGAGGCTCCGGGAGCGGTTACGGACCGAGGTGAAAGCCCTTCACGGGACCAACGCCGAGGCCGTACTGCGCAGGCTCGTCCCGATCGTTCGCGGTTGGTCGGCCTACTACCGGGCGATGTCCTCCACGACGACGTTCGCGTCGTTGGACCACTACATGTGGCGCCTGACCTGGAACTGGGCCAGGCGAGGCCATCCCAAGAAGTCAAGGTACTGGGTCGTGGACCGGTACTTCGGCAGGTTCCACCCGTCCAGGCAGGACCGATGGGTCTTCGGCGACCGCGGCAACGGCGCCTTCCTGCCCAAGTTCTCCTGGACCGGCATCGTCCGCCACCAGCTCGTCAAGGGCGGATCGTCTCCAGACGACCCCGACCTGGCCGGGTACTGGCGGGACCGCCGCCGCAGGAAAGCGCCGCCGCCGATGGACAAGACGAGTCTTCTCCTGGCGGTCCGGCAGCAGGGGCTCTGTCCCCTCTGCAAGCAAGCGCTGATCGCCGGAGCCGAGTACGAACCGGACAGTCCACGCGAGTGGATCAACTGGTTCGCGGCCTCGAAGAAGATGCTCCACAAGCATCACTTCACCTACCGGCGCCACGGTGGCTCGGACGAGCGGAACAACCTTCGCCTCGTGCACTCCGAGTGTCATCGCCAGCACCATGCGGGCGACGGCGAACGGACCACATCAACCTGCTGACCTGCGAAGCCCACGTGGCTTGCTTGAGCCGGATGCCGGGATGACTGGCACGTCCGGTTCTGAGGGGGCCGGGTCACGGCAACGTGATCCGGCTACCCGACTGAGCCGTGGTTGGCCCGGTCGCCCTGGCGGCTTGCTCGATCTTCGCGAAGTGGGCCGCACGCAGGAAGCGCTGGGTGATGGCGGCAGGCGGGAGCAGTGCCCGCATCAGAATCGGACGCCACCGGCTGCCCGGTGCGGCCGACTTTCCGATGCCCGCAATCTGCTGCTGCGCGTGGCCCGCAGGCGGATCAGCCCTCGGTCCAGCCGTGGTCCTTCGCGAACCGGGCCAGTCCGGCGCGGGCCTGTAGGATCTGCTCGCCGGTGAGCGACGGGACCGATGTCAGGAGAACCTCGGTGACCTCCCGGACGAACTCATCCGCGCCGAGAACGTCGCACAGGGAATCGTCGAACGGTACCGCGGCCCTTGCTTCCGTGCCTGATGCGAGGCGGACCGCGGACGCCTTCGGCCCGCGCTCGCCGTTCTCGATCTCGAACTCCACCCTCACGCCGGGACGCACGTATTCCTCGGCCACGTGCATGTCGTTCACGTGCAGGAACACGTCGTCCCCACCGCTCTCGGGCGCGACGAACCCAAAGCCCCGCGCACTGTCAAAACGCACCACTCGACCGACAACCATGGCATCTCCCACCGGAACCGGGCCCCTTGCCCGGGGATTCCGGTGGAAGCCTAGTCACGAGCGTGTCGCGGGGGCGAGGCCGCCGAGACTTGTCGAATCGACACACTCCATCTTGGGGCCGGGTGCTGGGCAGCGGCGCGAGGTCGAGAACCTCGGTGCGGTCCGCTCCGCCGACTTCACTTGTCGTGGGCCAGAACTGCGCGATCGGGACGGTCAACGCACTGACCACGGGTGTCCCGGGCGAGGCAGCACGCATTCGCTGCCCGGTGTGGTCCGGAGTCGGCTCGGAAGACCCGATGATGCCGCCCGCACAACGGGAGGCGTTCGCCGCCGAGATGCAGGCGGCAGGCGTCGACTGGCGTCTCGCGGTCTACGGTGGAGCCCTGCATGCGTTCCACCAGCCACCGGTCGGCCACACCGTGCCCCCCGGAGTCGGCCACCACCCGCGACACGCGCAGCGAGCCTGGCGTGACATGGTCGACCTGCTCGCCGAGTGTCTGCCCGTTGGGTAGTGATTCGGTCTATGCCTCCAGTAGCAGTGTCAGGCCTCCGACGGTGTAGCAGATCATGAGCACCAGCAGGGGGAGCTGTCCGGCGACAGCGCGAGAGGGAGGGAAGAGGCGGACGGATCGGTCGTGGGCGGCGATCACTCCGAGGACATGGCCGAGGACGATCGCTGTGACCTGGAGGGAGGCCAGGGCGCTTGGCGACAGGAGGTCCGCGGGTGGGGGCGGATTGTCAGCGCCCCATGCGATGGTGACTGTGCGTGAGGATTCGATGATGAAGAGTGAGAGGTAGTGGGCGAAGAGGTAGCCGGTGGCGATGGGGATGAGGGAATGCGCGAAGGCGTTGGTGGGACGCTCCTGACCCGGGCCCGAGATGAGGCGTGCGGCGATGGCACAGGAGGCGTAGAGCAGGGCGACGATGGCGCAGGAGGCGGCCAGCCCAAGGGTGGCGGCACCGGTCCGGCCGAGGGGCGAAGTCTGGAGCGTGGTGATCCACCACGGCGCTTTGGAGAAGCCGTCGTAGGCGGTGCTGCCCAGCATCACGCACAGCGTGGCGGTGAGCCCTGGGGCGACAGGGACGGCGTCCAGGCTGTTGAAGGGGCTGCGCAACACGAGAAGCCGGTCGTGCGGGCGGCGGGCCAGAGGAGAGAGGCGACCGAGTAGCGCGGAGTACACCTCGAAGGCGTCGCCGCGGTCGAACCACCGTGCCCCGTACACCGCTGCTCCGCCGAGCTGGGCCGCGGCGTAGAGGAGGAGGAAGGTGAGCAGGGCGGCGCGTGAGGCGGGCTCCCTTGAGGCGAGTTCGAGCCAGGTGAAGGCGAACAGTCCCACGCCGGCGGGCCAATAGCCCATGGCCCTCGGGAGAGGGCGCCCGGAGCGAGGGTCGCGACCGAGGGCGCGGCAGGCGTGGGAATGGAGCGTGCGCAGGGGGTTCAGCAGACGCCAGACGGGGCCGAAGACAACGGAGGCGGGGACCAGGCCCACCCAGAACAGGACGTAGACCGCGCCGGGGGCGGGGTTGCGGTCGAGGTCGTCGGGGCCGAGGAGGAGATGGGCGGCGACGAAGACCGCCGCGGCGAGGCCCAACGCTTGCAGGATGCCTCGCAAGAGTGCGCCGTCCGCAGCGCGTTGGAGGGCGGTCGGCAGTGGACGCCCGGCCGTGTCGCCAGTGAATCTCGGGGTGGGCCAGAGCAGGCCCAGGGCGAGGAAGGAGACGAGCAGGGCCGTGAAGGCTCCGGCATAGGCGTAGAAGGCTGGGATGGGCAGGTCCTGGCGGCTGCCGATGCCGTGGGCGAGGCCAAGGGCATGGTCGACGTCGAGGATCATGGGCGTATGCCGGCCGGGAGCGGGAAGGTTGCCGCGGCGGCATGCCGAGGCGCCGCATCGGTGAGCCCTGCCATCAGCGGACGACGAGCTGGGTGAGTACGAGCCCCGACTCGTGGGTCTCGACCGCGAACAGGCCCGTCCGGTCGGCCGTGAGGGACAACGTCCGGGCGCGTCCCGGCATCAGTTCGGTGGTCATGTCGAAGCCGTGAACGTGCAGTTCGTCGGCCTGGTCGCTGGTCACGACGAGGGCCACCCGGGTGCCCTTGGCCACTTCGACACGGCCGGGGGCGGGGCTGACCTCGTTGCCCGTGACGGTGATGCGGACGGTTCTGGTGGACGGAGCGGAGTCCCGGTCGTCCCGATCCCGCATGTCACTGCCTGAGTCGTCGGGCGGCCGGGTTGCCGGAGCGACGGGGGTTGTTGCCGTGTCGTGGCTGGTCCCGGGCTTGTGGTGGGTGGTGGGCCGGGCACAGCCGACCGCTGTCAGGGTGACCGCGAGGGCCGTGCCGATGGCGAGCGTGGCGAGGCACAACGGAGCCGTTCGCTTCCTCATGACGTCCCCGTCCTTGTGTCCGGCCCAGGCTCCTCCGAGTTCTCGGTGCGTACGTCGCCCGTAGCCGTAGCCCGGTCCTGGTGACGGCTACGGTTCGGGGCGGCGCCCGCCTGTTCCGACCGGCCTGCGGCAGCGATCACCGCCCAGACCACCCACGCCGCACCCACCAGGGCCCGCAGCCACGCCGGGCCGAGCGGAGTCCAGGGGATCATCACGACGGACTTGTCCCAGGCGTCGAGCAAGGTGAGTGCACCCAGCCCCACGGTCACCCAGCCGAACACCCTGCGTCGTCGAAGGAACCGAAGGCCCATACCGGCCCATCCGAGCCCGAGCAGCAACAGCGACACGGTCGGGATCACCGTGTGCTCGTACGACCTCGCCGAACCGATCACACCGACCACGAGTCCGATCAGCGCGACCGCGGCGGCCGCGGTCCCCCACCGGTCGCGGCGCAACGTCCGCCGCCACAGCACCCCGCCGACGAGTGCGAGCACGGCCGCCACGGCGATCGCGATCTGGGTCTCGATCCGCTCCACACCCCGCGCGCCGTACCAGTCGCATCCCGCGGGGAGCCTGCGGGCGCGCACGTCGTACTCCGAGCACACCAGCAGTTGCACCAGCTTCACCGGCTCGCCGACGATGCGGTCGCTGCCTCCCGACACCTCACCCGGTGTGTCACCGCACGCCGGGAGCGTCCGCGGGTTGCCCGGACCCGTGAGGCCGGACCAGCAGTTGCCCTCGCCCTGGCCGTCCCACCAGACGGCGGTCCTGTTGGGGCGGGGGTTTCCCTCCCGGTCGATGCCGAGGCGGTTGCCGATGAAGCGGTTGTGGTGGGACGTGTCCCACTGCTTTCCCACGCCCTCCTCGCCACGCACGAACCCGGGCACGGAATGCAGCACGAAGGCGGTTCGCTGGTTGCCGTAGATCCAGTTGTCCTGGAAGAGGTTGTAGTTGCCGCCGGCGATGACGACGCCGGATCCGACCGGGACCGAGATCTGAGGACAGACGACGCCTTTCTCGTACCCCCGCTCGGCGGGCGGCTTGGCGCAGGTGCCGTCCCGTACATGACGGTAGTAGTCCTGGTTGTTGTCATGGATCAGGTTGCGTTCGAACTTCGAGTGGTCCTGCGGGAGTCCGGGATGGCCGGGGAAGGCGCTGTCCATGGTGGCGCCCGCCATGTTGTGGTCGAACTCGTTGTCGTGCGCCCAGACCGAGTTGCCGGCCGTGCCGGAGTAGCCGACCATGTTGTGGTGGCTGCGGCAGCCCGTGATCTCCATGGAGTAGCGCTCGACGTCGTGGCCCCGCTCGCTGTTGACGTCGGAGGCGCTGCCCGGATAGATGCCGGAGTCGCCGTTGCCGTAGGACTCGCAGTCCTTGTACAGGCCGTGGTCGCTTGCGAAGGTCAGGAAACCGTACTCGTCGTTCCAGCGGGTGAGCACGTCGTCGATGACGAATCCGTCGCTCGCCAGGACGTAGAGGGAGTTGAATGTCGAGCGCTGCGCGGTGAAGTTCTTGAAGTAGACACCGTCGGCCATGTCGGCCCGGATGATGTTGAGCTTCCTGTACCCGCCGTCGATGATGACGTCGTTGCGGCTGGCGCCGGTGCCCTCGATCTGCAGATCCCTCTTGCCGAGAATCGCGATCAGGTTCTGGTTGTTGGGGCACTTCTCCTGCTGCTCGTACGACAGGATCTGGTATCCGAACGACGAATTGGGCGCCTTGAGCCGGGTGCACTCGCCCGTTGGCGCCGACTGGGTCGGTTCCTCCAGATACAGCCCCGGCAGAATCGCGATGCCCATGCCCGGCTTGTCGACGGCGTTCACCGCTTCCTGCAGATGCCGGAACCCGTTGTCCTGACAGCGCTCGAAGAGCCGGATATTGCGGTCCTTCAGTTCCGCCGGGAAGCCGGAGACGCGCCGATCGAAGTCGGCACGGTCGGTCTTGCACACGAGGAGATCGGGCTCCGCGCTTCGATAGAGCGGCACACTCCCCGAACCGTCGGGAAAGTCCACGGGACGTTCTTCGTGCGCCATCGCGGACGTCGCGCCGACGAGAAGGAACAAGACGGCTAACAGGACGCTCAGGGCACTGCGGGGCCTCGGCATGGCGGAAGAGTAGAGCAATGCCCACTATTTGTGATCCCCCTGCACATCACACGTTCCTGTCGCGGTTCCGCCCGGCGTCGCGGCAGACGCGCCACCGACGGCGAGGAGGCGGAGATCCCGTTCGCACAGTGCGGTGAGCAGCTGAAACGTGTCATCGGTCAGGGGTGCGCCCACGCCGCGCGGTGGTCTCGGCGGAGGTGTGTACCGTGTGTGTTTCCACTCGGGTCCAGGTCCGAGCCCGAGTCCGTGGCCGGGGTCCGTGCGGAGGTCGGGGCCAGGAACGCGTGAACCATGCGTGGCGGTGCGCACCCGGACGGCTGTTCCCGGTTGCAGCGGATACTGAGCTGACAGAGCATCACAGCGACAGAGACCCGCGCCGGGGTTCGCACCGGCCTTTGCCTGCTGCGGAGTGATGCACCATGGACCCGTCCTCGCTCGCTGACATCGAGTCGGTCGTCGGTGGCGGCAGGGCCGTCATCATGGCTGAGGACAGCATCGTCGTGGATGCTGTGAAAGCCACCGTGAAGAGTGGTAGGACCGCCACCTTCTACCTGACCCGTGCTCAATTCTCCGCAGTCAACGCGTGGTACTGGACACCGCAGCGGATGAAGCACATGGGACTCGAGCCGGTGTCGGACGAGGAAATGACCCGGATCAGAAGCGAGCTCGGAGCCGCGGCGTGCGGCTCGGCCTACTCCAACCGCATCAAGTGCCCCAACGGCCACACGTACGGCGCGTTTGAATTCGTGAAGCAGGGCATCGAGGAGCACGGGCTGGAGACCACCCGAGCGGTCTTCAGCCTCAAGGACGCGGCCGTGATCCGCGCCAATCCCCACCAGCAGGTGGTCTGCATGAGCTGTCGACGCCAGCTGGCGACCCCGCACTACTACGTCTACTGGGGCTACGGATGCTGCGTGGACCTGGACGACACGTCGACAGCCGCCTTCGCGGCCGGGCACGGCTGAACGCAGGGAGCAGCAGCGACCTGCGCCGCGCCGGCGTTCACGCCGTTTCCGCCGCCGCTGGGTCGGCGCCATCGAGGCCGACACAAGGAGAACGCGCGGGGTTCGGGCCACCGCCGGGTCAGGAGCGTGGGTACGGCTCCACAGCACGGCGACCGGCGGAGCTGGTCAGCCCGTCGCTCCGACGCAGGAAGCCGGATCCGGGCATCGCGTCCGAGCTCCCGCCGAAGACCGAGACCGACCGCCCGGCCTCCCTCACCGCCGAGCAGCGGTCCCCGTACGAGACTCGGGCAGAACCTGTCCGCCGCCGGAGCCGGGGCCGACCCGGGGGAGCACTGGTCACCACCGCGTCCGTGCGTGCCCGTGATCTGCTCGCCTGCACACACGGTTTCGCCACCCGGCCGGGGCCGTCACCGGACTTCTCGACGGTCGAACGAGCCGAGCTTCTCGTCGGCTGAACGCGAGGACGCCGGACGCGCGTGAGACGCCGCGAGGCGACCATGTCGTCAGGACGCACGGCTGCGTTGCGCGGCGGGATGGCCGGTGCCAGGCTGGGAACGTCGGCCCTACGGAGTCGTGGTGGTCGCCGGCGGGCTGCCGTGGCGCCCCGGGATGCCTCCGCACCGCTGCCGCGGGAGGGCGCCCCGGCGGAGGGTGACGACCCGCGATCGCGGCGCGCCGACAGTCTCTCCGAGGCCCGGCAGGCGCACCGCAAGCTGAAGACCTGGGTCACGAGGGAGGACCAGGAGGAGGCCACCTCGCTCGGTGGCGTCGTGGCCCAGACCCAGCAGCTGCTGTACACCCTCGCACCGGGCGGTGCGGGACACTGACTCGTGCTCGCGGATCCGGGAGAGGCGCGACCCCCACCACCGAGCACCCGCCGCCGAGTACCGAAACGATCCGTCCGCCCGCCACCGGCGTCCCCGGCCACCCACGGCGGAACCCGCACCACTCACTCGTCGAGCGCGCCCTGCAGCGACGAACCCGTCATCTCGACCACGACGGCCATCTCCCGCAGTCCGTCGGGCAGGTTCGCGCGCTGCTCCTCGCCACTGACCAGGACACCGTCCGGCAGAACGACAGCTGCGCCGAGACGGTCGGCCAGTTCGGCGACGATGTCCACGACTCCACCGGCCGGGAAGCGGTGCACGATGATGCCGTCGGCACTCACGCTCAGCTCCGCCTCTCCGCCCTCGGCTGCCCGGATCAGCACCTCCACGGTGTCCGGATCCGCTTTCACGGCGTGGGGTGCCAGCACCTCCCTGGTCACCCGTTCATCCAGCGTCTCGGGCTCGCCGTCGACGAACCGGTGCAGCGAGATCCCGCATCCCGGGAGGCTGCCGGAGCGCGTCCGAATATCATGCGGCGCATGACAGACATCGACATCAGGACCGCCGTCTCGGGCGACATCCCCGCCATCGTCGCCATGCTGGCCGACGACACACGGGGAGCCGCACGCGAGTCTCCGGACGACTTGAGTCCCTATCTCGCCGCATACGAGCGGTTGCGGACAGATCCCCACCAGTTCCTCATGGTGGCGGTGCGGGGTCCGATGGTCGTCGGCACCCTCCAACTGACCGTCATTCCCGGCCTCTCCCGCCGCGGCAGCACCCGGTCGGTCATCGAAGGTGTGCGGGTACACAGCTCGGAGCGCGGACAGGGACTCGGTGCGCAGCTGATCGAGTGGGCGATCGAGGAGTCCCGCCGCCAGGGCTGCTCATTGGTCCAGCTCACCTCGGACATGGCGCGGCCGGAGGCCCACCGGTTCTACGAGCGACTCGGCTTCGTGGGATCACACATCGGCTTCAAGTACCAACTTTGAACGGTGGTGTGCCACCGGGTGCGACACCCTGGTGTTCTGTCTTCGGGACCGGTTCTCGGACCTCGGCGACCTTCTGACCGCCAGCTCCGACCAGGGCATCAGCTCCGAAGCAGTCGCCATGGTCCAGCGCCTCATCCGACGCCAGATCGATGCGGGCCACGGAGGGGAGGGCTTCGCCCGAATCTTCGAGAGCATCAGGCAGCCAGGCTGAGAGCGTGTGTGGACGGGGGTGCGGCCATGTGCGGCGGCCTGGGCGGCCTGAGGCTCCATCGACATCCATCGACATACGCATGGTCCTTCTACGTGGACCGCGATCGGCACGGCGAGTTGAAGCTGCTGCTCTTCCTCCACGGTGATCCCGACATCGGGAACACATAGGTGATGACGCACGCGACAGGGGCGTAGCCGTATGTCGTCGATCGGACACCGGCGAGGCCGGACGGGCGCGCCGACCATGGCCTGAGCATGTCCGCACAGCAAGATCCCTTCTTGATGGACGACAGCCCCATACGGGGCCGAAGCCGTGTACGCGGGTGCGATGGCAGGATGACGGTATGGGTTCGAATCAGCCGTGGGCGGGGCTTCACAATGACCTGCTGGCAGCAAAGGCATTGGTGTACGACCCGAGTGGTTTCGTCTGCTCGCTGCCGGCGCCCGAGCCGGAGAGTGCTGAGTACGCGGCTTGCTCGTTCGCGCTGGATGACCGCTCGGTTCGGTTCCGCGCGGCCAAGACCACTCCGGCTAAGGCGGGACAGTTCGTCACCGTGTGGCAGCGGTCTGAAGAGGGGCCGATCCGGCCCTTCGACGCCGACGACGGCGTGGACCTCTTCGTCATCAGCAGCCGCGACGGCGACGGCTTCGGACAGTTCGTGTTCCCGTGCAGGGTGTTGTGCGAGCGCAACATCGTCTCCGGTGAAGGCTCCGGCGGGAAACGCGGATTCCGTGTGTACCCGCCGTGGGTGACCGCGGCCAACCGGCAGGCCCGCAGCACGCAGGCATGGCAGGTGGACTATTTCCTCGACCTCGGTCAGGACGGGCCTGCCGACCCGACTCTCGCCCATGCCCTCTACCACCCGTAGGTGCCCGCCGCTCGATGGCGTTCCGAACGGCGGGTCAACGCCGCTTCCCTCCCGAAGGGGACCGGCTGCAGCTGAGGGCCGTACTCGCCGGCTGCTCCGGTCTCGAAAGCCGGGTCGGGATTGGGGCTGGGGCCGGGTCTGAGGGCTGGTCGACGTCGGCCCGGACGCTGAGCCCAGGGCGGGTTTACATACGCTCCGAGCGTCGGTGCGTCGCGGCTGCTTGTGCAGTGCCATGAGGTGCCGGCCCAAGGCGAGTGCGGCGAGCAGCGCGACGAACACGCACACGCCCCACCAGTCGGCCTTGCTCCAGACCCGCACGCCGAGCCAGGATCCCGCGCTGCCGCCCAGGTAGGCGCAGGTCATGTAAGCGGTGTTGAGCCTGCTGCGGGCATCGGTGCGCACGGCATAGACGCGGACTTGGTTGGCGACCATTCCGCACTGCATCGCGGTGTCGAGGAGCAGCGTGCCGAGTGTCAGGGCGACCAGCCCCCGAGTGCCGCCCAAGGCACCGGCGGTCAGAATCGCGAGGCTCCCCACACGGCGAAACGCAGAGCGGCGTCGGCTCTCAGGGGCCGCGCGGCGCGGAAGTGTGTCGCATAGTGGGAAGACAGCCCGTCTCCGCTGCGGAAGCCGGCCACGCCTCGCCGGGGCGAGGACCCGCCGGGGCAGCGGGTCGGGGCCGGAGAGCCGCTGTCGGCATCTCGCGTGCCGGGAAGCCGGTGCGGCACTCCTCGAGTCGTGAGCGACGGGAGAGAGCGATGGTCGATCCACTCGTACCGCCTCAGGAGACGCCACCGGTGGAGGCATCCACCGCCGAGGCCCATCAGGAGCGTCCGGACGGTGGTCTCTGGGAGCACCCCGTGATGATCCTTTCGCTGATCGTCGCCTGCAGCGTGATCTTTGCAGCGCTGTTCATCGGCTGGGCCATCAGCCTCTGAGCGAGCCGTATGCCGAGGTCAGCGGGCCGTAGGCCGAGGCTGTTCCGGCGAGGCAGGCCCGCCGCCCCGCGCTCGGTCACGTCGACGTTCAGCCGGCTCAGCCCGCAGTGCGCGCGTCGAAGAAGTCCCAGGCCGCTTCCGAGGCGTCGGTGCCCGGCGGGAAGGCGGCCATCCGTAGGACCGCAGAAGCCCCCGGACCACACGTGCCCTGTCGAGTCCCGCGACGCGACGGTGGCGGTGTGAGCGGCGGCAGCCGTGGCCGAGCCGGACAGCCCGCCGACCGCCGAGAACACGGCCACGGCGTGGACAGGGAGAGTCGTATACGAGGAGAGGTAGACATGACCGCCTCCTGGGACAGTGTCCGCACCAGCGGGATGACCTCCGATCGAAGGTGATCCTTGACTGCTTCCCACCGGACACGGTCAGCGGGCTCTGGCTCGACCTCGGTGACCATGAAGTGGTCGCGGTGGAGAAGCACACCCTCCCTCTGCACCAGATGGTGATCCTGGGACACGAGCTGTGGCACCGCAAGGAGCGCGGGCGCGGTCTGCCCCACCCGGCCGCGGGAGACGCGGCTGCCCGGTTGCTCGCAGAGCGGTGGGATCTCGGTGACGCGGTCGCGTACGCCGCCGCGCGCACGGACTACGACCTGGAGGAGGAACGGCGTGCGGAGACGTTCGGCCGCCTGCTGGCGGCCAAGTTCCGGCCTTTCCTGTAGGGCAGGCGCAGCCACACCGCTCCCGACGAACGGGTGGGCCGCATCTGGGCTTCCCTGGGAGGACGCTGATGCAGGACGGCACCGACTACTACATCGCGGCCGCCGTGCTGGGCGCGGCCCTGCTCGTGAAGTCGCCCGGGCTGCTTCGCGGGTGGCGCAACCCCACGGTCCGGGCGGTGTACGCCCTGCTGTTCCTTCCCTGCGCGGGCTTCGTCCTCTCCGCTCCGCCCACCGTCGCGTACGTCAACCGGATCTCCGCTGTCAGCAATCTCTCGGCCCTGCTCGTCCACTGCATCATGACCGCCTTCGCGTGCGCGTCCCTGGTGCTGCTGGCCTACTGGCGAGGGGAGCCGGGAGACCTCGCGCGCACGCGTCGGCGCGTACGGGTGTGGCAGACCGGCTGCTGTGGCGTGATCGCCGTGTTGGCGGGGCTCTTCGCGCTGGGCGACGTCCCGGTGGAGCGTCCGCGTGACTTCGACACCTACTACGCCGCGACGCCCTTCATCAGCCAGATGCTCGTGCTGTACCTGCTCGTGTATGTCGCTGCCGGTGTGGCCACGGGGGTGGTGTGCTGGGGTTGGATCCTCGACGTCCGCGGGAAGACGGCCCACAGGTCCCGTACCTCGGTCGACTCGTGCCTGCGGGTGGGGCTCATGGTCCTGGTCACCGCGGCCCTGGCCAATGTGGTCTTCGGCTCCTTCAAGCTTGCGGCCATCGCAGCCCGTTGGGCGGGCCGGGACTGGGACGCTCTGAACGAGAGCCTGCCGCCCTTCATGTCGGCCAGCGGAATGATGGTCGGCGTAGGGCTGCTCGTGCCGGCGTACGGACCCGCGCTGATCGACCGCGTGTGGCAGCCTCTGGTCGGCATCACCGCCCTGCGGCCTTTGTGGCGCCTGGTCAGCAGCCCCGCGAACACCCGGAACGACAGCATCTTCCTGCCCCCGCCGTGGTACGCAGGTCCCGAGCAGACGCTGCTCTACCGTATGACGACCATTCACGACTGGATGCGCGATCTGTCCGTCCACTGCGCCGACGACATTCGCGAGCAGGCCTGCCTTCGGGCCAGGCGGAGCGGTGCCTCGCAGCGCGAAGCGACGGCCGCCGGCCTGGCGGCCATGTTCACGGCGGCGTCCGATGCCCGAGCGCGCGAGGTTCCACCCGCCCCGGATCGGGGCGCCGGTGTGGTGGCCGCCGTTCGCCGGGCCGAGCAGGCGGACCGTGACCTGCTGGTCTCGATCTCGCGCGCCCTGGCGACCACTCGGAGGCGCGGCGGCGCGGACCGGCACGCGTACCGGAGGACACCCACGACGTGCAGTTGAGGGTGCAGAGGGAGGCGCGCGGTGTGCCAGGTGGTGATGCGCTCGTCTCGTCCCGAAGGTCAGCGGGGCGCCGGTGCTCGTCCCGAAGGTCAGCGGGCGCCGGTGCCCGACACGGTGCCGCGAGCCGCGCTCAGCGGGGCTTCCGTGACCTGCCCCTGATCCCGATGCAGGTCCTTGGGGATGGTCAGCTCGGCCCAGATCGTCTTCCCGGATGAGGTGTACCGCGTCCCCCAGCGCTGGGACATCTGGGCGACGAGGAACAGGCCGCGGCCGCCCTCGTCGTCCCGGCGCGCCCGCCGCAGATGCGGTGCGGTGTGTGCGCTGTCGGAGACCTCGCACAGCAGGCAGCGGTCCCTGATCAACCTCAGTACGACCGGCCCGGTGGAGTAGCGGATGCCGTTGGTGACCAGCTCGCTCACCACAAGTTCGGCGGTGAACGAGAGCTCGGACAGGCCCCAGGCTCTGAGTTGGCTCTCGGTGAGCGTGCGGGCGTGAGCCACCATGGCCGGGTCGGACGGCAGCTCCAGGTCCGCCACCCGCTCGGCGTCGAGCCGCCGGGTGCGGACGAGCAGCAGTGTGGCGTCGTCCACCTGCGGTCCGGGCGGCAGGGCTGACAGCGCCCGGTCGCACAACTCCTCCAGTGGGCACCGCTGCCAGGTGAGCACCTCGGCCAGGCGGTCGATTCCGCTGTCGATGTCCTGGCCCCGGTCTTCCACGACGCCGTCGGTGAAGAACGCCAGCACGCTGCCGTCGGGCAGGTCCAGCTCGACGTTCTCGTACGGCAGGACGCCCAGTCCCAGGGGAGGTCCCGGGGTCAGCGCGGACATGGCCACCGAGCCATTCGCGTCGGCGACGATCGGCGGAGGATGGCCAGCACTGGACCAGACGCACCGGCCGCTGACCGGGTCGTAGATCGCATACAGGCAGGTGACCACCATGGCCCCACCGCTCAGTCCGTCACCCCCTTCGGGCTGCGATTCCTGCGCGACCAGGTCGTCCAGCCGTGTGAGCAGCTCCGCCGGGTCCAAGTCCAGCAGCGCAAGGGTCCGTACGGTGGCACGCAGCCGGCCCATGGTCGCTGCGGCGTGCATACCGTGGCCCACCACGTCGCCCACTGTCAGTCCCACTCTGGCCCCCGACAGCGGGATCACGTCGAACCAGTCGCCGCCCACGCCCACGCGGCTGTCGGCGGGAAGGTAGCGGTACGCGATGTCGACAGCGCTCTGTCGGGGCAGGTGCCGTGGCAGCAGGCTTCGCTGCAGTACCAGGGCCGCCGCATGCTGGCTGGTGTACTGGCGGGCGTTGTCGATACCGACGGCGGCCCGCTCGGTCAGTTCCACCGCGAGCGCCTGTTCCTCGGGGCCGAAGGGATCGGGATTGCTGGTGCGCCGGAAGGTGGCGAGGCCCAGGACGGCCTCGCGGGTGAGCAGTGGGACGAAGAGGCTGGACCGGGATTCGGTCGACCAGGGCTCGCCCGGTGCCTCGGCAGGGTATGTGTCGGCGATGCAGCGGCCGGTGGCAAGACTCAGGGCCTGCGGCGACGAGGGCGGGTAGGAGACGGGGCTGGTGCGGAACTCCTCAGGAGCGCGGCCGTGCATCCGCAGCAGCCCGTGCCCCGGCGCCGAGCGCGTCGGCGGCTCCCGTCCCTCGATGACCGCCGGCGGCAGGTCCACCAGCACCTCGTCGGCCAGCTGCGGTACCGCCACGTCGGCGAGTTCCGCGGCCGTACGGCGCACGTCCAGCGAGGCGCCGACGCGCTTTCCCGCCCGGACCAGGAGCGACAGGCGTTCCTGGGCGCGGTAGCGGTCGGTGATGTCCAGAGACTCCTCGAACAGACCCAGCGGCTCGCCTCGGGCGTCCAGCAGCCGGTGGTACGAGCACGACCAGACGTGCTCGCGCACAGGGTCGGCGGGGGCGCGCCCGCGGTAGTGCATGCCGACCACCGGCTCCCCGGTCGTCAGTACGTGCTGCATCACCTGTTCCTCGTCCGGGGGGTGGTGGCGGGAGATGAACTCGCCTTCCGGGAAGAGATCCGCGGCCGACCGGCCGGTGTACTGGGCAACTCCTCCCAGCTCCAGGTCGGTGGAGACGTTTCCCCATACGACGCGCATCTCGGTATCGAAGATCGTCAAGCCCACGGCGGACTCGGTCGCCAGTGCCTGGAGCATCGCCAGTTGCGCCTCCCAGCCGCGCAGCGCGTCGAGTTCGGCCGCGGTCATCACGACGGCCGCCGCTCCGTCGCGGTGCGACAGCGGGCTGAACGTCACGGCCGCGCGCACCGTATGGCCGTCCCGGTGGCGGAGATCCAGGACGACACTGCGGGGCTGGTGCGCCTTGCAGAGGGCCGCCAGGCGGCGGCCGGACGTCGGCGCCAGCAGCGGGGCGGTCGACCGGCCGAGCGCCTCCTCGGGAGAGTGTCCGAGAAGTCGCTGGGCAGAGACCCCCCACCCGACGACGCGGCCTTTGTCGTCCAGCACCGCGGTGGCGGCCTTGGAAGGGTCCAGGGGACTGTGGAAATCGACGTTCGCCGCATTCGGAAAACGATCCATGGCACCGCTTCCCTTCGTGCCCACCCAGCATCCCGTGCCGCAAGACGGACGACAACCGCACGCGCCAATCCACCGTGATCACCCAGGGTGACCGCCGAACACTTCCTGGATACGACACGCGATGCCCCCGTGAGCAGTCATGGACCGCAGTCGCCCGGATGGCGACACGGCCGACGGTGTGCAGGACGGAAAGGGGACCTGTCAGGCCACACGCGTGCTCACACATGCATCCCGGAGGAGGCTTCGCGGATGGGACACCACAAGCCGAACCGCGCCGTCGAAAGCGATCCGGACCACGGCCACAGCAGAGGACTCCCACGGCGGCCTGAAGCCGACGAACTCGAACAGCGCGCGATCCGCGACCGCGAGGAGGTGGGCCTGCCCCAGGGGACCCCGGAGGACCCTGACGCGCAGTACCGCGCTGAGCGCGACGAGATCGAGGACGCCGGGCAGGTGTCCCCACAGGGGTGCTTCGGCGGGAGCCCGTGCCGCGCGAGCCAGGCATGGCACGCGCACACCGCCGCACCACAGGTGCGGCAGACCGCTTCAGCCTGACGTGGGGCCGCGGACGACCGTGCCGCAAGGGTGCGGGGACCGAGGCGTGCTCCGTCCCCCGCTGCGGGCCGCTCGGCGGCTTCCGGCTGAGGGACGTCCACCGCGGGCAGGTGCGCGGCGCTGTGGTGTCGAGCGTTCGGACGGCGGGTGGCAGTGCGCGGGGGACGTGGCAGTACGGGGCTGCTCGTGCTCAGACCGCGCGCTTCGCCAGGATCAGCGCATCGATGAAGTCCAGGGGAGCGCCGCCCGGCTTGCCGTCCCGTTTACGCTTCGCCGATTCGATGGCGAGTGCCGCGGCCACCACACCGAGATGGCTGAAACCCTGCGGGAAGTTCCCCAACTGTTCGCCCGAAACCGGGTCGAACTCTTCCGCGAGTAGACCGAGGTCGCTCGCCGAACGGAGCACCGTGGCAAGACGCTTCCCCGCCTCGTCGATACGACCGGTGTAGGCCAGCGCACTGGCCAGCCACAGCGTGCAGAAGAGGAAACTCCCCTCGTGGCCGTTCAGCCCGTCGGCGCCGAGGTAGCGGTACACGTGCCCCTCCCTCGTCAGTTCCGCTTCGATCCGGTCGAGCGTGGCATCGATCCTCGGATCGCCGAGGGGAAGGAATCCTCGCAGGATCAATTGGAGGGCGGAGGCGTCGAGCGCGTCGCCGCCGAAATCCTGGACGAACGCCCCGGTCCGCTGGTCCACCCCGCGGCTCTCGATCTCCTCGCGTATCTCCTCCCGCGCCCGCACCCATCGGGCACGCAGCTCGGGGTCTCTGCTCACCTGCGGGAACCGGTCGATCAGGCATATGCCGGAGTCGACGGCCGCCCAGGCCATGAGCTTCGAGAACACGAAGTGGCGCCGTCCCGAACGGAACTCCCAGATGCCCTCGTCCGGCTCCCGCCACCGGGCGATGTTCAGCTCGACGAGGTCATGCACGAATCCGACCCGCTCCGGCCGGATCCGATCGCCGCGCAGCCGCAGCGCGAAGTTCAGCGCGAGCAGCACTTCGCCGTACATGTCCAGCTGGAACTGCATCCATGCCTCGTTGCCGACCCGCACGGGACGGGAGCCGCGGTAGCCGCCGAGATGGTCCAGGCGGGTCTCGTACAGGGCCCTGTCCCCTGAGACGCCGTACATCGTCCGCAGTTCCTTCGCACTGCCGGCTGTGGTCTCCAGCAGCCAGTCGGCGAAGTGGCGGGCCTCGTCCGTGTAGCCGGTTGCGGTGAGGGTGGCGAGTACGGCCGTGGCGTCGCGGACCCATGTGTAGCGGTAGTCCCAGTTGCGCTCACCGCCGATCTCCTCCGGCAGCGAGGTCGTGGGCGCGGCGATCACGGCCCCGGTGTCCGCGTAGACGAGCCCTTTCAGCACCAGCAGACTGCGCACCACCGCCTCCCGGTAAGGGCCTCGGTAGGTGCACCGGGCGGCCCACCTACGCCAGTACGCCACCGTTGCCTCGACGCGGTCGGCCAGCTCCCGGGCGCTGAGCGGCTCCGGCTCGGGCGCGCCTGGGAGCAGCCGGGTGAGGACCACGTCCACTTCCGCACCGGCGGGGACGGTGGCGTGCGACACGAAGCCGTCGTTCCCCGTCTGCCGGGCCGAGGGTTCCAGTGGGCCCAGACCACTCCGCAGCAGCAGCACTTCGCCGCCACCGGAGGCCCGGAGGGCTCCGTCCGGTGCAGGCGTGAAGGATGCATCGGACCGTGCGTAGTCGAAGGCGGGGAAGAACTCCAGGGTGAGGCCGACCGCGCCCGACACACCGTGAACGTGCCGCTGGAGCACGTGCCCCGGTGGTTTGCGGGCCGGGTGGCCGGGCCGCGCCGGGTCCACGTGGACGGGCAGGCAGTCGGTGACCGTGACGACGCCGCCCGACGTACGAAACGTGGTCTCCAGGACGTTGGTGTCGGGGAGATAGCGCCGAGTCGACGTGTACGCGTCGGTCGTGGGGGCGATGCGGAAGTGCCCCCCGCGTTCCCGGTCGAGTATCCGCGCGAAGACGGAAGGCCCGTCGAATCTGTGGAAGCAGGCCCACTCCACCGACGCGTCGCGTCCGACGAGTGCCAGCGAGTGCCCGTCGCTGAGAAAGGCGAAGTCGGAGATGGGCGGGAATCCCTCGGCACTCATGGATGCGTTCACGCTCGCTCCCGGCTCGCCCGGGATACGTCCGCTGTGGCCGGGCCGACCGTTGTTTTCCCAGCCTACGCCCGTGCCGTGGTCCCGCAATCCGGGCCGCGCACACCTGCGTCGAACCGGCGTCGAACCGTGCCGCGAAGGCCGGGACCGGACAGATCGAGGGCCCCGTGGGGATGGCACCGTGCCGCCTTGTCCGGTGGCGCGGACCGTTCGGCGTGAGCGCGGACCGTCCCGTTCGTACACGAGGTGTTTGAGAGCACACGGAGGTGCACGGCGCGAGCGGCCGTGGTCGCGTGATGCCCGCGTGCCACATTTCGCCACCGGCCGGTACGCACCCGGGGTTATGGCCTGTCGTGTGCGTCTGTCATGATGTCAGGCGAAAAGGCGACGGCGGAACGAGGAAGCCGGTGTGAATCCGGCGCGGTCCCGCCACTGTGATCGGCGAGCGGACCCCGAACAGACCACTGCCCGGATGCGGGTGGGAAGGTCGGGACGAGCATCGACCCGAGAGCCAGGAGACTCACGCGGTCGCCTCCTCGAAGTGACTGGGGCGGATTTCCCCGGAGAGGAGGGCTCGTCGGGATGCCCAGAAGACCATCGACAGCCGGTCCGGTTCCGTGCCGGGTCGTGGTGTGCCGGGACTGCTGCTGTGGCAGCGCCAAAGTGACCGGTGTCGACCACGGCGAACAGATCGCGCGCCTCGCCGAAGAGGCGCCGGTTCGCGTCTCGGACTGCCTCGACGTGTGCGACCAGGCCAACGTGATCGTTGTGCAGCCCTCGTCGGATGGGCGTGCAGCCGGTGGCCGGGCGGCCTGGTTCGCCCTCGTCAACGACACCGCCGCCACTGAGGGCATCGCCGCCTGGGTGCGGGCGGGTGGACCGGGCGTCGCGGCTCGGCCCGTCCTCCTCGATGACCACGCCTTCGCCCCGCCTCGGCGCGCCCGCTCCGAGATGCCCCGTGGCGCGCGCTGAGTCGCGGCCACCGCTCTTTCCACCCTCCTGAGTCCGAGCGCTCCCGGCCGATGCCCGGACGCACAGGACCACTCCTGCGGGAGAGGACCTTCCACATGATGGGCCGGCGCCCGGTATCCCTGCTGTCGGCCATGGCCGCGGCCTTGCTGATATCCGGCTGCGGAGGCACCGTGGAGCGGAAGGAGGCCCCGTCAGCCGATCACGCTGCCAAGGGGTTCCCGGTCACCGTGTCCAACTGCGGTGTGAAGACGACCTATCAGCGTCCGCCGCAGCGTTCGGTGTCGATGAACCAGCACGCGACCGAGGTCATGCTGGCACTGGGGCTGGAGAGGTCCATGGTGGGAACCTCCTGCCTCGACGACAGGATCCTGCCGGAGTACCAGGGCGCCTATGACGGGATCAAGGTCCTGGCGAAGGAGTACCCCTCGTTCGAGGCACTGCTGGCCGCCGAACCGGACTTCGCCTACGGCGGTTTCGCCAGCACCTTCGACGAGAAGGAAGGGCGTGGCCGCGACGCTCTCTCCAAGGCCGGGATCAACTCCTATCTGAACATCGAGGAGTGCCCGTCGGGGCCGGTGACCATGGCCGCCATGGACCAGGAGATCCGGAACGTGGCGAAGATCTTCGGTGTGCCGGACCGGGCGGAGCTGCAGTTGAAGAAGCTCCACGGCACCCTGGACAGCGTCGAGGACAGACTCGCCGACACCGCGCCGATGAAGATCTTCGTCTACGACAGCGGCGACAAGACCGCATTCACCGCCGGTGGCGCCGGCATCGGCAATGAGATGATCAGGCTGGCCGGCGGGATGAACCTCTTCACCGACCTGGACAAGGCGTTCGGTGACGTGTCGTTCGAGCAGGTGGCAGAGCGTGCGCCCGAGGCGATCGTCATCTACGACTACGGCGACCAGTCGGTCGAGGACAAGAAGAAGTTCCTCCTCGCGAACCCGGCGCTGAAGGACGTACCCGCCATCAAGAACAAGCGGTTCGCCGTGCTGCCGCTGTCGTCCACGGTGCTGGGCGTCCGGGTCCCGTCCGGCGTGGATTCCCTATGCCGAGGTCCGCGTCCTTCCGGACGAATTCCACCGGCCGTTCGACCTCCGTCGTCAGCCGGTCACACAGGGCGCTGAGATCGGCCCCGTAGCAGGGGCCGAAATCCAGGGCTCGGGACAGGAAGCCGTGGAGGTCCGGCACGGTGCGGATGACCGTACCCTCGATGACCACCTTCACGATCCTTACCTCAAACGGCCCTGGACCGCGGGGCCGCAGCCCTCCGGCAGACCCCGCACGACGAGCATCATGGCCTCCTCGATCGTCGCGGTACGGGGTTGAGGGCGTCGGCGGCCGGCCGGCGCGCTTCCTGACGGCGCCCGAGCGCTGAACGGCCTGTTCCGCGCTCCGATTCCTCGCTCCGTTCCTTGGGCAGGCGACCGTATTCCACCGCGCCGCGACGGGACTCGCCGACGCGAGCGCCCGTTTCGGCCAGCTCGACTCGGCGGAATCCTTCCGTCAGCCGGATGCCGGGCCGCGCCGTCGTCAGCGCCCGGGAAGCGCCGGACCGGAGCCCGGAGCGGCGGCGACCGTCAGCGGAGCGACTTCGGCTCCACTCACCCGGTCGACCGATACGGCCTGGACACGGTGTCGTCGCTGCCGGGTCATACCGCGTCGAACGCTCCACTCGCGGCGCCACCTGGGAATCCGCCCGCCCGCCTGCCCGGTGACGTCGGATCCGACGCGGCCCGCCTGAACGGCACGCTGCCCGCCGCGTCCCCGGCCGCGGGGCGCGGCATACAACCGAAAGAGGCCACTCGTTTTCCGGGCTCGGCCGTGCACACGCGCTCATGGGCCCTCAGCGTCGGCATCCGAACCGCCTCAGAGATGCCGATGCGCACCCTCGGCACCATACGACTGTGGCCGGATTCGTCATCTGACGGGTGTTCGAACACGGTGATACTCGGGGCTGGGCAATCCGCCCGAACCCCTACGTCCGGAGGCCATCCATGCCCCAGACCAGTGTGCACACCGCAGCCGTGCTCGAAGCATGGCTGACCGGTGCCGACACCGCGTACGGCCTGTCGAACCCGGCAGGTCCTCTCTATGTCGGCGGCGCGGCCGCCGAAGCCGCCCTCACCGACCCGAGCGACTCGCTCTACGGCTTCTGTTCCAGCCCGAGCGGTTCGCGCGGCAGCTGGTGCTGCTGACACGTGACCACAGGGAACCGCGCGCTCGTGGGCGCGGTTCCCTCGCTTGTCCAGGCCCTTCACGGGGCGTACGCGCGGGCGGAGAGGGAGACGGCGGACAGTGAGTGGATCGACGACGGACAAGCCGGGGGAACCGGCGGCGAAGGAGCCGGACGACCGGGGCGGGGCCGAGTGGTTCGACCGGCCTGTGCGGTCCGTCGCCCGGCCCTGGCGGGAGACACTGGCACGGCGGCTGGCCGCCATCCGCGGACTGGACCCGGACGAGCGGAACACGCTCCTGGAAGCCGGCCATACCACCCTGCTGAGGTCCCTGCACGCGAAGCTGTCCCGACTCTTCCTCATCGAACTGCACGCCCTGCGCATGACCGCAGGACAGAGCCCCGCCGCCGAGGGGACCGCACGGACCTGGGACGCGTTCATCGAACAGGCGGGTGAGGACGGCTATCTCGACCGGCTCGCCGCCGAGCGGTACCCGACCCTCGCCCGCCGCGTCGCCTCGGTGGCGCGGCTCTCCGTCGAGGCCACCGCCATCTTCGCCGAGCGCATCGCAGCGGACCGCGAACTGCTCGCGCCGCTGTTGGGAGCCGCCCCCGGTCGACTGCGGGCCGTCGCCTTCGGCGAGGGCGACAGCCACCGGGGCGGCCTGACGGTCAGCCGGGCAGACTTCACCGGCGGGACCGTCATGTACAAACCCCGCCCGTCCCGGGCCGATCTCGCGCTCGGCGAGCTACTGGACGACATCTACGCCGACTTCCCCGCCGCCCCGGCACCGCACACACGCATCAGGGTGCCGCGGACCCTGGCCCGCGACGGCTACGGCTGGGCGGAGTTCGTCGCCCACCGCTACTGCGCCGACGACGCCGAACTCGCCGCGTTCTACCGTAACGTCGGCCACTGGCTGGCCGTGCTCCGTCTCACCGGCGGCACCGACATGCACGCGGAGAACATGATCGCGACCGGGCCGATACCGGTCATCGTGGACGCAGAAACACTCTTCGACGCCCCCGCCCCCTTCCCGCCCAGCGGCCGGGGCGACGCCGTGGACGTGGCAGCCGCCGCCATCCGGCGCACCGTTCTGCGCACCGGACTGCTGCCCGTGCGCGGTACCGGCTTCGCCCTCGGCGGAGTCGACATCTCCGGGATCGGGGCGCTCCCCGGCCAGCAGCCGCTGATTCCCAACCCCGTGATCGCCGACGGCGGCACCGGTGCGGCCCGTTTCGAGGTGGACCTCGTCGCCATGCCCATCGCGGGCAACCACCCCAGCCCCACTCCGGTGCTGAGCACGTACTGGGACCGGATCCTGGCCGGCTTCCGTGAGATGACCGCGCATCTGCGCCGCCCCGGCACCGACCCGTACCGGCTGCTGCGCCGTTTCGAGGGCGCCCAGGCACGCCGAATCCTGCGGCCCACACAGGCGTACGTCGACATCGGCCGCATGCTGTGGCACCCGGCGTCCCTCTACGACGAGCCGGCCGCCGTCGAACGCGCCCGGGACATCCTGAGGCGCAATGCCGACGTACTGCCCGGCGCGCCCCGCGACCGGGCGGCCATCGACGGCGAGATCGCGGAACTCCTGGCCGGAGACGTGCCGATGTGCACCTTCACCGTGGACACGGCCGCCGTGCACGCCACGGTCGAGGACTGGCGTGACGCCGACCTGGCGTTCGAGGAGGCGGTCATCCAGGACGCACTGGTCGGCGCCTACCTCAACGAACGCACCCTGCCGGGCAGGGTGCGAGCGCCCGCGTGGCAGCCGCACGCCCAGGACCGGGAGCGGCGTCGCCGTGATCTGGCCGTGCGGATGGTCCGGCGCCTGTGCGACGGTGCGGTGCGCGGCGAGGACGGCACGGCCACCTGGATCAGCCCCGTCTTCACTCCCGCCGGATGGTCCATCAGAGTGCTGCCCGCCGACCTCTACACCGGGCAGGGCGGAGTGGCCCTGGCCCTCGCCGAGTATCTCGCCGAGGTACGGGTCGGGCGGGCCGACAAGGTGCCCGGCGTCGCCGAGACCTACGAGGGAGCCCTGCGTGTGCTGATCGGCACCGAGGAACACACGCCGACACCGTCCGCCGGGGCGTTCAGCGGTGCAGCTTCACAGGTGTGGACGTGGCTGGCACTGCACCGCGTGCTCGGCGGACGGCACCTGCTGGAGCGGGCCGCCGAACGGGCCGTGCTCCTGGCGGACAGCCCTCTCGTCGAGGACGACGTGGAGGTGGACCTGCTCAACGGAGCTGCGGGCGGCATCGTCCCGCTGCTCGGCCTGGCCGCGGCGACCGGGCAGGACTGCTGGCTGGAAGCCGCCGCCCACATCGGCCGCCGGCTCACCGGCCTGGCCACCGTCGACGCGAGCGGCGCCCGATGGACGACCCGGCTCAACCCGGAGGGCATCGGCGGTTTCGCGCACGGCGCCACGGGCATCGGCTGGGCGTTGGCCCGGCTCGCGCTCGCCGGCGCGGGCTCCGCATCGGACCGGCGCGACTGGTCCCACCTCGCCGAACTGGCCTTCGCCTACCAGGAGTCCCTGTACCGGCCGGAGTACGGGAACTGGCTGGATGTGCGCATAGGAGCCGAGGAGGACTTCTTCACCAGTTGGTGCCACGGCAGCGCGGGAATCGGCATCGGCATGCTCGACCTGCACCGTCGTACCGGCGAAGCCGCTCGCCTCGACATGGCCCGGCGCGCCGCGCAGGCGTGCGCCGCCGACGGCTTCGGCTGGAGCCACACCCTGTGCCACGGCGACCTGGGCTCCTGGGAGTTGCTCACCGCCCTGGACTTCGCCGACCGTGCCGACCTGGACGCCGAGATCCTCACCGGCCTCGAACAGCGCGGCCCGGTCGGGGGACTGGCCCGCGAGGCGTTCTCGCCGAGTCTGATGTCCGGATTGGCGGGAGTCGTGCACACCCTGCTTCGGATGCACCCCGAGTCCGAACTGCCCGATCCGTTGCTGCTCGACTGAAGTCGGCTCGACCACGAGGATCCCGCCGGACGGCGGGAACGGCACTTTGCCGCTCCCGCCCTGGCGATCGCCGCCGGCTCTGCCGTCCCGGCATCCGTTCGGATCCAGGAGAAACTCCCGGCTCGCAACCGCGTGGAAATCGCGGATTGGGCCTGGGAGCACGGCATCGTCTCCTGAGTCCGGCCGGTTTGACGCGGGGGCCTGGTGCGGGGGCCTCATGTCCGTGACCCCGCCCAATCCGGCGGGGTCACGGACACGACCGGCGTGAGTCCGAGCCGTCCCGCGCGGTGCGGGGCCCCGGACCCTGGGCTTCCCGATCGCGGGCGCACCTGGGGAAATCATCCGCATGTGGTACCCGCGTGAGGGCCGTTGCCGCGGCGGGGCGCCGCGGATCTACTCCTCGACCCCCGCGCAGAGCTTTCGCAGAGCGGCGCCGCACCTGCGTGCGTACGCGTGCTGCAACCCGCGTGTCGCGGCCCCGCCCGCGCGGGCATACCACTTCTGCGCTCGGCTGAACGCGGCCACGGTCAGCCAGACGGTGCCATCACCCGTGCGGTCGACCAGGAAGGCTTCCTCGCCGCATTCGGGGTGGCCCGCGAGTGTGCCGGAGGCCCAGCCGGCGCGGCGGGGTTCCTCCACCGCCCACACCACTCGGCAGGGCGCCTTGATCAGCCTGCCCAGGGTCACGGTGAGGTCCACGCCGGGAGTCGCGCGTTCGGCGGTGGAGTCTATGCGGACACCCATGGCACGGTGCATCTCCCAGGTGAGGACCGCGTCGGCCGCACGGCGGAAGACCTCGGTGCCCTCGCCGAGTCGGGTGCGCCCGTACGTCGGATGGAAGCCGGGCGGGCAGAAGGTCAGGTCGTCGCGGGTCGCGCCGACCGGCTCGTAAGTGAAGGATGCCTCGGGCATGGGACACAAGAGTAGGGCCGGTACCCGGGCGGTGGTCGCCCCGGGTACCGCCACCCGCCGGCGATGTCGTGCCCGAGCGGTGCCAAGGCCCCGGGGCGGCGGCCGAGTTCGCCGGCTGCCACGGTTCCCGGGCGCGCCGCGCCGTCACCGCGGCGGGCGGGCTGCGTTCCCGGGCCGATCCGGAAGGCGGCATTGTCGGCGTTCGCCTGACCCCCGTCCCACCCCGGGTCTACTGTACGTACACACCGTGTAGCTCACCGCTGTCAGCCGAGGAGGAACCTGTGCCATCGCCCTGTGACCCCCAGCACGCTCCCGCCGGTGATGTGGGTGCAGCGCTCATGATGATCGACTCTCGGCTCAGGAGCATCTACGACGAGAAGGACGAGATCGACCCCGAACAGCAGAAACTGATCGACCAGTACGCCGCATCGCTGGACCCTGAAGGTATCGACGACCTGCTGGACGGCGCCTGCACACTCATCTACATGTACATGCGGTGGCTGCGGATGGCCTACGAGGACCACGACAAGGATCCCGTCGAGTATGTGATCCCCAGCCTCGTGGCCACGATGCGCGTGATGCCCCGTAGCTTTCCCCCCGAGGTCATCCCCACCATGGTGGGCCTGGTCGTCGCAGCGGGTACCGGCCTGAGCCCCAATCTCTGGCGCAAGCAGTACGGATACTGGACCGAGGAGGAGCTGACTCCCCTGGAGGCCACGACCTTCCTGCTCGCGGACCACATCAACCGCCTCACCGAGGACCATGACTTCGCCACCCGTCTGATCACCGAAGCTCTCTGCCGCGCGGACAAGGGCTGACGTTCCGCACCCCCCTGTGAGACCGCGCCGGTCCGGTCGGCACATCTCGAATCGGTATACGAACGCGCTTGCGTCACTACGGCTCCGCGGTGGGAGAAGTGGTCCGCCTCGTCGGTGCAGCCCGGCAGGGCGCTCGCATCGGCCCCGGTGCGGCAGGCAGGGGACACCGTGAAGTGGCCGTGTGGTGAACGGAGTTGTCCGCGCCGCCGCCCGTCCCTGGTGAAGGGGCTCTATCGGCAGGTCCTGAACCGCTGTTCAGTTGCCGCGACGCCAACGGTGGTAAGGGAGATCCGGTAGCCCCTATGAGGCGGATATGAAATCCGTGCAGCTACCTTGCGGTAACAAATGGGCCGTGTCAGATTCCTCTCGCGCTCGGCCGGCGTGCCTCTCCGTCAATGCTCCGTGCTGACCATCCGTGTCGGCACGGTCTGGATGCAGGAGCATCGCCATGCCCGGATTCCACATCGCACCCCTGCGGCTGCCTGCCGCCGCCCTCACGTCCACGCTCCTCCTCACCACCGCGCTCACCGGCGGTGCCACCCCCGCACAGGCGAGCACGTCAAGTGCGCAGACCGCCGTGGTGTCGATGGGGGACAGCTTCATCTCCGGAGAAGCCGGCCGCTGGCAGGGCAACAGCAATACGCAGTCCGGCAGCCGCAGCGGCACCGACCGGGCCTATTCCGGTGGTGGCTACGACCCCGCCAAGATCTATGGCAGCACCTATGCCAGCGGGTGCGACCGCTCCGACTCGGCGGAGGTGCTCAGCGCCACCGGGATCGCCGACGTGGCGATCAATTTGGCGTGCTCGGGCGCCACCACCGACCATGTCTTCCGTGCGGTCAACGGCGGCGAGTCGCTCAAGGGCGAGTCCCCGCAGGCCGACCGGCTGGCCGCGGTCGCCGCGCAGTACCGGGTCGAGCTGATCGCCCTCTCGATCGGCGGCAACGACCTGGGCTTCAGCGACGTCATCACCAACTGCGTCGAGGACTACACCATCCTGTACTCCTACTGCCACGACGACCAGGGGAAGAAGGTCGACGACCGGATGGACTCGGCCATGGCCGGCATCGCCAAGTCCGTCCAGGAGATCAGGGCCGTGATGTCGTCAACCGGATACTCGACCGGCGACTACCGCATCGTCCTCCAGTCGGCACCGTCGCCGATCCCCCGCAGCTCCGAGAACCGGTACTCGCAGAGCGGCTGGTCCAGACTGACCACCGGCGGCTGCCCGTTCTGGAACAAGGACGCCGACTGGGCGCGGGACGAGTTCATCCCCGAGTACGCCGCCGCGGTGAAGGAGGTCGCCGAGTCCGAGGGAGTCCAGTTCCTCGACCTCCAGGACATGCTCCAGGGGCGTGAGGTCTGTGCCAAGACGACCCGCCTGGCCACGTCGTCGCAGGGGCCCTCGGCGGCCACCAGCGAATGGGCGCGCTTCCTGGTCAGTGGCGTGGCGCAGGGGACCTTGCAGGAGTCGTTCCACCCGAACTACTACGCCCAGCGCGCTCTGGGCCGGTGCCTCGCTCTGATCCACGCGAAGCCGACCGGCGACTATGCCTGTCAGAACACGGCAGGCAAGGGCGACTCGGGAATGTATCTCACCGGCGTCTCCTGAGGGTCCGCCGCATCCGATCCGGCCCCGTCGACGGGTCGGCGGGTCGGTCGACTGCGCAGGTCAGGGACGCAGTCGGGCGACAGCGTCGTGGGCTTCGGACGGTATGGGAGCCGGGCGGACCGCCGCCGCGGGAGCGGCGGCGGTCCGCCATGGCACAGCCGGGGCGGACCGCCGCGCGTGCCGTCAGGAGTTGACGCAGGCGTTTCCGGCGGCCGGGCTCAGCATGCTGATCACGCCGAGCGAGTTGCCGCACATGGCCACGGGGACGCTTACCGGCACCTGGATGACGTTGCCGGACAGGATCCCCGGGGAGCCGGAGGCCGCGCCGACTGCCATGGCGCCGGTCGACCCGTCGTCACCGTCTGTCATGTCTCCGTTCAAGCAGGTGTTTCCGGCGGTGCCGTTGAGCATGCCGATCACGCCGAGCGAGTTGCCGCAGGCGGCGATGGGCACGTCGATGGGCACCTGGATGACGTTGCCGGACAGGATGCCGGGCGAGTCGGCGGCCACGCCCTGGGCTCCGGCGTCGGCCGACGCGACCGAGGCGCCGCCGATGGTGGCCGCACCGACGGCCAGTGCCACGACCGCGCTTTTGACGAGACGGAACATCGCTACCTCCACAGTGCTGGTTGGACAGGTCGCCTTTTCGCGTATCTGTCCGTTCAGTTACGTATGGGTTGTTATCAGCACTTTGGCGAGTTGTCCGAAGGTAACGGGTCGCGGCGTCGCGTAAGCCCCTGAACGGACCAGTGGGAGGGAGCGGTTGCGGGCGTCCCGGTCCGGCGGTGCACCCGGCTCTCCGCATGTGTCACGGAGGGCCGGGCGGGGGAGAGTGTCGGTCAGATGAACTCGACCAGGGGGAAGGAGCGGTGGAGCCGCGGTGGGGTGAGGAAGTTCTGGCGCCTGGTGGCGGTCAGGAAGCGTTCGAGGCCGTTCTCGTCCTCCGTGACGTCGTCCTCCTCGGCCAGGTCGAGAGATGCCTGGTTGCCGCGCATGACACGGAAGAACTCGGCCGTCGGTACGGAGATGGTGAACTGGAGCTTGGGCTGCGCGGAGCCGTCCGGGACGTCCATGCTGTCGTAGCCGGGCCCGTCCATGCGCACGTGGAGGGGCAGTCCGGATGCGGTACGCGATGAGCGCTGGAGTCCGGAGAGGTGCCCGATACGGTGCTCGCCCTCCGGTGTGCCGATGCCCTGGGCGCTGCGGAGCGCGTCGTCCGTGCCCTGGAAGGTGTTCTCCAGGAAGGCCGGTCCGCCGCCGTCGGTGTACCGGTCCGCGTTGCCTTCCGCGGGCGGAGGCGTGGAGCGGAACATGTACGGGACGCGCTCGGTGTACATGGCGTCGTCCTGGGGGACGCCGGTGTCGTCCACGTCGTAGAACTGCTGGAGGTCCATGATGACGTGCGAGAGGTGCTGGATAGAGCCGTTGCCGAAGTAGTCGCCCGGCCGGGCCGTGGTCAGCGGGCTCGACTGGAAGGTGACGGCATCAGCGGCGCTGGTACCCGAGGTCTGCTGGTCGGCGAAGCCCATCCACATCGGCGATCCGGGGTTGACCATGAACGCGTAGACCAGGTTGTTGGCGTCCGCGATCTTCCTCGGCAGGCCGATCTGGGTGAACATCGCCCGGCTGGAGGTGAAGGCCAGCAGGTCGGACAGGAGTGGCGATGCCTGTGGGCGGCCGGCCAGTCTGTTGCTGCCGCCCAGCCACCCCAGGACGTCCTGGATGTCGGCGGCGTTGTCGCTGCGCAAGGTGAACAGGAGATCATTGCCCTCGATGGCCACCGGCACGTTGAACCGCCGCTTGGTGATCCGGGGGTTGGCCGGGGAGACGTCCGTGGGACCGCCACGGCCTCCTCCAGGACGTAGCGTCTGGTCGAGTGTGAGCCGACTGTGAGTCACCTGGGATCGGCGCGCGCCTCTTTACTTCAGCGCCTTGATCTGCCGGGCGCAGCGCCCTCCGGGGACGGCCGAAGACGTTCCGGTGACGAGGCTTGATCCGGCGGCGGACCTCGAGCGGCCGGGCCGGGAGCTCCTCGTCCACGCGGCCGTGCACCCTTTGGCGCCCGTGCCGCCGTGGTGCGTACGACCGGGCCGGGTGGCCGGATGGTGCACATAGGGCCGCCCGGCGCGCGCGGCTGGCATTGCAGGGCGTTCGGGCCCTCGGTTCCCGGGCGGGTCACCGTACAGGCCCTCGTCGAACTCCCCCACCGCACCACTGTCCTGGAGAAGGCTGCCGGTGGCGACGAGTTCGTCACCCTGGCTGCTCCCAGGAGGGTCCACGTCGATGAAGATCCGGTGGGCGATGAGCACCGGCCACCTCAGGCGGGCATACAGGTGAGCAGCCTCGCCGGTCCCGGCCGGTGCGAACACATGGTCCGGCCCCAGGTGTCCCACAGGTTGTGCCCAATCTCGTGGGCGAGTGTTGCGGGCATGAACGCGAGCACCCACACTCCCACCGCCACGGTGACCAAGGCCGTGATCCCCGTCGCCGGACTCGGCACGCGGTTCCTGCCGGCGACCAAGGCGACTCCCAAGGAGATGCTGCCGGTCGTCGACAAACCGGCGATCCAGTACGTCGTGGAGGAAGCGGCGAACGCCGGGCTTGAGGACGTCCTCATGATCACTGGGCGCAACAAGCGGGCACTGGAGGACCACTTCGACGACAACGCCGAGTTGGAGCAGGCACTTGCCGCCAAGGGTGACACCGCCCGCCTGGACGCCGTGCGCCGGGTGACCGGTCTGGCCCGTATGCATCACGTCCGCCAGGGCCGGCCGCTCGGCCTCGGCCACGCGGTGCTGTGCGCGCGCAGCCACGTCGGCGACGAGCCCTTCGCCGTACTCCTGGGAGACGACCTCATCGGCCCCGGCGAAGGACTGCTCGAGCAGATGCTGCGGGTGCGGGCGGCCTACAGCGGCAGTGTCGTCGCCCTGATGGAGGTGGAACCCGACCGGACACACCTCTACGGATGCGCGGCGGTCGAGCGGGCCGGTGAGGCGGGCCCGGTGGACGGCCGCGCACATGACGGGGAGGATGCGCTGGTCCGCGTGATCGACCTCGTGGAGAAGCCGGCTCAGGGGACCGCTCCCAGTAACTACGCGGTGATCGGCCGCTACATACTCGACCCCGTCGTCTTCGACCTACTGGAGAAGGCGGAGCCTGGCCACGGCGGCGAGATCCAACTCACGGACGCCCTCAGGGAACTGGCGGTCTCGGGCGACCACCCCGTGCACGGAGTGGTCTTCTCCGGACGCCGCTTCGACACCGGCGACCGTGCCTCCTACCTCCGCACCGTCATCGAGCTCGCCTGCGAGCGGCCCGACCTCGGCCCCGACTTCCGGAGCTGGCTGACGGACTTCGTCCGGGCGGGCCACGAGGCACCGGTCCGCTGACAGCGGACCGGTCGCGCCGAGCCCCCGGTGCCCGGCGCGACCGCGTTTCACAGGCGCCGCACAGCTTCACCACATCGATGTGACAGGGCACTACCGGAGGGTCGAAACCATGCACACGGACTCCTGGATGGGAACTCTCCCGGCGCGGGACCACATCCCCGTAGCGATACCCGGACCACCCGTTCTCGACGTGGTGGTGCCGGTCCGCAACGAGGAGAAGGACATCGAAAGGTGCGTGCGCCGACTGCACTCGCAGTGCGGGTTCAAGGCGATGCGGCGCAGGTGCTGCTGCCCCTGGTCCAGGACACCAACCGGTTCTTCGGCACCGAGATTCTGGTACTCGCCGAGCGCGCCGGGTTGCGGATCCACGAGGTGCCGGTCGACTGGATCGACGACTACCGCCCCCTGCCGCACTACTACGCAGAGGCCGCCTCGCCTTGCGGCGACGCGCAGCACGGCCGCGCCGACGACGCCGCGGACACGAGCTGGAACGCCACCGTACGACCACGCCCCGACGACCACACAGCAAGGAACCCGCGATGACCACCACCCCCGCCGACCGCAGTGACACCGGTGCGGCAGGCCCGCCGCCGAACCCGGGGTATGACGCCGCCTCGTCGACTCCGGCCCGGCCCGCCCGCGACGGTTCCCGCGTGGCCCGGCTGTGGCAGGGCCGGCCTGGTGACCCCCGCTGGGCGCGCCCCGCGCTGATCGGGCTGCTGCTGGCCACCGGGCTGCTCTACCTGTGGAACCTCAGTGTCTCCGGGTGGGCGAACTCCTACTACACCGCCGCTGCCCAGGCCGGCAGCACCGGCTGGAAGGCGTTCCTGTTCGGCTCGCTGGACGGCGCGAACTCCATCACGGTCGACAAGCCGCCGGTCTCGCTGTGGCCGATGGACCTGTCGGTGTCGATCTTCGGGCTGAACTCCTGGTCGATCCTCGTCCCCCAGGTGATCATGGGTGTACTGGCCGTGGCCCTGGTGAACGCGTCGGTCCGGCGCCAGTTCGGCCCCGGCGCCGGGCTGCTCGCCGGTTCGGTACTGGCGCTGACCCCGGTGGCCGCGCTGATGTTCCGCTACAACAACCCCGACGCACTTCTCGCGCTGCTCCTCGCGCTCAGCGTGTACTTCGTGCAGCGGGCTCTGGAGGACGGGCGCACGAAGTGGCTCGTGTGGTCGGGTGCGGTGATCGGTTTCGCCTTCCTGACCAAGCAGCTCCAGGCCGTCCTGGTGCTGCCGCCGCTCGCGCTGGTCTACGCCGTCTGCGCGCCGGTCAGGCCCCTGAAGCGCCTGTGGCAGCTGCTGACGGCCGGGTTCGCGCTGCTCGTCGCGGCCGGCTGGTGGGTGGCCCTGGTCGAGCTGTGGCCCGAGTCGTCCCGCCCCTATATCGGCGGTTCCACGGACGACTCCTTCCTGGAGCTGACCTTCGGATACAACGGCCTCAGCCGTGTCAGCGGCAACAGCGGGAGCGGCGGTCCCGGTGGTGGCGGCGGTTTCGGCAACACGGGCGAAACCGGAGTCGACCGGCTGTTCAACAGCGGCCTCGGCGGCCAGATCTCCTGGCTGCTGCCCGCCGCGCTGATCCTGCTGGTCGCCGCTCTCATCCTGACCCGCAAGGCCGGCCGGGCCGACGCGACCCGTGGGGCCTTCCTGCTCTGGGGCGGCGCACTGCTGACCAGCGCCGCGGTCTTCAGCTATGCCTCGGGTGTCTTCCACGAGTACTACACGGTCGCGCTGGCTCCGTATCTCGCCGTCCTGGTCGGCATGGGCGTGGCTGTCCTGTGGCGGGAGCGCGCCGGCGCCGAGTGGGCCGTTCCCGTACTCGGTGCCACGGTCGCCGTGACGGCGGTGTGGGGGTACGTGCTGCTCGGGCGCACCAGTGACTACGGTCCGCTCAAGTGGCTGGTGCTCGTGGCCGGTCTCGCCGCGGCTGCGGGGCTCCTGTTCGCCGCCCGGCTCGGACGGCGTGCGGTCGTCGGTGTCGCGGGACTGGCTCTCGCCGCGTCCCTGGCGGGTCCGTTCGCCTACACGCTGACCACGCTCAACACGGTGCACACGGGCGGAATGCCCACGGCCGGACCCTCGTCGACCAGCGCGTTCGGCGACGGGCGTGGCGGCAGGGGCCAGCCTCCGATGGGTATACAGCCGCCGACCGACATGGGCCAGAACCAAGGCAGGGGTCAGGCGCAGGGCCAGAACCAGGGCATGGGCCAAGGGGTCCGCGGAGACGGGATGCCCGGCTACGGAGGCATGGGGCAGCAGCCTCCCGGTGGCACGGGCCAGAGCCAGGGCATGGGCCAGAGCCAAGGCAGGGGCCAGGGCCAGGACATGCCGGGCGGCGGCGGGATGGGCCAGGGCACGCCGGGCGGCGGCGGGATGGGCCAGGGCACGCCGGGCGGCGGCATGGGTGGTCCCGGTGGTGAGAACGCGACCATCAGCAACGAGGTGGAGGAAC
Organism: Streptomyces sp. SCSIO 30461; assembly: GCF_037023745.1. Taxonomy (NCBI): domain Bacteria; kingdom Bacillati; phylum Actinomycetota; class Actinomycetes; order Kitasatosporales; family Streptomycetaceae; genus Streptomyces; species Streptomyces sp. SCSIO 30461. The sequence continues at coordinate 3,566,750 of NZ_CP146101.1, forward strand.
TGCTGCTGAAGGACGCGAGCAAGTACACCTGGGTCGCCGCCGGAGTCGCCTCGCACTCCACGGGCTCGTACCAGATCGCCACCGAGAAGCCGGTGATGGCCATCGGCGGATTCAACGGGAACGACCCTTCTCCGACCCTGGACAGCTTCAAGTCGATGGTCGACAAGGGGGAGATCCACTACTTCATCCCGGGCAATGCCCGGGGCCCGGGCGGCGGCAGCGGTGACAGTGCCGGCAGCCAGATCAACACCTGGGTGCAGGAGAACTTCAAGAAGGTCGACGTCGGCGACACGACCCTCTACGACCTGACCCAGCGGATCACCTCCTGAGAAACCACCTCGCGGACGGCGGCCCTGTGCCGCCGTCCGCGAGGGCGTGTCCGCCCCGCTGCCGAGAAGAGCACCGATGCCGAGGCCCTGCTGACGCACCCGAGCGAGCTACGCACTTGACGTTCCATCGAATTGCCATTCGAGCATGTGGGAACGCATGCGCAAAGCACCACGGAACGTCCTCCCCGGCTCCTCACGGGGGAGCCGGGATTCGGTGGACCAGGGGCGTCGGACGGCTGGTGACCTGGGTGGCCCTGGTCACCGGCGGCATGCTGTCGATGGCCCGTATACACCGTGGGCTGCTACAGGGGCACCGCGACCACGCTGACGACATCGGGGAGGCAGCGCACACCTCGAACGGAGTAGACGTGCCGTCGCCCCGGTCCCTCCGGCCGGCGGCGGGCGACGTCGCAGGCATACCTCGATGAGCGCAGCGCGGGACGGAGACGGCACCCCGGGCGATCGGCATGGCTTCCGAACGGTGGCGGACATCGCCAAGCGGCAGACACGCATGTCACTCGCACGGGTCGGATCGGGTGACACGGCCCTGCCGTTGATGGTTGACGGGGCACGGCGTGTGAGGGCTTATGTCCTGCCGTCATCCATCCGACCGAGGCGCAGATGTCCCAGAGTGAATCGCAGCCGGAACCGAAATCCGCCGCACCTCCCCGAGAAGGCCGCATCCGCGAGCGCGGAGCGCGAGACGCGATGCTGCGCGGGCCGGCGACCGCGCTCGCCGTCACCCTGGGGTGCGCGTCCCTGACCTGGGCCGCCGTCGGCCTCACCACGGAACAGGCTGCCCCCGGGCCCGTGGCGAAGGCGATGACGTCGTGTGTGTACACGCTCAGCGACCCCGATGAACGGGTGTCGCTGCCGCCCACCGGCGCCAAGGTCCCCACCCGTCCGTACAGCGTCACACTCGACACGAACGCGGGCAGTGTCGTCTTCGAGTCGTTCGGCGGCGACGCTCCGTGCGCCACGAACTCGTTCGTGCACCTGGCCCGTCAGGGTTACTACGACGGCAGCGCCTGCCACCGTGTGTCCACCCGGCACATCTTCGTTCTCGAATGCGGGGACCCCGAGGGCAGCGGCCTCGACGTGCTCAGGAAGATCGGGGCGAACGGAACCGGCAGCGGGAGCCCTGTCGGAAAGCCGAAGGACCCCGTGGTAGTCGAATCGGTGACCGTCCGGTGAGGAACTCCATGAAGCCGTCCATCTGTCTCTGCATGATCGTCAAGAACGAGTCGAAGGTCATCGAGCGCTGCCTGGACGCGGCAAAGGGACTCATCGACTACTGGGTCATCTCCGACACGGGCTCCACCGACGGGACCCGGGACCTGATCCGCTCGGCTCTCGACGGGATTCCCGGTGAGCTCCACGAAGAGCCCTGGGTGAACTTCGGGCACAACCGCACCCTGAACATGCGGCACGCCATCGGGAAGGCCGACTACCTACTGCTGCTGGACGCGGACCTGGAAGTCCGGAGCGACGGTGAACTCCCCCTGCTGACCGCCGACGCGTACATGCTGCGGCACGACTGCGACACCTCGTACCGCATCCGGCGGCTGGTCCGCGGTGATCTGCCGTGGCGGTACGAGGGCGTCACCCACGAGTTCCTCACCTGCGACCGGGAAGTGCGCCAGGAGAACACGGACGCCCTGGTGATCCGCGACCACGGCGACGGTGGCTCCAAGCACGACAAGTTCGAGCGTGACGCACGGCTGCTCAGTCTCGAACTCCAGCGCGACCCCGACAATCCGCGCACCGTCTTCTACCTGGCGCAGACCATGCGGGATCTGGGGCGGAACGCCGAAGCGATCGAACTCTACGAGCGACGCGCCGCCATGGGCGGATGGGCCGAGGAGGTGTACTTCGCCCTGCTCCAAGTCGGCATCCTCGAGGCGGCGGCCGCGCACTGGCCGGACGCCGCTGAGGCCTTCGTCAAGGCCTGGGAGACTCGTCCGCAGCGCCTGGAGGCCTGCTACGAACTCGCCTCACGGCTGCGCAGGAAGGGGCGCTACCACACCGCGTTCGCCCTGCTGTGCGGTGTGGTCGGCAGCCCCCTGCCCTCGGAGGACATCCTGTTCACCCAGCCCTGGGTGTACCGGTGGGGACTCCTCTTCGAGTACTCGATCAACGCCTACTGGGTCGGGTCCTACGACGAGTCCGTCGCCGCGTGCGACGCGCTGCTGGAGATGCCCGATCTGCCCGGGAACATTCGCGAACAGGTCATCAAGAACCGCGCTTTCGCCGTCGAGAAGTACGCCGGGACAGAGGGCGGTAGCGAGCCCGAGCCCGAGTCCGAGCCCGCCCCGCGGGCGGACGGGCAGCCGCAGGCTTCGGCCTCCCACCGGCCTCAGCCCGTGGGCGGCTGAGGCGTCCGGCGCGCCCCCGTGGCCCGGCTCGCCGTCCTGCGGAGACACCACCCCGAAGTGTCCGTCGCCCGAGCGCCCTCCAGGTCTCAAACCAGAGAACAGGCCAGGTCATGAACGCGTTGTTCCTCGGCACCCTCCGGCCGCGGCTTGGGCTGGGCCTTCCGAAGCGGAAGGACCCGCCGGGTGTGCCACACGCCGGGGCGAGTGGTGTGGACTGGCGGCCGGCGATCCACTCCGGTCTCTCGCTGTTCCTCTCCGCCTCGGCTACGCGGTGTGGATCGCGGTGAGCACCGAGACGGACGACACCCCGGAGACCGTGTCCGCGCCGCTGCCGGTGACGGTTGCGGCGACTCGTTCCGGGTAGGCGCCGCGGTGGGAAGAAGCGCCACGCGGAGTAGGCGACAACCGGCACAATCCGGCACTACCAGGACGTACTCTGCGTGACGTAGCTCCCTTCGGCGGGAGATCGACGCGGGCGCCGGTGAATCGGTAGCGTCCACGGGAACAGCGAATGCCGGCCCCGGCAGTCGGGTCGGCATCGTCACCTTCACCTTGAGGCCGCGCGCCCGCAACACGACAGGGGACTTCGATGTTCCGCAAGGTATTGGTCGCCAACCGGGGCGAGATCGCGATCCGCGCCTTCCGCGCGGCGTTCGAACTCGGCATCTCCACGGTGGCGGTGTTCCCCTACGAGGACCGCAACTCGCTTCATCGCGCCAAGGCGGACGAGGCCTATCAGATCGGTGAGAAGGGCCACCCCGTGCGGGCCTATCTGTCGGTCGACGAAGTCATCAAAGCCGCGCGCAAGGCCGGTGCCGACGCCGTCTACCCCGGCTACGGCTTCCTGTCCGAGAACCCCGGCCTCGCCGCCGCCTGCGCCGACGCGGGGATCACCTTCGTCGGGCCCCCGGCATCCGTGCTGCACCTGACGGGCAACAAGGCCCGTGCGGTGGCCGCCGCCCGTGAGGCGGGGGTCCCCGTGCTGAAGTCGTCGCAACCGTCCACGGACGTGGACCAGTTGCTCGACGCCGCGCAGGCCATCGGCTTCCCGGTCTTCGTCAAGGCCGTCGCGGGAGGCGGTGGACGGGGAATGCGGCATGTCTCCGAGCCCGGAGAACTGCGGGAGTCGATCGACGCGGCGATGCGCGAGGCGGAGTCCGCCTTCGGCGACGCCACCGTCTTCCTCGAGCAGGCCGTCGTCAACCCCCGCCATATCGAGGTGCAGATCCTCGCCGACGGCGACGGCAACGTCGTCCACCTTTACGAGCGGGACTGCTCGGTGCAGCGGCGCCACCAGAAGGTCGTGGAGATCGCCCCGGCACCGAACCTCGACCCTGACCTGCGCGACCGCATCTGCGCCGACGCCGTCGCCTTCGCCAGGCACATCGGCTACGTCAACGCGGGCACCGTCGAGTTCCTCGTGGACGAGCGCGGCAACCATGTCTTCATCGAGATGAACCCGCGTATCCAGGTGGAGCACACGGTCACCGAGCAGGTCACCGGACGGGACCTGGTCATCGGGCAGCTGCGGATCGCCGCGGGGATGACCCTGCCCGATTTGCGGCTGAGTCAGGACGACATCGTGCTCAACGGCACGGCCCTCCAGTGCCGCATCACCACCGAGGACCCGGCCAACGGATTCCGTCCCGACACCGGCATGATCTCCGCGTACCGATCCCCGGGCGGCCCCGGAGTACGGCTCGACGGAGGCACCGTCCACACCGGTGCGGAGGTGTCCGCACACTTCGACTCGATGCTGGTCAAGCTGACTTGCCACGGGCATGACTTCACCAACGCCGCCCGCCGTGCACGGCGGGCGATCGCCGAGTTCCGCATCCGAGGAGTCGCCACCAACCTGCCGTTCCTCGGTGCGGTGCTCGACCATCCGGGATTCCGTGAAGGCCGGGTCACGACGAGTTTCATCGCGGACCATCCGGAGCTGCTCAAGGCGCGTCCGTCCGCCGACCGGGGCAGCCGGATGCTCAGCTATCTCGCCGAGACCACGGTCAACCGCCCGCACGGTCCACGTCCCCTGGTGATCGACCCGGTCCTGAAGCTCCCCGCCACCTCGCTGGGCGGCGAGCCCCCCGCGGGCTCGCGGCAGCGTCTCGCGGCCCTCGGCCCCGAAGCGTTCGCGGCGGAGCTGCGCGCACAGCGCGCCGTCGCGGTGACCGACACGACCTTCCGCGACGCCCATCAGTCCCTGCTGGCCACCCGGGTGCGGACACGTGATCTGCTGGCCGTCGCCCCGTATGTGGCCCGCACCGCGCCGGAGCTGCTGAGCCTGGAGTGCTGGGGCGGCGCCACCTACGACGTCGCGCTGCGCTTCCTCGCCGAGGACCCCTGGGAGCGGCTCGCGGCACTGCGGGAAGCGGCGCCCAACATCTGCACGCAGATGCTGCTGCGCGGTCGCAACACCGTCGGCTACACGCCGTACCCGGTCGAGGTGACCGACGCCTTCGTAGCCGAGGCGGCGGCGACCGGTATGGACGTCTTCCGCATCTTCGACGCACTCAACGACGTCGCGCAGATGCGTCCCGCCATCGACGCCGTTCGGTCCACCGGAACCGCCCTGGCCGAGGTCGCCCTCTGCTACACCGGCGATCTGTCGGACCCCGCCGAGCAGCTCTACACGCTCGACTACTACCTGCGGCTGGCCGAGGCGATCGTCGAGGCCGGGGCGCACGTGCTGGCCATCAAGGACATGGCCGGGCTGCTGCGCCCGCCCGCTGCCCGCACACTGGTCACCGCGCTGCGTGAGCGCTTCGACCTCCCGGTGCACCTGCACACCCATGACACGGCAGGCGGCCAGCTCGCCACCCTGATCGCCGCGGTCGACTCGGGCGTCGACGCGGTCGACGCGGCGGTCGCCTCGATGGCGGGCACCACCAGCCAGCCCTCGCTGTCGGCGCTGGTCGCGGCCACCGACCACACCGAGCGTGCCACCGGGCTCTCGCTCGAGGCGGTCGGCGCGCTGGAGCCGTACTGGGAAGCGATGCGCAAGGTCTACGCGCCCTTCGAGTCCGGGCTCGCCTCACCCACCGGGCGGGTCTACCACCACGAGATTCCCGGCGGGCAGTTGTCCAATCTGCGGCAGCAGGCCATCGCGCTCGGCCTGGGCGACCGCTTCGAGCTGATCGAGGACTGCTACGCCGCCGCCGACCGGATGCTGGGCCGGCTCGTCAAGGTGACTCCCTCGTCGAAGGTGGTGGGCGACCTCGCCCTGCACCTGGTGGGAGCCGGGGTCGACGCGGCCGACTTCGAATCCGACCCCGGCAAGTTCGACGTACCCGACTCGGTGATCGGGTTCCTGAGCGGTGAACTGGGCGACCCGCCCGGAGGCTGGCCCGAGCCGTTCCGTACCAGGGCGCTCAAGGGGCGTCCTGCCCAGGCGGTGGCGCCCACACTCTCGGAGGACGACCGCCAGGGACTCGGACGGGACCGCCGGGCGACGCTGAACAGGCTGCTGTTCCCCGGTCCGACCAAGGAGTTCGACGCCCATCGCGAGGCCTACGGCGACACGTCGGTGCTGCCCACGCAGGACTTCTTCTACGGGCTCGAGCCGGATGTCGAACACACCGTCACCCTGGGTGCCGGTGTCACCTTGCTGATCCAACTGGAGGCGATCTCCGAGGCCGACGAGCGCGGTATCCGCACCGTGCTGGCTACGCTCAACGGCCAACTGCGCCCGGTGTCGGTACGGGACAAGTCCATCGCCACCGAGGTCAAGGCCGCGGAGAAGGCCGAGCGCGGCAACGACCGGCATGTCCCCGCACCGTTCGCGGGTGTGGTGACGCTCCAGGTCGAGGAGGGCGCGACGGTGTCCGCGGGGCAGACGGTGGCCACCATCGAGGCGATGAAGATGGAGGCCTCCATCACGGCACAGTGCTCCGGCACGGTCGCGCGCCTGGCCATCGGAAGGATCCAGCAGGTAGAGGCGGGCGATCTGCTCATCGAGATCGACTGAGGCGACTGACGCCCGCGTCCCACAAGAGTCGGCGAGCCCTTGTCGGACACGGGTGGCGCATGTCATAGGCGCGGGGGCACTGTGGGTGTACGACCGACTCGCGCTCATACCTACTGGTCGGTATGGTCGGAGGTGTCGGTAACCTACGGGAGGCAAGGCCTGATGACTGCGACCAACCGCCAGATCCGCCTGGCAGCACGCCCCTCCGGCACGGTGCGCCCCGAGGACTGGGAACACCATGTGGCACCTGTGGCGGAACCGGGACCCGGCCAGTTCGCCGGCCGGACACAGGTCATCTCGCTGGACCCGGCCATGCGCGGCTGGCTCGACGACCGGCCCTCGTACCTTCCGCCCGTGGGGATCGGCGAGGTGATGCGGGCCGGGTCGGTCATCGAGGTCACCGCGTCCGACCATCCCGGGTTCCAGCCCGGTGACCAGGTCCTCGGTACCTTCGGGGTGCAGGAGTACGTCGTGTCCGACGGCAAGGGCGCGATGAAGATCGACACCTCGCTCGCCCCGGCGTCCACATACCTCGGCGCGCTCGGGATGCCGGGCATGACCGCCTACTTCGGCCTGCTCGACGTCGGCGCGCTGAAGGAGGGCGAGACGGTCGTGGTGTCCGGGGCCGCGGGTGCCGTCGGTTCCATCGTGGGACAGATCGCCAGGATCAAGGGATGCCGGGTGGTCGGCATCGCCGGCGGGCCCGAGAAGTGCGCACTGCTCACCGACGAACTGGGCTTCGACGCAGCGATCGACTACCGCGAAGGGGACATCAAGCAGCGCCTGCGTGAGCTGACCCCCGACGGAATCGACGTCTACTTCGACAACGTCGGCGGTGACATCCTGGACGCCGCGCTGACCCGGCTGGCGATGCACGCCCGCGTGGTGATCTGCGGGGCGATCAGCCAGTACAACAACACCACACCGGTCAGTGGCCCTTCGAACTACCTGTCCCTGCTGGTGCGCCGCGCCCGTATGGAGGGCTTCGTGGTCTTCGACTACGCCAAGCGCTACGCGGAGGCCGCCCAGGAGATCGCCGGCTGGATCGGCGACGGCCGGATCAAGGTCAAGGAACATGTGGTCAAGGGCGGTGTGGACGACTTCCCGGAGACCTTCCAGATGCTGTTCCGCGGTGACAATGTGGGCAAGCTCGTCCTCGACGTGGGCTGACTCCCGAGTACGCGGACATCCGGTGGCCATCTGAGTACCTGGGGACACCTGTACTGAGTACGTCAGCCGATCCGCACCGGCGGGCGCGGGGCTGGAATGGGAGTCATGGATCCCGAAGTCCCGCGCACCCTCCGCATCCAGCACGTGACCATGACGGGCACGGCGCTCGCCACCGCGCTGCTGCCGCTCGTGGTGGGCGTCCTGGTGGCGAAGTCGATGGGCGCCGATCCCATGACGTCGGTGAACGCCCTCATCACCAGCGGCGGTCAGCGCGCCCGGGTGTGCCCGTCGCAGCTGCGTGGTTGCGGTCGCAGCGCCTTGGCACGCTGGAAGGGCGGAGCGGAGCGCGAGGCTGCCGACGGGACGGCCGGGCGGCTCACCAGCCGACTGGTTTCGCGGTGCCCATGGCGCGGGTGACGGCGATCTCGATGACCACGCGCTCCGGATTGGGCCGCGGCGGCTTGTAGCGCTCGGCATAGCGCCGTTCGGCATCGGCCACGGACTCGGGGTCGTCCCTGACGACGGCGGTGCCTTCGAGGGTGCACCACAGCCGCCCCTCGGCCTGACTCACGGCCACCGGTGTGTCGGGGCCTGCGGCACGCAGGTTGCGGACCTTCCTGCTGCCCGCGCTGGTGATGACGCGTGCGATCCGGGAGTGCGGGTCATAGGTGACACCCACGGGCACGAGGTGCGGGGTGCCGTCCGGGCGGGGAGTGGTGAGATAGCAGATCCGGCGTTCCCGCCAGAAGCGTTCTCCCTCGGTGATCCCGGCCTCGTCCTCGGTCGTCATGGTGTGCGTCTCCTCCGATGGGCGGGGTCCGGTAGGCGGCGGTACCGCGAGTCGAACCGGGGACCGCTGTCGCGGGCAGGAAGTACGAACGCGGGCTTCCGGCACGACGATGCTCTCACCGTCCATCTCGACGACCATCCGGCGGGTGCGACGGCCGGGGTCGAGCTGTCCCTCGGATCGCGCGGTCCATCGCTCTTCGCCGCGTGCTGCCGAGATGGCGCGCATCGCCGACGAGATCGCCGAGGACCGGGCGTCGCTGGTGGCGCTGATGCGGTCCATCGGGGTCGGCCCGCGAGATCGAGAAGCGGGGCGATGAGGCAGACGGAGGTCGTGGACGAACTGCGTGCCCAGTCGGCGACGGTGCCGAGTGGGATCCACGGTCGACTCGTCGTGAGCTGACGGATCGGTGTTACGTCGGCCGAGGGGGAGAGAAGCCGAGGTGATCGTGGCCGAGACGGGTGGTGACATGGCCCGGTTCGCCTCGGCCAAAAACCTCGCCCCCTGGGCCGGACTGTGCCCCGGACACCACGAATCGGCCGGCAAGGTCAGGAGCACCCGGGTCCGCCCCGGAAACGCCCATCTCAAGGGCGCGTTGGGGATGGCCGCATTCGGCGCCGCACGCACCAAGGGCTCCTACCTCCAGGCGCGTTACAAGCGACTGACCGCCCGCCGCGGACCGATGAAGGCACTCATCGCCGTCGAGCACTCGATCATCACCGCGATCTGGCACATGCTCACCGACAACGTGGCCTACCACGAGCTCGGCGGCGACTACTTCACCCGACGCGACCCCGAACGCGCCGCACGCCGGGCCGTAACCCGCCTCAACGAACTCGGCTACCGGGTCACCCTCGACCCCATGGAGGCCGCCGGATGAACCAACCGGAACGAAACCCGGCGGGAACGGCCCCGCTGGGATCACCGTCGTGCCCGAAATGCCACCCACCTGCGGTTATTTACGCGTCAGAGTCGCTCAGTCGTTGGACGCGACACGCACACGTGTCGAACTCATCATGGATGTGGAACCTGTGGGAGCGGCCGAGAAGACAGCGGCCATGGCCGGAATGATCGACCGCCGTGTGAAGGGCGACATGCGCCGCTTCAAGCAGTACATCGAACAGCGTGGCGCTGCGACCGGCGCTTTGCGCGGCCGTGTGAGCCCGCGCTGAGACCTGGAGGGAAGGCGCCGGCGACGGCCTCATGGACACGTTCGGTTCCGGTCCGGATACGGTCGGCGGCACCCTGAATCAAGCCGTTTGGTGCGGCCCGGAGCGGGCAAACGCGCTAATAGGAGCACTCCAGGATCGGAGGAATCAAATGATCATCCTCGGACTCATATTGCTCATCATCGGCGCAGTGACCGGTATCAGCATTCTCTGGACCATCGGCATCATTCTGGTCGCCATCGGTTTGGTGCTGTGGGTGCTCGGCGCGGTGGGCCACGCGGTGGGTGGACGTCGGCACTACTACTGAGTGCTGCAGCCGCCAAATGCCCGCCGTGAGTCGGCAGCGGCGACGCCCAAGGGCGCGTCCATGGACCCGACCGGCACGGGCGAGCGCAAGGGGTGCTCTTTCTCCCGCCGTACCCGCTGTCGCCTCCCCTCATCGAGGGGAGGCGACAGCGGGTACGGCGGGAGAAGAAACTCCACGCCCCAGTGAACCTCGCCCATCGATTCCGCGTCTGACGGAACGGGAAGAGAGCTGAACCCTCGTCATTCGTCGTATTCCATCTGGCCAATTCCTGTGGGAACTCTTTGACGCCTTCGGGTGAATTCCGTTGGCGTCTCTCAACGTTGTTGTCGGGCAAGTCAGTCAGCTCAGTACGGGTGTGCCTCGCGCCCCTGTGTACCAGGGCCGATTCAAAGTCGTGGTGATCTTGTGGGGTGCCTGGTCACGACGGTGTGACGATCGGGAGGAAGGCCGCCACGGATGCAACGAAGTCGCCCCGGCCCCTGGCGGGCCCGCCCCGTGGATCCTGCTGGCCAAATGTCGTGTCCTGGGGTGTGGGGACGCTGTTGGCACTGTGGTGGCCGGTCTTGTCGTTCCCCGGCCGCTGGGTTGGGAGTCATGTCGTCGCGGCCGGAGGAATGGCCTGAGGTGCCCGAGCTCACGGCGCGAGTCGCACGGGCCGCGGCGGCGCGTGGGGAGGTACCGCTGGCGATGCGGGTGCGGGACGAGCTCGGCGCGCTGTTCGCGGATGCGGAGTTCGCTGTGGCGTTCGGCCGCCGGGGCCGGCGCGGATGGTCGCCGGGGCGCCTCGCGATGGTGACCGTGCTGCAGATGGCCGAGAACCTGACCGACCGCGCCGCCGTGCAGCGGGTCCGGTTCGATCTGTCGTGGAAGTACTGCCTGGGTCTGGAGCTGGAGGACGTCGGTTTCGATGCGTCGGTGCTGTCGGAGTTCCGCACCCGGGTGGTCGAGCACGGCTTGGAGGAGCGTGTGCTGGATCTGCTGCTGGCCGTGTTGAAGGAGAAGGGCCTGGTCAAGGCAGGAGGCAAGCAGCGTACCGATTCCACGCACGTGCTGGCGGCGGTGCGGGAGTTGAACCGGCTGGAGTTGGCCGGGGAGACGGTGCGGGCCGCGCTGGAGGCGCTGTCCGCCGCGGCCCCCGATTGGGTGGCGCAGATGCTGGACATCGCCGGGTGGAACCGGCGATACGGGCGGCGGATCGACGCGAACTGGCGCCCGCCCGGCTCCCAGACCCAGCGGGACCAGCTCGCCCTGGACTACGGCCGCGACGCGGTGGCCCTGCTGCGGACGGTCCACCATCCGGCTGCACCAGCCTGGCTGCGTCAGTTGCCCGCGGTCCAGGTGCTGCGGCAGGTCACTGTGCAGAACTATCTGATCACCACTGACAGCAGCGGAGTGGAGGCGGTCAAGCGGCGGGAGGCGGACACGGACGGTCTCCCGCCCGGCAGAGTGCGCCTGACCTCGCCGTACGATCTCGATGCCCGCTACGGCGGCAAGGAAGATCTGCGCTGGACCGGGTACAAACTGCACATCAGCGAGGTCTGCCAGCTGGCCCAGCCCGACGACGAGGCTCCGCGACCCGGCCGACGGGCACGCCCTCCCGTCCCGAATGTGATCACGCATGTCGCGACCACGGACGCGACCGTGCCCGACGTGAAACTGGTCGAGCCCGTCCATCAGGCCCTCGATGGCCGGGACCTGCTGCCCGGCGAGCACTACCTGGACTCCGGCTACGCGAGCGCCGAACTCGTCGTCGACTCCCTGAACACATTCGGAGTCGCGCTAGTCACACCGCTGCAGGGCGGTACCTCCCGCCAGCAGCGCGAGAAAGCCGGCTGCCAGCGCGAAGCCTTCGCCATCGACTGGGACGCCCGCCAGGCCACCTGCCCCCAGGGCGCCTCCAGCCGGTTCTGGAGCCCGGCCAGACAGAAGGGCCGCGAAGTGATCGTGGTCCGCTTCGACCAGGCCGACTGCGTCCCATGCCCGGCCAGAGCCGAATGCACCAACGCCACCCGCTGGGGCCGCCAACTCACCCTGCGGCCCAGACCGCTGCACGACCTCATCCATGCCAACCACACCGCCCAGGGCGACGAGGGCTGGCGGGCGACGTACGCGCTGCGAGCCGGTGCCGAGGGCACCATCCGCCAGGCTATGGCGGTCACCGGCAACCGCCGGGATGGTCACTACCGAGGGCTGGGGAAGACCCATCTCGAGCATGTCTTCTCCGCTGTCGCTCTCAACCTGATCCGCCTCGACGCATGGTGGAACGGCCAGCCCCTCGATCACACCCGCACCAGCCACCTCGCCCGACTCGACCTCACACTCGCCGCATAACCCCACATTTGGCCAGCAGGATCCGTGAGGCCGGGAAAATTCGGGTGGTGCTCGTCCGGAGGACGTCGATGGAGCTTGGCGCCGAGTCTTGAGCCCGAAACGAAGTCGGACGCAGGGATCGTGTGCAGGAGTCCGGTGATGTTGCCATGAGCACGCAAGAGAGCTTCTTCGAATCCTGTGGCCCCGGAAGGGCGGGCATCGCCAGCTGACCGAACCGGTCGTCAGGAGGCGGCTATGGAGGGTCTTCGAAGTTAAGCGGTGTGCGCGTACATGACAGCTTCCGGGTGGACGGCCAACGCAGTGCGCTGCCCGTGCAATGACTGGCCTGACCGCCCTCCCGGTCGACGACCGATCGCATTGGCATGGTCATGCCGCACCGCTTAACTTCGGAGATCCGCTATGGACGTGTTCGAGGAACGCTGCGCCGGGGTCGACCTGGGCAAGACCGAATGCAAGGTATGCATCCGGATTCCGGGGAAGGGGAAACTGAGCCAGGAGATCGCTCGTCAACTGCAGCCGCTGCAGCGTCAGGTCGAGCTGCTGACCACGATCCCGGCGTCAGCCTGGTCTGGCTCAGGTGATCATCGCGGAGATCGGGGTGGACATGAACAGGTTCGCCACCGCCGGCCACCTCGCCTCCTGGGCGGGGATGTGCCCGGGAAACAACGAGTCCGCCGGCAGACGAATGTCCGGCCGGACCCGACACGGCGACACATGGCTCAAGACGGCTTTGTACATGGCCGGTTCCAGTGCCGCCCGGATGAAGGCCACCTACCTCGGCGCCCAGTTCCGGAGGCTGGTGCCACACCGCGGCGTGAAACGGGCGACCGTTGCGGTCGGGCACTCCATCCTCGTCGCACATCTTGCACGACGGTGTCCCCCGGGACCTCGGAGCAGATCACTTCACCAATCGACTGGGCAAGGAACGGCAAACCCGACGCCTGCTCGCCCAACTCGCGGCACTTGGCCACGACGTGACCATCGCGCCCCACCAGGACACTGCTTGACCTGGGCCAACGCCGGAACATGCCGCTGATTTTCAAGAGAGCTCCGGTTGAAGCCGGATGCCCTTCCCAAGTCGCCGTCCATCACCGGAGCTTCGATGTGCCGTCAGTCTGCCACCGTCTGCCTGGCCAAGTCGCCGTCGCGTCAGCACCGTGCACTGCCGTCGCTCGTGGACCGGCTGGCGGTGCTGCCCGATCCGCGCCGACGGCGAGGGGTGCGTCACCCGATCGTGGCGGTGCTCCTGGTCGCCGCGTGCGCGGTGACAGCCGGTGCCCGCTCGTGGACGGCGATCGGGCAGTGGGCACCCTCCGTGCCGCAGGAGACCCTAGCCCGGCTGGGTGCCCGCGCCGTCGGCCCTTGGCGTGCGCGTCGCGTCGTCGCTCTCCACGATCCGCAGGGTGGTCGGCGCGGTGTGTCCGGGCGGCCTGGCCGATCTGACGGGCCAGGACCCCGCCGGTACCACCACTGTGGCAGTGGACGGCAAGAGCGCCCGCGGCTCGCGCCGCCGCGATGCCCCGGCTGTGCACCTGCTGGCCGCGATGACCGGCGACGGACGCACCGTCACCCAGCTGCCCGTACCGGACAAGACGAACGAGTCTCTGTATCCGGCATACCGGACGTCGGCGCAGCCGTGAAAATGGGGTGGTGTGGTGGCTGCCCGTCCGACGCCGATGATCTGTGGGCCTGGAGCCTGTAATGAGTCTGGTGCTGGAGCCGGCCCAGAGGGGCTGCGCATTGTTGCTTCGAGCGATTCTCGTTTTCCCTCGCCGGCCCCCGGGTGGCTGCCACCGTTCTGTGCGACCGGATGGGTGGGGAGGCGAGGGTGAGGGCGAGCGAAGAGACCGATCTCGAATCGGAGCTGGTGGAGAGGGTCGCGGCGATTGATGTTGCCAAGGCCAGCGGCATGGTGTGTACCCGGGTTCCGCATGAGTCCCGGGCCGGGAGGCGGGTCCAGGAGGCATGGAACGTCACCTCCACTACTGCGGGCATCCTGGAACTCGGGGCACGACACCGTCGCGGACCATCTGAGTTTCCTCGCCGCCGTGTTGACGACTCGGGTCCCCGGTGTCTCGACGGTGAAGACCCTGTTGCGGGTCGACGGCGGTCGCATCACCGACAGGACCCTTGCTTGACCCGGACTGAGCTCACTGGCTCCCAAGACCCGCAAATCGCCCCGGTACACAGCCTCTCGACGGGCCATCAGGAAATCGCGCGTTCAACAACGGGACAGAACCGACCGTGCCGACCTGGTCGTCCACCGCGGTTCGGTGGGCGCCTCAGTCTTCCCGTGCCAGCGCTTGGCGCGCTTCGAGCACGTTCCGCACCACCAGTTCCACGCTCTCCTCGTTGTCGAACGGCGAGACCAGGTAGGACTTCAACGCGAGAACCGGCTCGCCGAAAAGGGTCTCGCGATACGCGTCCGTGCGGGAGATGGCCACCCCCTTGCCCTGCATGGCCCGTTCGTGCAGGTAGTCGGCGATGCGGTGGTTGTACTCGTTGTAGGTGCGGACCTCCTCCCGCATGGCCGAATCGGTCAGCTCACGCCGCTCGATGTCGAAGGTGTCGACCCCTTCGGGGTACACGCGGAACAGCGTCACGATACCGACGCTGTCCCGGTTGAGCACGCGGATGTGCGGCTGCCCTTCCAGCAGGTCGCGCAGGTGCTGTGACAGATCGACGATGTAACCGAGGACGGACTGCCAGCCTTGCCTGCCGAGCAGGCGGAGGTTGGCGATGGCTGCCAGGGCGCTGCCTCCCATGCGCGATGTTTCCAGCGTGTAGAGGCCCGGGTGATAGTCGCCGTGCTGGTACAGCATCGGCATCGTCTCCGGCTTCCTGCCCAGATGTTGCAGGTCGTGGCCGTCCTTGAACACCACGAGGCTGCAGATGTACGGCGCGAAACCGGTCTTGTGAAAGTCGATGCCTACGGAGTCGGCCAGACTCAGCGCCTTGATGCGATGGCGGGCGCCCGCGAGCGCCCGCAACGTGCGCGCTGCGAAACCCAGGGGGTTCACCTCGAAGTCGTAGTCGTTGAACACGGCCCACGCCCAACCGCTCACCGCATCAGCGTGGACATGAGGCTTGTACTGCAGGCCGTGTGTCTCCACCAGCTCGTCGCGCAGGTCGACGACGGCTTCCAGGTCGTCGATACCGAAGGAGTCCGTCGTGCCCATCGTGCAGATGATCGCGGCGATCTTCTTACCGGCACCGATTGCCTCTTCCAAGCCCGTGCGAAGCGCGCCGACGTCCATCTCTCCCCGGTCGTCGGTGGGAATGGTGATCGAGTTGTCCGTGCCGAGGCCCAACCACCCCGCGACAGTGAGACGGCAGTAGTGGCTGCTGTCGCTGGCGAAGGTCACGAGGCCTTCGCGGACACCGCTCTGCATCGCGCCGGGTTGAGCCTTTTCCAGCCCGACCTTCACACCGTAGAGGTTCGTCGCGGTGCCACCGAACGAGAACAGTCCGCCCACCTCATCCTGGTCGTATCCCAGCAGTGACGCGCATGCCGCGACCACTTCGACTTCGGCCAGGGCCACGCGATGGCTGAACTCGTCCGAGACGATGTTCGGGTTGTACAGGTGTGCGAGCGTCATGCCGACGACCGAGGGGAGCGTCGACGGGGGAATGACGTTCTGCTGCGTGTGGGGATGGCCCCAGATTGTCATGCCGTGAAAGAACGACACCAGATCTTTGACCACCTCCTCCACCGACGCGCCCTCTTCCCGGAGCGTGACCGTGCGAGCGGTGTCGTAGTCCAGAGGCTCGCGGCCACCGAGCAGAGGGGTCTCGTTCTTGAGATCGTCCAGGCTGTCGAGCGCACGCAGCACGGTGTGGCAGACGTAGGAGTCGTGGAAGGCCGCACTGAAGGGCTGCGGAAACGCGTTGCGCAGGCCCGCCAAGATGTCTCGGTAAGGTTCGTTCACTCGCTGCTCCAGACGCGATGCCGGCTGCCGGGTCCGGGACGTACGGCCCACCTGGGAGGTGTCGGTGCGTACCACGCAACGATCACGTCGGCTCTCGGCTCTTGGCTCACCCTGGCAATGAGCTGGGGCTACCGGGGATCACAAGCGTTCGGCCGGTGATCCGGTCCTGACCCCTCCAGTGCGTATCATCCATGCTTCCGGGTCTGTGAAAGTGGTGCAACTCGTGCGCCACGTATCCGTCCGGTGAGGCGCGCGAGCAGCGCATGGCGGCTGCCGGGCCGTGACATGCCGGGTCACTGCGAGCCGCAACAGCATGACCACGGCCGGCCGGCCCGCTCGACGTCGGTACCGGGCGAGGACTCTGCCAGACCTGACGCCCTCCCTGCCGGTCGCCCCGAGTCTCATTCAGCGCTGCCGAGGGTGACGGAGCGGCCCGTCGAGCGGCGTGCCACGAGGACGGCAAGCCCGATGACCAACCAGCAGCTGCCGACGATCTGGGCGTGCGCGTTGGCGCGGTAGAGCACGTAGCCGATGATCACGAGGCCACAAAAGGGCACCACCAGGTGCATGCCATAGGTGCGCGCACGGCGGCGGACCAGGAAGTGGAAGACGACCGACAACTGCAGCATCAGGAAGGAGAACAGGGCTCCGAAGTTCACCAGCGAGGCCACAAGGTCCACCCGGCCGGCCAGGGGAAGCCCCAGGGCCAGACTGAGCGCAGCCACGAAGACGAGGGCCCGTTCGGGTACGCGATGCTTGCGGTTGACGTGGGCCAGGAAGCGTGGCAGTTGGCCGTCACGGGCCATGGAGAACAGCAGCCGCGATGTGGCCGTCTGTGCGACGAGCGAGGTCGCCACCGCCGTGGCGAGGACGGTGGTGCCGGCGGTGAGGCTCTTCAGCCATGTCCCGCCGGCGACCCCTGCCACGTCGTAGAACGCGGTGTCCTCCGCGGCCTCCCTGGGCAGGCTCGTCTCACCGGGCAGCAGGAGTGCGGCCAGGTAGGTCTGCACGACGAACAGGGCGCCGACGACGAACAGGCTCAGCAGCGTGGCGCGGCCGACGACCCTGGGACCGCCCTTGACCTCTTCCGCCAGTGTGGAGATGGCGTCGAAGCCGATGAACGACAATGCCGCGACCGACAGGGCGGAGAAGATCGGCCCGATCGAGAACTCTGATGGGTTGTAGAACGGGGTCAGACTCCAGTGCGCTCCGTTCTTGCCCTGGGTGATGGCGATGACGGCGAACACGATGAAGAGCACCAGCACGGTCAGCTCCACGACCAGCAGCACCTTGTTCATCGCGGCCGTGATGGCGACACCCATCAGGTTGACGGTGGTGTTGAAGACCACGAAGAGCACGATCCACACGTGCTGTGGCACGGAGGGGATCACGGACTGGATCGCGACGGCTCCGGAAACATAGAGCAGGGTCGGCGCCAGCAAATAGTCCAGCAGCACCATCCATCCTGAGATGAACCCGGCCTCCGGACTCAGGGCGCGCCCCGCGTAGGCGTAGACCGAGCCCGAGATAGGGAACTCTCTGGACATCTCCCTATAGCTGAGGGCCGTGAACGTCATGGCGACGATACCGACGAGGTACGTGAGCGCCACCATGCCCTTGGAGGCGTCGAACACCACGCCAAAAATAATGAACGGTGCGATCGGAACGATGTAGATCAAGCCGTAGGTCAGCAGATCGCGCAAGCCGAGGGTTCTGCTGAGCTGTTGCTTGTATCCGAACCGGGACAGCGTGTCACCTGTATCGCGCAATCCTCCCCTGCTTTCATGTGCGGCGGCGGAAACACCGGTGAGCTCACCGGGCGGGTACATGGGCGTCAGACAGGCGCCAGAATGGCAGATCGTCGCGCCGCACACCCTCGCCTAGGATACTGAGCCTCGATACACCGTGTGAATTCTGATCACGCGTGTCGGCGGGCGTTGTCACGTTGTTGGGTACGTGCGTGTCCGGCGGCCCGTCGGGGCGTGGCGAAGCCCGGTTCCGGGTTGTCGCCCAGCCCTTGGTGGGCAGACCGGTGACTCCGGGTGGCCTGTTTCCGATTCATGAAGCGGAGGGTCATCCCGGCTCGGCAGTTGTGTGCGGTCATCCGGTGGCGGTTGGGCCGGAAGTGGGGTGGGATGCCGCTGAACGCGGATGGGAACCGCTGGGCTGCTCCAGCGGGGCGGAGCCCTTCATCGCCGGTTCGCGCCGGCGAGTGGGCTGATGACCCTTCTCCGCCCGGTTGTTCAGCCCCTTGTACGAAGCGTGCTCCACCGAGGGCAGGACCTCAGGGTGAGCTGCGCCGCAGGAGCGGAGCCTGTGGACGCCGGGCCGTCGAGCCCGACGGCGAAATCCGTGACAAAGCCTGGGTGGTCGAGCTCGACGGCGACTGCCTCAAGGGCTGGCCAGGCGATACGGCTGATCGTTTAGAGGGAACAGCCCTATCCCGGCGCTCAGTTGCGTCTCGCCGACGCCGCGCCGACGCCGACGGCATCCGCCTGACCTGCTTCGCCGCCAACACCAAGAACACCCCGATCGCCGAGCTGGAGCTGCGCCACCGGCAGCGGGCCCGCGCCGAGGACCGTATCCGTGCCGCCCGCGCGCCGGCCTGCGCAATCTCCCCCTGTACGACGCCGCGCAGAACCAGATCTGGCTGGAGATCGTCCAGATCGCCCTGGACCTGCCGGCCTGGATGCCGATGCTCGCCCTCACCGGCCATGCCCGCGTCCGGCGAGCCCAAGCCCGGCGCTCGCATCATCGGCGGCACCGAAGTGTCCGGCGACGCGTACCCCTTCATGGCCGCGCTGCTCACCAAGGGCAAGGGCAGTGCCCTGAAACGCCAGTTCTGCTGCGGCAGCCTGATCAGCGCCAACGTGGTCATGACTGCGGCCCACTGTGTCACCGGCATGGAGGCGACCCGGTGTGCCGCGTCCCGCCGACGGCGACGCGGCACACCTGTACGGGATTCGGCCCGAATTTCCCGCCGCTTTGACCTCGATCTGTCAGCGGTGATCACTGCCGGGTAGCGTCTTCGGCTCGCCCTGTTTGTCCCGCGTATTGGCGGGTGGGGCCGTCGCGTGTCGCTGCGGCTGCGCCGGGTTCCACGGTCCCGGTGGTGGTGCCGGTCTCTCCTTCCTGGTCTTCGTCGGGGCGGGGTCCGCGCGTCAGGTGACGGCGGAAAGCTCGGTCAGACGCCGCCAGGCCGTGGCGAATGCCCTGGCCCAGGGCCAGTCGGCAGGGAGGCGGAGGTGCCGGCGGCGGGCGTGGTGGGCGAGGCGGGCGGGCAGGTGGTAGATCCGAAAGCGCATGGTGTCGGGTTCGGCGTCGGCGAGGCCGTCCTGGTCGTGGAGGGCCAGGAGACGGAGCCAGGCGTCGAGGTCGGCCGCGAGGTTCGCGGTCAGCATCCAACTCGTGTTGTTCTGCCAGGATTTCGAGGGCAGGTTGTG
The DNA here is from genome assembly GCF_037023745.1 of Streptomyces sp. SCSIO 30461. Lineage (NCBI taxonomy): Bacteria > Bacillati > Actinomycetota > Actinomycetes > Kitasatosporales > Streptomycetaceae > Streptomyces > Streptomyces sp. SCSIO 30461. The sequence continues at coordinate 3,586,557 of NZ_CP146101.1, forward strand.
CAAGCCCATGGCCTTGTTCGTGCGCACGCGGTCTTCGACCACGGCATGGTGGCGGTGCACGGCGTCCAGCCACTGGATCTGGTGGGAGCCGACGACCCGGGTCATCTTGTTGATGTTCGTGGCGATGACCGAGTACTTCCAGCCGGTCTTCTTCTCGAAGTCGGTCAGGTTCGCCAGGTGGCGGCTGGAGGGTCTGACCCGGCGGACGATCAGCCGCAGGCCCCGGCTCCAGCCCTCGCGTCCGTTCAGTCCGCTCAACTCGGCGACGAAGTAGCCCTCCTGGACGCTGCCGTCCTGGTTGAGGGATGCCTCCCACGCTGCCTCGGGCAGTTTCGCGATGGCCTGCTCGTCGGCCTCGGTGATGGTCCAGCCGGTGGTGAAGCGGACCGTGCGCCGACGCGTGTTCAAGCCGAGGAGATGTTCGTGCAGGCCGTGGGTCGCGCCGGCCCCGTCGACCCGCACGAGGATCTTCGCGCGCGAGGAGCCCGGGATCTGGGCGAGCGCATCGGCGAGCACCGCCTTGTGGTCGGCGACCGTGTTCGAGCCCGCGTTGCCGCTCCGCAGCAGCATCGCCAGACACTCGCCGGTGTTCGCGCACCACGCGGCCAGAGGATGAAACCCGAAGCTCTTCTTCCAGGTCGCCGCCGCGCCCTCTTTCTTCGAGGCGGCCGTGATGATCGTTGCGTCCATATCGACGATCACCCAGTGGTGCAGGCGTTTCCCGGCGATGGTCAGCCAGGGAAATCCGCCGGGCCGCAGCGCCAGCCACGACCACACCGTACGGCGGATCCGCGCCCGGGCCCGGTTGATCGCCGCGATCCGGTCGGCGTCACACAGGTTCAGGGTGCGGTGCACCGTGGAGTCCGAGACGCCCGGGCCCATCACCCGCTCATGGTGCCAGGCGAGCTGTCCGGCCTCGGCCACACTGCGGGCGCCGAGCGCGATCGATATCGCCAGGTGGACGAGGACCACTGCCCGGTCCCGCCAGCCCGGACCGCCGGTCGGGAACACCCCGGACAGGGCCCCGGTCAGCCCCGACCGGTCCGCAAGGCGCCGCAGCAACACCACCCCGGCATGCCCGACCAGGCCTTTCCCGTCAGCCCTCACGACCAGGCCCCGGTCCCACCCTGTACGCTCGCTCACCAGAAAGGTGTCCTGACTCCTGCACCCGATGCTTCCTCGACAGTCGCATCCTCGCAGTTCAGGGCACCTTTTCTGCTACCGGGCCGTCAGATCATCGAATTCCGCTGACTGTTCAGGGTTGAACGCCCCACGTGTCACCTCCGTATGTAGCTGGACGCAGCTCTCACATCAGCGCGCGTGTACGGCAGACCGGCAAGGAAACATAGGAGCTCCAATTGGGACGCACAGTGCGGCGACGGTCTAAGCGGGGCAAACGAGCGCTTGTTGCCTCGATCGCTCTCATGCTGGGTGGGGGTGGCCTGATCGCGGTCAACTCCTATGCTTCCGCCGGTGAAGGCGGTGGGCCCTGGCCCAGCGGTTGGAACGGGGAGAACCAGACGCAGAGTGCCGGTGCCTCCGCATCGACCATCAAGTGCCCCGAGGTGGCCAACGGGCTGCCCGAGGTGCCGGACGGCGCGAGGCGGCAGGTAGACCGTGAACTGGCCGCGATGGACAGCCAGATCACGGAGGCGTACCAGCGTTTCGCCAACGAGAAGGATCAGATGGCGCGCGATCCGCAGTGGGCCCAGAACGCCGTACTCGATCCGCTGAAGGCCAAGCGTGCCGCCGGTATCGAACGGATCTCGATCGCCATCGGCCGGGTGGCCGGGGATCGTCCGAAGGACCTGGAAGCCCTGGCCCCGTGTGCCCTCCAGGTCGATGACGCCGACGTCGGCGAACAGGACCAGGGGCAGAACGGCGGCCAGGAACAGGGCGGTGGCCAGGAGCAGGGCGGCGACAGCGGTGGTCAGGCAGGCAACGGCCCCGAGGCTTCCGACTTCGTGGACATCCAGTCCATCCAGCCGAACGTGCAGAACCCGCAGCCGCAGCAGGGCGCCTCACAGGGCACCTTCGCGACCAGTTGCGGAACGAACCAGAACGGCAAGTTCAACCCGGACAACGTCATCGTGGCGCCGGGTGTGAGCAACGGCGCCCACCATATGCACGACTATGTGGGCAACCAGGCCAACGACGCCTTCGCCAGCGACGACGACCTCGCCAACGGCCAGACGACCTGTCAGGACCAGGGTGACAAGTCGACCTACTACTGGCCGGTGCTGCGTGTGCAGAACGGCCAGGACGAGAACGACGCGCAGGCCGACGGCGGCGGCAAGGACAAGAACGTCGGCGAGATCCAGACGCCGTCCGAGGTGACGCTGAACTTCGTCGGCAGCCCGGTGGGCAAGGTCACCGCGATGCCCCGGTTCCTGCGCATCATCACCGGTGACGCCAAGGCGTTCGTGAACGGCAACGCCAACGCGAACGCGTCTTGGAGCTGCACGGGCTTCGAGGACCGCCAGCTCAAGGACAAGTACCCGATCTGCCCGCAGGGCAGCAAGGTGGTGCGTTCGTTCAAGTTCCAGAGCTGCTGGGACGGCCAGAACACGGACAGCGCCAACCACCGCACGCATGTCGCCTTCGCCGACCAGAACGGTGCCTGCCAGAACGGCTTCAAGGCCATTCCGCAGCTCGTGCAGCGGATCGTGTACAACGTGCCGCCGCCGGTCTTCGACGGGGACAATCCGAGCGTCTTCGCGGTCGACTCGTTCCCCGAGCAGCTGCACAAGCCGGTCACGGACCACGGCGACTTCATCAACGTGTTCGACGACAATCTGATGAACGAGGTCGTGAGCTGCATCAACGAAGGTCGCCAGTGCGGCGTCGGCGGCGACGCGGGAGCCCCTCCGGCAGGTGGCGACGACCAGCAGAACCCCCCGGCCCCTGGCGACCCGGGTGCCGGCGAAGGTGACGGTGGTGCCCAGGAGGACGGTGGCAACCAGGACAACGGTGGTGCCCAGGACAACGGTGGTGCCCAGGAGGACGGTGGCAACCAGGACAACGGTGGTGCCCAGGAGGACGGTGGCAACCAGGACAACGGTGGTGCCCAGGAGGACGGTGGCAACCAGTCGCAGGCTCCGGGCGGCGACGCCGAGCAGCCCGACGCTCAGCCGGGCTCCGCTGCGGGGCAGCCCGTGGTGAAGAGCAAGCCGAGCGCCGCGGCGGCCGGTTCGGACAGCACAGATGCCCCCAAGGGCTCAGCCGCCGAACAGCCCGCCGGGACCGCCACCACTCCGGACAACGGCGGTGACGACCAGAACAAGACCGCCGAACAGGGCGGGTCGGCCGACCAGGTGGTCGACACGGGCAGCCAGTCCCAGGCGGGTGGCAGCCTCGCTTCGACCGGTGCCCAGCTGTGGCCGTCCGCGGCCGGAGCCCTGCTGCTGATCGCGGGCGTCGTGCTGCTGCGCGCGCGTGGTCGAGGCGAGGGCACGCGTCGGCGATAGCGGCGTACCTTTCCGCCAGTCAGCCCCTGTCCCGACCGAGTACGGTCGGGACAGGGGCTGATGTGCTATCGCCGTGTGTATCACCCCGCGACGGCCGGGGCGCTCACACCGGGGGAGTGGCGGGGGCGCCGTGGACGGGAGCGTGCACGCTCACCGCGTGCTCGGTGGAGCGCTGGTGGGGGACCAACAGGTCCCCATGCTCCACCGAGATGGTCCGCATCGGCGCGGGAACGCTGATGCCTTCGGCGCGGTAGCGCCGGTGCAGCCGCTTGATGAACTCGTGCTTGATCCGGTACTGGTCGCTGAACTCGCCGACGCCCAGGATCACCGTGAAGCCGATGCGCGAGTCGCCGAAGGTGTGGAAGCGGATGGCCGCTTCATGCTCCGGCACACCGCCGTCGACATCGGCCATCACACTGTCGATGACCTCCGTCGTGACTTTCTCCACATGGTCCAGGTCGCTGTCGTAGCCGACCCCAGCCTGAACGGTGAGCGTCATCTGCTGTTCGGGACGGTGGTAGTTGGTCATATTGGTCCCGGACAGCTTGGTGTTCGGGATGATCACCAGGTTGTTGGAGATGTGGCGCACCACGGTGTTGCGCCAGTTGATGTCGACGACATACCCCTCCTCGCCGCTGCTGAGCCGGATGTAGTCGCCGGGCTGCACCGTCCTGGAGGCGAGGATGTGCACACCCGCGAACAGGTTGGCCAGAGTGTCCTGAAGTGCCAGTGCCACCGCGAGACCGCCCACGCCGAGAGCCGTGAGCAGCGGGGCGATGGAGACGCCCAGGGTCTCCAGGACCACGAGGAAGCCCATGGCGATGACCACGACACGGGAGATGTTCACGAAGATCGTGGCCGACCCGGCGACACCGGACCTGGACTGCGCGAGGGCCTGCACGAGACCGGCCACGATCCTGGTGGCCGTGAGGGTCGCGGCCATGATGAGCACCGCGGTGAGCACCATGTTGACGTTGCGTCCGACGGGCGCCGTCAGGGGCAGCGCCGACGCCGCCACCGCCGCGCCTCCGGTGACCGCTGCCCATGGGATCAGAGCCCGCAGGGCGTCCACGATGATGTCGTCGCCGCCCCAGCGGGTCCGGCTCGCACGCACGCCGAGCCATTTCAGGAGCAGGCGCAGCAGCAGGGCCGCGGCCACGCCCGCGGCCAGCGCTATTCCGGCGACGATCAGATCATGCGGGGTGAGGTCCCGGTTCAACGCTTCCCTCCCGTGGCACGGGGGAGCACGCCCGCGGTGTTGGACGCCGCTCTGAGCCGGATGTGATGTCTCGTCACCTTGCCACCTGTGGATTCTGGGGGAGTGCGGTCGTACGGTCACGCCGGGGCGAACGGAAGCAGAGGCTCCGACCGGCGGGATCTGACATCCTGCCGTACGTGGTGTGGAACCGTCAGAAGGCCCCCGGACCGACGGACTTCGGCCGGGAGTCAGGCGGGCAGGACGTCACGCAGGATGCCGCGCGGCAGACCGCGTCGCCGCCACTCGTGCGGGTAGCCCACGGACACCTCTTCGAAGCGCACGCCGTCGTGGACGGTGGTGCGCGGGATGTGCAGATGGCCGTAGACGACGGCCAAGGCCCTGAACCGCCGGTGCCAGTCGGCGGTGCGCTCCGTGCCGCACCACAGGGAGAATTCCGGATACCACAGCATCCGGGTGGGATCCCTCAGCAGGGGCCAGTGGTTGACGAGGACGGTGCTCAGCCCCGGGTCGAGCGCCGCGAGCCGCCGCTCGGTCTCCGCCACCCGGGCATGGCACCATGACTCGCGGTCCGGGTGGGGGTCGGGGTGGAGCCTGAATTCGTCGGTACAGACCACGCCCGCCTCGTACGCCCGTTCAAGTGCCTGCTCCTTGGTGAACGTGCCATCGGGGCGGAAGGTGTAGTCGTAGAGCAGGAACAGCGGCGCCACGGCCACCGGCCCGTCGGCGCCACGCCAGACCGGGTACGGATCCTCGGGGGTGAGCACACCCAGCGAGCGGCACATGTCCACGAGATGCCGGTAGCGGGCCTCTCCGCGTTGCCGGTCCTGCTCCTGCGCCGTCGTCCACAGTTCGTGATTGCCCGGCACCCAGATCACCTTGGCGAACCGCTCGCTGAAGCGGCGCAGCGCCCACTCGACGTCGGCTGTCCTCTCGGCCACGTCACCGGCGATGATCAGCCAGTCCTCATCGGTGGTGGGACGGGCCTGCTCCACGAAGGAGCGGTTCTCCTCGTAGGAGATGTGCAGGTCGCTGGTCGCCAGAAGTCGTGGCCTTGTGTCCATGCAGATCGCCCGCCCCCGAGGTCGCAGGGAGCGGACCCCCCGTGGTGCCGCCCCTGCCAGCGATCATACGGAACGGGCCGCGGCGATACGTCGGATCCGCGCTGCACGGCTCCTGGGGCATGTGGGTGACGGGTCGTGTAGCGCACCCCGCCGGGGGTACCGAAACGGGCACGCCGCCGCAGGGCGGCGAGGACAAGGAGCGGACATGAACATCCCCCTGGAAACGCTGCTTGATCAGGTTCAGGAACGAGGCCGCTACGCACGGCGGCAGGAGGCAGCACACGCTACCGAGACCGTCCTGGACGTCCTGGGAGCTCATCTGGTGGGTGACGACCGCAGTGATCTCGCCAGGCTGCTGCCGCGGCAGTGCGGCCCGCTGCTGACCGAAGGAGAGCCCTCCAGTGAGCCGCTGACCCCGCGGGGGTTCATCGCGGCGGTGGCGGCACGTGACCGCGGGGACTTCGGCGAAGCCCGGCGTGCGGTGACCGCCGTGCTGGGCGTCGTCGCCGAGACCGCCGACGACGCCCTGCTGCGGCGTATCCTCACCCAGCTTCCGCCCGGTCACGCCGGGTTGTTCGGCCGGATGGAACCGGTCTGACCAACCGGCGGCAACGCTCAGTCCACCACAGGGCGGTACACCGTCAAGGCCTCGTCCAGCTTGTCGAGCAGCAGCGAGGACGGGGCGGGCACGACCTCGCCGTCAAACGCCATGCTCGTGCCATCGGGCAGACCGGAAATCACCAGCCGGCGCGGCCGCGCCGAGGCGTACAGCCGGGTGCGGGCGAGCCCGCCGGCGACGGCGGTGGCCAGCAGCCGGGTGCGGGCGCACCGCCCGCCGTGCGCGATACGGACATCGAACAGGCCGTCGGACAGGTCATGTCGCCGAGTCGGGGCCATACCGAAACTCTGGTAGGCCCCGTTTCCGGCGAACAGCAGCCAGACGGACCTGGCCCTCCCGTTGACCTTGGCGCGCAGCGGGCGGGCCGTACGCAGCACCTGGAGTACGGCGATCAGGGCTGCCGCCGGTCCGCCGACGCGTGGCGACCAGTGCTCCCGGACGCGCACCAGCTCCGGGTAGACCCCGATGCTGAAGGTGTTGAGGAAGTAGCGCGGCTCGTTCGCATCCGGCCGGTTCGGGCGCCGCTCTTCGGCACCTCGCCCTGCCTCCGCACCGGCGAGCACTCTGATCCGGCCCACATCGGCCCGCACCGCGCTGCCCGCTTCCACGGCGGCACAGGCGACCGCGATCGTGTCGGCCCCCAGATCGGCGGCGAAGTGGTTGAAGGTACCGCCGGGCAGTACGGCGAGGGGGACGTCGAAGCGGAGCGCACATGCGGCCGCCGCGTTCACCGTGCCGTCTCCGCCGCACACGCCGAGGGCGCCGCCGGACTCGGCCGCGGCCTTCGCCGCCTCGGCGAGCACATCGGGCAACGCGCCGGCCTCGGGGTCGTAGACCACCACACGCGCCTGCGGCAGCGCCGTCTGGAGCTGGCGCACCGGGTCGATCAGCTGCGGCTGTGCCCCGGAGGACGGATTGACGACCACGGTGAGGCCCTTGCCTTCGGGAAGGGCCGGGGCGTCGGCCCGGGGCCTGGCTGGAGCCGGGAGCTGCGAACGGGACGGCACGATCCCCCGCACCGCGTACGCCGCTCCCACCCCCAGTGCGGTGCCCACCAGTACATCGCTGGGGAAGTGGACACCAGTGTAGACGCGCGAGAAGGCCACCGAAGCGGCGACCGGGGCGATCGCCGCGCCCCAGCCGCGCGACTCCATGGCGACACCGGTCGCGAACGCGGCGGCGGAGGCGGCGTGCCCGGAGGGGAAGGAGCTGGTCACCGGCTGGTTCGGCAGATGCCGGATGATCGGGACGTCGTCCAGCAGCGGTCTGGCTCGCCGCACCGCCCCCTTGGCCAGGGTGTTTACGGTGCCCGATGCCAGCGCGAGGGAGGCGACCCCGCGTACGGCGGCCCGGCGCCCCCGCACTCCGCCGAGGGCCCAGATGCCGGCGCCGATCCCGAACCACAGCAGCCCGTGGTTGGCGCTGGTGCTCAGCCGCGGCAGCACCGGCTCAGCGCCCGGCCAGCGTCGGGAGGCGACCCTGCCGAACAGGGCCGCATCCCTGGCGTGCAGGCGCTGTCGAATTCTTCCCACCCGGAGTGTGTTCATGGGCTCCCCATACCCAGCCGCCGCGTTTCCACTACGCCTCTTCACCCGTCACGCCTGCTCACGGGCGTTCATGCCCGCACGCGCACATCCCGAAGGAATGGGAAGGGGCCGGGGAGGCACGGAAGGACGGCAGGGACCGCGAGCAGCGCGAGGAAGGACGGAGACAGCGATGAACAGCCGCGAGGAACACCTGGATGAGCGGAGCCCGCGCTGCCTGGTGACAGGCGCCACGGGCTATATCGGAGGCCGGTTGGTGCCCGAGCTGCTGGCGGCCGGTTACCGGGTGCGCTGTATGGCGAGGTCCCCGGACAAACTGCGCGACCACCGTTGGGCGGGCAGCGTGGAAGTCGTCCGCGGGGACGTGACCGACGCGGACGCGGTCGGCAGGGCACTCGACAGTGTGGACGTGGCCTACTACCTTGTGCACGCCCTGCGTACCGGACGCGGTTTCGAGGAGACGGACCGGGAGGCGGCCACGCTCTTCGCGGAGCGCGCCGCCGCCGCCGGTGTACGGCGCATCGTCTACCTGGGCGGGCTGACCCCGGTGGACGTACCCGCGGCGGGGCTCTCACCCCATCTGCGGTCCCGCGCCGAAGTCGGGGAGATCTTCCTCAGGGCCCGGGTACCCGCGACCGTGCTGCGCGCAGCGGTCATCATCGGCTCGGGCTCCGCCTCGTTCGAAATGCTGCGCTACCTCACCGAACGACTGCCGGTCATGGTCACCCCGAGCTGGGTGAGCACCCGGATCCAGCCGATCGCCGTCCGGGACGTGCTGCGCTATCTCGTGGGCAGCGCGCGGATGCCGGACGAGACCAACCGCGCGTTCGACATCGGCGGTCCGGACGTCGTCACGTACGAGGAGATGATGCGGAGGTACGCGGCGGTGGCCGCGCTGCCCCGGCGGCTGATCCTGCGGGTGCCGATGCTCACCCCGCGGCTCTCCAGCCACTGGATCGGCCTGGTCACCCCGGTACCGCCGTCACTCGCTCGTCCGCTGGCCGAGTCACTGCGCCATGAGGTCGTCTGCGGTGAGCACGACATCGCTCGATACGTCCCCGATCCGCCCGGCAGCCCGATCGGTTTCGACCGGGCCCTCGCCCTGGCCCTGCGGCGGGTGCGGGAGGCGCAGGTCGCCACCCGCTGGTCGTCCGCCGCGCTGCCGGGCGCCCCGAGCGACCCCCTGCCCACCGACCCCGACTGGGCAGGCGGGAGCCTCTACAGCGACCGCCGCGCGCTCGCCGTCGACGCATCCCCGCAGGCACTGTGGCGGGTCATCGAGGGTATCGGCGGCGACAACGGTTGGTACTCCTTCCCGCTCGCCTGGGCCGTACGCGGCTGGCTGGACCGGCTGGCCGGTGGGGACGGTCTGCGCCGCGGCCGAAGGGACGCGGCGCACCTGCGGGTCGGCGATTCCCTGGACTTCTGGCGGGTCGAGGCGATCGAGCCGGGCCGGCTGCTGCGGCTGCGGGCCGAGATGCGGTTGCCGGGTCTCGCATGGCTCGAAATGTACGCCGAGCCAGAAGACCCGGCGGAGGGGGACGGGGTGGGTGGAACGGACGGGGCCGGCAGGGCCGGGCGGTCACGCTACCGGCAGCGGGCGCTGTTCCACCCGCGCGGTCTGCTCGGGCATATGTACTGGTGGAGCGTTTCCCCGTTCCACGCCGTTGTGTTCGGTGGAATGGCCCGAAACATCGCCAGGGCCGCCGTACGTGCCGACGAATCCGGTACCCGCTTCACGGGCACCGACCAGGAGGTGACTCCATGACCACAGCGGTCGTCCTCTACACCGCCGATCTGCGCCTGCACGACCACCCGCCGATGCGCTCCGCGCTCTCGTCGTGCGACGAGGTGGTGCCGCTGTTCGTGCGTGACCGCGACATCGGGAACCTGCCCTTCAGCGCCCCCAACCGGAGGGCGTTTCTCGCCGACTGCCTCACCGACCTCGATCGCGGGCTGCGCGAGCGCGGCGGACGGCTCGTGGTGCGCTCGGGGGACGTGGCCGAAGAAGTGTGCGCGGTGGCGCGCGAAGCCGGGGCCGATGAGGTGCACATGGCGTCCGGACCCAGTGGATACGCCCACGCCCGCGAGTCCCGGTTGCGCCAGGCCCTGGAGCGGCAGGGGCGGCGGCTGCGCGTCCATGACGCGGTCGTCAGCGCGCTGGGCGCGGGTGCCGTCGCACCGGCGGGATCCGACCACTTCGCCGTCTTCACGCCGTACTTCCGCCGTTGGTCGCAGCAGGACATCCGGGGCACCATCGGCGCGCCCCGGTCGGTGCGGGTGCCCGAAGCCGTGGGCTCGGAGAGCGTTCCCTCGCGTGCGGACGTCACGGGTGTCTCGCCGGGCTTGGCCCGCGGCGGGGAGACGGAGGGGCGCGCACTCCTGAACGCATGGCTGCGGAGTGGGATCTCGCGGTACGCAGCGATCCATGACGACCTCGCCGACGACGCGACCTCGCACCTCTCGCCGCACCTGCACTTCGGCACGCTCTCACCGGCCGAGGTCGTACACCGGGCGCGCTCTGGGGCGGGCGAAGGGGCGGAAGCCTTCGTGCGTCAGGTGTGCTGGCGGGACTTCCACCAACAGGTGCTCGACGCGCGACCACGCACCGCGGCCCATGACTACCGACCCCGGCACGACCGCTGGCGCACCGACGGTCGTGCCGAGGAGGACACGCAGGCCTGGAAGGAGGGGCGTACCGGCTACCCGGTTGTCGACGCGGCCATGCGCCAGCTGTGCCACGAAGGCTGGATGCACAACCGCGGCAGGCTGCTCACCGCGAGCTTTCTCACCAAGACCCTGTACGTGGACTGGCGCGTCGGCGCGGCGCACTTCCTCGACCTGCTCGTCGACGGTGATCTGGCGAACAACCAGCTCAACTGGCAGTGGGTGGCGGGTACCGGCACCGACACTCGCCCCAACAGGGTGCTCAACCCGGTGCGTCAGGCCAGGCGCCATGATCCCGACGGTGCCTATGTGCGTCGCTGGGTGCCCGAACTCGACGGAATCGAAGGGCCTGCCGTGCACGAGCCTTGGAAGCTGCCGGAACGTGAGCGGGCCCGCTATGCGTATCCCGAGCGGATGGTCACCCTGGAGGAGGGACTGGAGCGCTTCCGCCACGGCCGCGGTATCGAATGAGCCCTGAGCCGGGCGTGCGACGCAGTGAACCCACATCAGGCGAATTTGCGTTCGAGGGTGGTGCGCATGATGGGATGAGCTGATGCGACCCCCCACACGCATCACCGCACAGCACCGCAACCCATACGAAGAGCTCGCTCAACTCGCTGATCCGGAGCCCGAGTCGGGTGGGCCCGGCGACTACTCGCCGCGTCGTGGCCCTGCTCTCTCCGCCACACCGGGTATCCGCCCGCACGAGGGCGACGAGGAGGAGTGGACGCCCCCGAACCACCGGGGCCGCAGTCGGCTCGCCGGCCTGCCCGTGGTGTTCAGGCTCGCCGTCGCCGTTGTGGTGGCGAGTACGCTCCTCCTCGCCGGAGACCGGCTGTCGGTGGCGTACGCCGAGGACAAGGCGGCTGAGAAGATCCGGCAGTCGCTCGGCGGGGGTGCCCGGCCCGAGGTCGACATCCAGGGTTTTCCCTTTCTGACCCAGGTTCTGCGTCAGCGGATCGACAGGGCCGACGTGACCGTCCCGGACGTGGCGGCCGACAAGATCTCGATCGCCGAGGTGCACGCCACCGCGGAGGACATCCGTATCGTCGGGGACCTGCCGACCGCGGTCGAAGGCGCGGTGGTCAACCGGATGGACGGCGACGTGCTGCTCTCGTTCGACGATCTGAACCGCGAACTCGGCGCATCACAGGTGAAGTTCACCGAGACCGGATCCGGCGGTATCCGGATCGCCGGATCACTTCCGGTTGCCGGGCGGGAGGTGAGTCTGCGGGCGCGGGCGTACGTCCGGCAGGACGGGGACCGGGCCGTGTCCACCACGGTGAAGGACATGAGCCTCGATGTGCCCGGTCTCTTCACCTACCGCCCGGGCAAGGATCCGGAGCGTTCAGGACTGAGGCTGCACGCCGAGGCGGCGCAGCGCGTCAGCCGGGAGGCCGCCCGAGCCAAGTCCCTGCTGGCACTGCCCGATGTGGTCCGGCGTCTCGGAATCCCGCGGGAGCGGATCGACCGGGCCCTGCGCAGCGAAGCGAAGTTGAGCGAGCTCACCGGCTCGCCCCGGTTCCTGAAGCAGCTGATGAAGGTCAACCTGGTCGATGTGGTCGTCGACCACCCCTGGCTGCTGGAGAAGGTCGGCATCGATCCCGAGCTGATCGGCGGCCTGCTGAAGCTGAAGCCCCCGCAGCTGTCCGAGAGCCTTTCGCTCTCCTTCGAGCTGCCGAAGGTCGCCACCGGCGACATACGCCTTCGCGGCATCGCCGTCGAGCGCAAGGGAATACGAGCCGATCTGACGGGAACCGGGCTGACATTCGGCGGGGAGAAGCAGCCGCGGAAGGCCGAGTCCCGCTGAAGCGCTGCGCGGTGTTCGCCCCGAGGGAGGGCCATCCCACCCGCCGGTGGTGTCCACGTCGGGGCACGGCGGCGGACACCACCCCTCCCGGCCGGGCAAGCCGTCGCGGCCGGGCAAGCCCTCCCACCCGGCGCGCCCGTCGAAGCCGGGCCATGGCCACGGGCAGCCGTGGGCCGTCGTCTGAACAGCCGCGGCCGGGTGGGAGACAGATTCACTCCCATCCGGCCGGAACCGGACGCTCCGTACCACGCTCGGGTCAAGTGACCCGGAGTGGGGTGCGGATGCTTCTCCTGTGCGAGTACTGTGCGCCGCATCTGGCCACGAAGTACAGAAAGTGCGTGGAGAATTGATGAAGGTACCAACCCGTGCTCGGAGGCGCTCGGGCGCTCTCATAGCGGGCACGGCCGCCGGGCTCGTGGGCATGGGTCTGTTCGCGACCCCCGCCACGGCTCACACTCCCGTGTGGACGGTGACCTGCTCCGAGGTCACCGTCGATCTGAAGGCGTACGGGGGCGATGTCACCAACACGGTGACCGTCACGGTGGACGGCAAGGACCTGCTGCCGGCCAAGGAATTCGGCTCGTCCTTCCAGGAGACGCTCGAGCTGCCCGACCACAAGGCCGCGGTCCAGGTGCGCCTCGTCGTCAAGGCGGGCGACGGCGAACGGTTCTCGCATGATGAGACCAAGACCGCACCGGTCTGCGAGTCCGGAACGCCGGAGCCCTCGGACACCCCGGAGGCATCGAAGACGCCCGAGCCGTCCGACGCGCCCGAGCCATCGGGCACCCCGACGAACGAGCCGCCCAGCTCCGCGGCGCCCGTTCCGAAGCCCGGCGAGACGACCCCGGGTGGCCTCGCGGAGACCGGCGGCTCCAGCGCCACCCCCGTGATCGCCGGTGCCGCGACCCTCGCGGTACTCGCCGGTGGCGGCATCCTGGTGGCCACCCGCAAGCGCCGGGCCGGCGCTCGCGACTGATTGACGTTCAAGCCGGTTGAAGCCGCATGTGCCCCGCGCCCCGATCCCAGGGGGCGCGGGGCACTGACGCGTTCACCGTGCCAGTGCCAGCAGTCCGATGCGCTGCCAGTTCAGACGCGGCCGAGCCCGCGGCACACCCGGCCGGGTGCGCGGAACGCGCACCCGCAGGGCGCCCGGCCGGATCGTGCAGCGCACTGGTGACGGCAGGCTGAGCGCCTCACCGTCGACACCCACGTCGATCCGCGGTGTGTCGGCTTCCACGACGACTTCCGGAGCGGTGAGTACCGTCAGGCCGGGGGCCCTCCCACCGCGCAGCAGAACCGCGGCATCGGCTGCGCTGTCCACCTTGACGCACATCAGCCCGAGCGATCCGCCGTCCAGCCGGTCCCGCCTCCCCAGCGCCGCCAGATCGCCCACCCGGTAAGGGTTGTTGCTCACCAGCGCTGCCTGAGGTGCTTCGACCGCGGTCCCCGAGGCCCGGACCGTCAGCCGCGGGCCTGCGCGGTGCGTGAGCACGTCCGGGAACATCTCGAGCGTGGTGCGCACCTTCTCGTTGCGGTAGGCGTCGCTCTGCACCACGGCGGCATACGCGCCGAACGACGCGTTGTTCACGAACACCCGGTCGCCGATGAGGCCCAGGTCCACCCGGAGCTCCACCCCGTCCGTCAAGGCGCTCAGCGCGGCCTCGGGATCGTCACGGTCGAGCCCGAGGTCGAGTGCGAAGTGGTTGCGAGTCCCCGCGGGGACCACCAGGAAGGGAATCCCGTGCTCGGCTGCGATGCCCGCCACCAGAGCCTGGGTGCCGTCACCCCCCGCCACTCCGAGCAGATCCGCCCCATCGGCCACGGCCTGGCGGGCGAGCTCCGCCACGTCGACCTGCCGGCCCGGGTCCAGCAGGGCGATACGGGCACCGGCGGCCTCGGCCTTCTCCTTCAGCCCGAACCGCCCCACCTTGCCACCCCCCGAGCGCGGGTTCATGATCAGGAACGGCCGCCCCGGGCGAGGCGTCGCGGCGACGGGCTGCGCCTTGTGCGCGGTGTCCATGGCGAGAGCCTCCCATCCGGCCGTCGCCGCCAGGGCCCCGAGCGCCAGGCAGATCACCAGCAGCCAGAGCAGCCCTGATGTGACCCCCAGCCAGACGACCGCCACCGGTGCCGCAACGGCCAGCGCCATGGCGCACACACGTACCAGCCCGCGCCGGGTCAGCACCCACCACAGGGCAGCCGCCGTCATCGCCGTGCCCACCACCACGAGGGCCACCAGCGCGATTCCCCGCAGCCCGGCCACCAGGACGAAGAGCACCACCGCCGTGAACGCGGCGATGACCGCGAATCGCGCGGTCCGGCGCTGCAGGCGGACCCAGTCGCTCCCACTCCGGCTCATCGCACCTCCGGTGATCCGTCCGAGCCCCGCGCCCCCGGAACCACTCCAGGCCACCCCGAGCACCTCAAGGACACCCCGAGCGCCTCAAGGACATTGGACTACGGCCCGACCGGCACCGCCTCCCCTGGCGCTCCGCCCCGTCGGCCGGAGAGGCGGTGATCAATGGCGATCATGTGGGGGCACTGGGATCATGGTCGCGTCAGGACACCGGAAGACGGGACCGTACGACGGTGGATGCCATGGCCGAGGACTCCCAGCCGGATCCGGGCGGCGATCCATTGCTGGCCTCGAAGTTCGCGGTACCCGCCGTACCGCCGGGCTTCGTGGCCAGGAAACGCCTCACCGACCGGCTCACTGAAGGGGCCAGGGGCCCGCTGACCGTGATCAGCGGACCGGCCGGGGCGGGAAAGACGACGCTCGCCGCCTCCTGGCAGGGGGCCCAGGGCCCTCCTGGTCCCGTCGTCTGGCTGACGGTCGAGAGCGAGGAGAACGCTCCGGGCGTGTTCTGGGCGTACGTACTCGGGGCGTTCCGCTACCACAAGGTGCCGCTGCCCGACATCGGCACCCCCTCCAGCGCCGACACAGTGGACCGTTCACTGATCGTCCGGCTCGCCTCCGCGCTGACCGAGCTGCCCAGGCCCGTCGTGCTTGTGCTCGACGGCGTCGAACGTGTCGGCGACCGGCAGCTGGCCGCGGACCTCGAATTCGTCCTGGCCCACGCCGGATCCGCACTCAGGCTGGTCCTGGTCGGCCGCGTGGATCCGGCACTGCCGCTGCACCGCTACCGCGCCGAGGGCAGGATCTGCGAGATCCGCCGCTCCGAGCTGGCGTTCACCGCGCGTGAGACGGCGCAGTTGCTGCGGCAGCACGGGCTGACGCCCTCGCCGGAGAGCGTGGGCGTGCTCACCGAGCGCACCGAAGGCTGGGCCGCCGGACTTCGGCTGTGCGCGCTGGCGATGCAGCGAACGGA